>JAJFTY010000013.1 GCA_021372695.1 Deltaproteobacteria bacterium
GGAGGATCTGCGTGAGGCGATCCTGCACGGCGCGGTCCAGCGGCTGCGTCCGAAGGTCATGACGGTGGCGACCAACCTCGGTCTCGTCCCCATCCTCTTCAGCACGGGGACGGGCGCCGACGTGATGAAACGCATCGCCGCCCCGGTGATCGGCGGACTGCTGACCTCGCTGATCCTCGTGCTCGTCCTCTACCCCGTCATCTACATGATCTGGCGCGGGCGGGAATTCGATAGAAAGCCTTCCGCAATCCCGGTGACCCTCGAAGAAGATCAAAAGGCGTAGTGACCGGAAGGATTTCAGCTTTCTTTACTATTCACGTGTGGACGCACTGACGGCAAGTTCATGTTTTTTGAAAATTCTGGAGTTGGAGATGTACACCTGTCCCATGCACCCTGAAATCAGGGAACCCAAACCCGGGGCCTGCACGAAGTGCGGCATGGCTCTCGAGCCTGTTGAGCCGATTATCTCCGGGCAATCGAAGATGGAATGGGTCTGTCCCATGCATCCGGAAATCGTTCGGGACGCACCCGGCAGTTGCCCGATCTGCGGGATGGCGCTCGAGCCGAAAACAACAACGGCAGAAGAGGAGGAAAATCCCGAGTTCATCGACATGACGCGACGGTTCCGGGTCAGCGCCGTGCTGACGGTCCCCTTGTTCATTATTGCCATGCGTCACCATATTCCGGGGCTCTCGTTCATCGATCGTCTCTTCTCCCCTGAGTATCTGAAATGGCTGGAGCTTACTCTAGCCACACCGGTCGTTCTCTGGGGAGCCTGGCCCTTCTTTGTCAGGGGCTGGCAGTCGGTAGTCACATGGAACCCCAATATGTTCACCCTGATCGGTCTCGGTGTCGGCCTTGCGTATCTATACAGCATTGTGGCTGCATTGTTCCCTGGCCTCTTCCCCGAGTCGTTCCGTGGTGAAAGCGGTGAAGTAGGATTGTATTTTGAGGCGGCGGCGGTCATTGTCACCCTCGTGCTGCTCGGCCAGGTGCTTGAATTGAGAGCACGGTCGCGAACCGGCGCCGCCATAAAGGCCCTGCTCGGACTTGCCCCGAAGACGGCGCGAAGGATAAGGGACGGCAACGAAGAGGACGTTCCGATGGACCAGATCAAGGCAGGAGATCTTCTTAGGATCAGGCCCGGCGAAAAGGTGCCCGTCGATGGTGCAGTAACAGAGGGATCGAGCGCGGTGGACGAGTCCATGATCACAGGGGAACCCATCCCCGTGTCGAAACAGCCCGGCGACCGTGTGATCGGCGCAACCGTAAATGGCACCGGCACAATGATCATGAGGGCGGAAAAGGTCGGCGCAGAGACTCTTCTGGCTCAGATCGTCCATATGGTTGCAGAAGCCCAGCGGAGCCGCGCGCCGATCCAGAAACTGGTGGATGTCGTTGCCGGATATTTTGTCCAGACGGTAGTCGGTATCGCGGTGCTCACCTTTGTAATCTGGGCCTGGATCGGGCCGGAGCCCCGTATGGCTTACGCGCTTGTGAATGCGGTCGCAGTTCTGATCATCGCCTGCCCGTGCGCACTAGGCCTCGCAACTCCGATGTCGATCATGGTGGCCATGGGCAAAGGGGCAACGGGGGGCGTGCTCTTCAAGAATGCCGAGGCTATTGAGGTGATGAAGACCGTCGATACCCTTGTCACGGATAAAACCGGTACGCTCACAGAGGGAAGGCCGAAGCTGGTCGAGGTGGTCCCTGCGGCAAAGTTCGATGAGAAGACGCTGCTTCACCTCGCTGCAAGCCTTGAGGTGGGAAGCGAGCATCCTCTGGCCGAAGCGATCGTCGCCGGTGCGAAAGAAAAGGGTATCTCACCCACTAAGGTTGAGTCCTTTGAGTCGCTGACCGGGCGCGGGGTAACGGGCATGATCGACGGACGGAAGGTCGCCCTCGGAAACCTCAGGCTCATGGAAGAGCTCGGAGTTGCGCAGGGCGATTTTCCTGACAAGGCAGAATCCATGCGCAAGGAGGGTCAGACTGCCATGTTTGTCGCCGCGGATGGGAACATTGCAGGGCTTCTTGCCGTGGCAGATCCGATCAAATCAACGACGGCCGAGGCGATCGAGAATCTTCATCAGGAAGGGATCCGGGTCGTTATGATCACGGGAGACAGCAGGACGACTGCTGAAGCCGTCGGGAAAAAGCTCGGCATCGAGGAGGTAATCGCCGAGGTTCTGCCGGACCAGAAGGCAGCGATGGTGAAACGTCTGCAGGGCGAGGGAAGGATTGTGGCCATGGCAGGAGACGGCATCAACGATGCCCCGGCACTGGCGCAAGCTCACGTGGGCATTGCCATGGGAACAGGGACCGATGTGGCGATGAAAAGCGCGGGAGTGACCCTGGTGAAAGGCGATCTCCGGGGGATCGTGCGAGCGAGGAAGTTGAGCAGGGCGACGATGCGCAACATCAAGCAGAATCTCTTCTTCGCATTTGTGTACAATGCACTGGGTGTTCCCATTGCAGCCGGGGTTCTTTACCCCACTTTTGGCATCCTGCTCAGCCCCATCATAGCTGCTGCTGCCATGAGCTTCAGTTCGGTGTCCGTTATCGGAAACTCGCTCAGGCTGAAGAGGGCGCAGCTTTGACGCGGGTATCTTGTCTCGAGCAGGGGGACTGTACCCTGGCATGGCAGCTGTCGGGTCTTGAGCATAGCTTGCATCAATGTTATTCTTGCCATGCAATAGGCTTGGATGTCTGCGATCTCCCCTAGAATTCAACCGCTCATGTCCCCATCATAGAGGGCTTATGTTTCTGCCTTCCCTCATCCGCTTTATGATCCAACGTGCCGGATGTCCGGTTTCTGTTGCCCTGGCAGTTTTGATCGTCATGGCAGGTCCCGTGGCCGGCGCTGAAACGGTCGAATACAGCCTCACGATCGCCGAGCAGGACGTCAACTACAGCGGCAGGCCCGCTCGGGCCGTCACCGTCAACGGGGGTATCCCGGGGCCCGTGCTCCGTTTCCGGGATGGAGACTGGGCCCGGATCCACGTACACAACCGGCTGAGCGTTCCCACATCCATTCACTGGCACGGGATCCTCGTGCCTCCGGGTATGGACGGTGTGCCCTATATCAGCTTCCCTCCCATTAACCCGGGGGCGACGTACACCTACGAATTTCCCATCCGCCAGGCCGGTACCTATTGGTACCACTCCCACAGCGAGTTGCAGGAGCAGAGGGGCCTCTATGGGGCCATCGTCATCGAGCCGAACCACCACCCGGGCCACGGGCATGTTCACGCAGATCGGGACCATGCCGTCGTTCTCTCCGACTGGACCGATGAGGACCCCCACGCCGTCCAGCGCGAGCTCAAGCGCGGCAGCGAATGGTACGCTGTCGAGAAGGGCAGTGCGCACAGCCTGCTGGGAGCCATTCGCCTCGGCATGCTGGGCGACTACGTCACGGGCATGCTCATGCGCATGCCTGCCATGGACATCTCCGATGTGGCGTACGACCGCTTTCTGGCCAATGGCAGAACGGAGACGATGATCGATGCAAAGCCCGGCGAGACGGCGAGGGTGCGTATCATCGATGGCTCAGCGACGACCTACTTCCACCTGGAATATGCCGGTGGCCCGATGACGGTTGTCTCGGCCGACGGGCAGGACGTGGAACCCGTCGAGCTGAGACGGATTCTCATCGGTGTTGCGGAAACCTACGACGTGATCGTACGCGTACCCGCTGCGGGCGCCTACGAGCTGAGGGCCACGGCCCACGATGGGTCGGCCTTCGCCTCCATCTGGATTGGCTCCGGGGAGCGCCACCCTGCTCCCACCATGCCGCGGCCGAACATTTACAGGGCCATGGGGCACCTCGGCCTTGCTCAAATCTTTTCTTTATCACCCGCCGGCGCCATGGGCATGCCCGATCGAGCCGTGGAAGCCGGGAAATTCGACCGGCCCGGGATGACGATGCACAAGAACCACGATGAGACGACACCCATGAGCGGCAGACACGAGATGGACGGCGACGCAGGAAAGGAAGCGGCCGCTTCCGGGTCGCTTCACGATCACTCAATGCGGGGCCTCGGCCCGGTGGTGCACATGGGGGATCACGAGCTCACCCACGGGGCGGAGCGGATCAACGAGTCGCTGCGAAACGGCAGGCGGTTCGGCTCGCGTTTCGGTATTCTGGCAAACGATGTGTCATCCTCGGACAGCCTTGCCGAAGAAGGCGGGGAGGCCCGCCCGTGGGCCCCTTATGATAAGCTTCGCTCCGTTCATTCCACGGCCTTTTCTGGCGGAAAGCCCGTCCGAGATATCCGCCTCACCCTCGACGGCGACATGGAGCGCTATGTGTGGTTCCTCGACAACAAGGCCCTGTCGGAGACGGACCGCATCCTCGTGCGCCGGGGCGAAGTCGTCCGCTTCATCCTCATCAACCGTACGATGATGCACCACCCGATGCACCTGCACGGCCACTTCTTCCGCCTGATGAACGGACAGGGCGACCAGGCGCCGCTCAAGCACACCGTGGACGTGGCACCCATGGCCACGACGGTCATCGAATTTGCCGCCGACGAGTTCGGCGACTGGTTCTTTCACTGCCACCTGCTCTATCACATGCACAGCGGCATGGCCCGGCTGATTCATTACGAGGGATATTCTCCCGATGCGGAAACGGCGGCGGTTCGCCACAGGCTCTACGAGGAGTCCTGGTATTTCCACGGCCGTGCGGAGCTGCTGAGCAGCATGACCGAAGGGGCGTTTGAGCTTTCCGACACGCGTAACATCATCCGGGCCGAATGGGAGGCAGGCTGGCAGGAGGTAGACAAAACCGAGTGGGAGGGGATCCTCACATGGAGCCGATACATCCATGGCTTTTTGAGCGTTTTTGCGGGCGCCGACTTCGAGGGTGCCGAGGGCACGATGGAGAAGGTGCGCGGCATTTTCGGACTGAGATATCGGCTGCCGCTCGACGTGGAATGCCGGGCCTGGATGGACACCGACGCGGGCGGACGCGTCGCTCTCGAAAAGCACCTGGAGCTCCTGCCCCGCCTCCGGCTGGTCGGTCATGTGGAATACGACACCCGTCATTACTGGGAGGGACGCATCGGCTTGTCCTACACGATCGACAAGAACGTTTCCCTCATCGGTCAGTGGCACTCCGCCTATGGCTGGGGAGCGGGGGTGGGTATCCGTTTTTAACGGCGGCTGACCCAGGAGTTCAGCAAGCAACCGGCAACGGTGCCTTGACATATCAGGTGGTTTGCGCGATCATCCATGAAACGTTTGTGTAACCCGACATGCCTGTTTTTTACTTGAAAGGAGGAGGTTTCATGATCAAGGAGTTCAAGGAATTCGCCATGCGCGGAAACGTTGTGGACATGGCCGTGGGTATCATCATCGGCGCGTCCTTCGGTACCATCGTAAAATCACTGGTTGACGATGTCCTCATGCCGTTCATCGGACTGCTGATGGGAAACGTCGATTTCGCCAATTTCTTCCTCGTGCTCAAGGCGGGCAAGGTACCAGGGCCCTACGCGACGCTGGCGGAGGCCAAGGCGGCAACGGCCGTGACCATGAATTACGGCCTGTTCATCAACTCGATTGTGACCTTCCTCATCGTGGCCTTTGCCGTATTCCTGCTCATCAAGCAGATCAACCGTTTGAAGAAAGAGGAAGCGCCGGCGGCGCCGACGACGAAGGAGTGCCCCTTCTGCCTGTCGGCGGTTCCCCTGAAGGCCACCCGTTGCCCCCAGTGCACCTCGGAGCTCAAGGCCTGAAAAAATCTTCAACGCTGGAGTGCTGAAATGAAGAAGGGCGCCGGTATCCGGCGCCCTTCTTTTCGTGGCGGAAGGTGATGGGACCTCTGGGTGGGCCGCCTGACTGCTGGCTAGCGTCGATTGGCCGTAGTGACCAGATCGACGACAGCCTTGCGCCGAACCAAGCCGAGAAAATGCTCGACGGGCCAGGTGACCATCGTGAAGACCGCGAGAAAAAGTCTCTCGGCCAGGGTGTATCGCGGATGAACGGTCTGCATCATTTGCTCCTCTCTCAGGGATCCCGTTAACCTCTGAACTGCAAATTCGCTGCCACCGACGGGTGACACCCTTCGAAGTACCCTCTCAAGATTTATCGGCATCCTGCCGAAATACCTTGAGTCCGGAGAACCGGAGAATCCAATCGCATCGAAAAAATGGTGTTTTTTAAACACCGGTTGACGTCAGCCCTGGCAAGAAATCTGCATGACCTTAACGACGGGAGAGTTTCACATCCTCTGCCCGATAGAATCGAACGGAGACCATGAGCAATGCGCGTTTTGATCGTCGAAGATGATTTCATCGGGAGCCGCCTGATGAAGAAGTTTCTCGAGGCCGATTGTTTCTGCCACCTGGCCTTCGACGGCAGGGAGGCCATCGACGCATTCGAGGCGGCCTTTACGGAAGGAAAACAGTACGACCTGCTGTTTCTCGATATCATGATGCCCGAGGTGAACGGCATCGACGTGCTCAAGACCGTCCGGGCCATTGAGGAACAAAAGGGCATCGCACCCGACAAGGGTGTCAAGGTGATCATGACGACGGCCATGAACGACGCCGACGTCATCATGGAATCCTTCAATGCCCGGTGCGACGGCTACATCGTCAAGCCGGTCCGAAAGGAAAAGCTCTTCGAAGAGATCGAGAGCCTGGGGCTTCTTTCCCAAACCAACCGATGATCCCTGAAGGGGGCCGTTGAGCGGCACCCGTTGCTTTCTGCGACGCATTCCCGACACTTCATCCTTGACCGTAAAGCTCCCAGGCGATAAAAGGCGAACGGGCGGCCTGACCTTTGGCATTGCATATGGCCGTATTCCCCATCGCGATGACGCAACCGGAGTGTCATGGGATGAAAACCGGAATCACCCACCTCCCCCTTCACGGCGGCAGGGCGCCTGCCTGGCTCTTCAGCCGGATGAAGCTTCTCGCCCGGGAGATCGTGCTCGTCATCCTCCAGGAGTTCGGACCCGGCGAGCTGCTCCGG
>JAJFTY010000016.1 GCA_021372695.1 Deltaproteobacteria bacterium
AGGATGTTCGATGCCGTAAATGAGCAGATCAAGTATGAACTCGAGTCCGCGTACATCTATCTTTCGATGGCGGCCTACTTCCATGTGGAGAACCTCGACGGAATGGCGCACTGGCTCCGTGTCCAGGTCCACGAAGAGACCGTCCACGCGATGAAGTTCTTCGACCACCTGACCAACCGGGGCGCCTCGGTCGTCCTTCTGGACGTCAAACAACTCAAAACCACCTGGAAAAACGCTCTCGAACCCTGGAAGGACGCCTATGCCCATGAAAAATTCATCACGGAAAAGATCCACGCATTGACGAAGATCGCCCGGGAGGTGAACGACTACACGGCTGAACCGCTGCTGAACTGGTTTCTCAACGAACAGATCGAGGAGGAGTTCAATACCGACAAGATCAGTCGGCAGGTCGAACTCATCGGCGAGAGCAAGGAGGGACTCTTTCTGCTCGACCGTGAATTGGCAGCACGGGTCTATCCGGCGGGGTCGCCGTTCGATCCTCTGGCTTATAACCTGCCGTGATCTCTTTTGCCGGCACTGCTGACCCGCGGACAAAGCCCGTTCAGGCCAGCGGCGCCGGCATGCAGGACGACCCTTGGACGGAACGGCATGGGTTCAGAAGAGAACGTTCAGGACCTTGTCAATTTTCTCCAGGGCTTCGATGAACGCAGCCACGGACCCGGGAGACGAACCGCCCGCAACGGTCGCCTCCACCTCCTGCGAGATCATTTTCACCGCACGCCCGACGGCAAGGTCGTCGTCCATCTCGGTGCGGAATACCTCCGCAACCCGGCTGGCCCTCTCGTCCATCTGCGGTGAAGCCCCGCCCGCCCGCTCACGCATCGCTCCGAGGCCTGCCCGCAGCCGCCGGAGCTTCCGGGCGGATTCGGCCATCGCCGATTCCGAGTAGGAAAGCCGCTCACGGTAGTGACCGTCGGTGAGGAAGAACCGGATCTCGGCAGGGCTGTAGCCGCGGCCGAGGATGTCGTCGGTGTGGAGGATGTTACCCCGGCTCTTCGACATCTTCCTCCCCCTGACCAGAAGGTGTTCGCCGTGGAGCCAGTACCGGGCCATCGGATAGGGTCGGAGGCTTTCGAGAATGGCAATCGAATAGTCGTGGTGGCGGTAGAGGTTGTCGATCCCGCCGCAGTAGATGGAGAGGGTCTCCTGGAAGCGGCTCGCGACCATGCTGGGATCCTCCACGTTCCACGACGGCCTGCCCCGCCCGATGGGGGTGGTCCAGCACGCCGAGTCTCCGGGGCGGCAGCCGTGCCAGAGGACAAAATCGCCAAGGTTCCACTGAATTCCGGGATAGGTATCTTTGTGATAACGCCTCCGCTTCGCGGGCCAGCGGCGCATGTCCAGACCGTAGAGCTTACCGAATCCGGGGAATTTCAGGGGATCGAAGTAGACATTGCCTCCGTGCCAATAGGCGACCCCGAGCTCGACCAGGCGTGCGATAATCCCGGCCGCCTCCTGGACGTAGCCCGAGGAGCGGGGCATGTAGTCGGGCATCCGGATCCCGAGAAGCTTCATCTCGCCGATGAATTCATCGATGTTCCGCTCCGTGAGTTCCTGTATGGTCAAATCGCGTTTTCGTGCCTCGTCGATCGCCTTGTCTTCGACGTCGGTGAAGTTCATCCCCCGCTTCACCCGGTGTCCCGAGTAGTCCAGATAACGCACCAGGATGTCTTCGAACAGGAATGTGCGGAAGTTTCCGATGTGGGCACGCTGGTAGACCGAAGGTCCGCAGGTGAAGATGGTCACAACCTTGTCGTTCACCGGTTTGAAGGTCTCGAGCGTCCTGCCGAGAGAATTGAAAATTCTGAGCATTCGATCGCCCCCTATGCAATCGGACCGCCGTCCGGGGTCCCACGGAAGCGACCCCTTTTCAGGTCGATTCCAGTTTCACACTCTTCCAGCTCCCGCCGCGAAATCGCCGCGCCATCAGGAGCCCCTGACACGCCATTGAAAAGACCATGGCTGCCCAGACGCCTGTTGCCCCAAGGCCCATCGGGAGGGCAAGCATCCAGGCCAGAGGGAGACGGATCAGCCACATGGCGATGATGATCACCCACATTGCGCCGCGGGTATCGCCCGCGCCCTGAAGACCTCCGCCCAGAGAGAGGCTCAAAGCGATGAAGGGCTGGCCGATCATGTTGTACTTCAGGTAGCTTGCCGTCTCCTTGAGGACCGAAGGGTCCCTCGCCACCAGAGCCGCGAAATCGTCCGCCCGGATGAAAACGAACACCGCCATGAGGCTCATGATCACCATCCCCACGCCCGCGATCCTCCAGCCGGTCCGTTCCGCCCGGTCCGGGTTTCCCGCGCCGAGATTCTGGCCGATGAGCACCGATGCCGACATGTTGAGGGCAAACGCCGGGAGGAAGATCATCGCCTCGATCCTCAAACCGTTGGCGATCGCAGCCAGGGCGGTGATGCTTGCCTCCCCGAGTCGGCCGAGGATGTTGTACAGAACGATGGTCCCCGCGTTCCAGGCAAACTGAAGCGCCGCCGCCGGCCAGCCGAGCCGGAAAATCTGACGAACCGTGCCCGGCAGGAGACCCCACGTCCCCCGATAGATGGCCCTCCATCGGGTCCGGGAGAAGAGCGCGAGGTTGATGACCATGCCGAGAAGGACCGAAGCGGCCGTTGCGATGGCAATTCCGGAGTATCCCAGGGAAGGGATCCACCCAAATCCAAAAACCAGCACGAAGTCCCCGATCACGTTCAGGGCCATCACGAAGAACATCGTAACCAGCGGTTTGGTAACCTCCCCGCTTGCGCGAAAGAGAGCGTTCGAGATCAGCAGGAGATAGTTCGCCCCGAGGGCAATCGCGAATATCCGGAGGAACGTTTCGGCGATGGTCCGAATCTCCGCCGGGAACCCCGCCGCCCAGACGATCTCGCGGCTGAGCGTCAACCCGATCACACTGAGAACGACGGCAGTGGCTCCACCGAAGAGCAGGGACTGACGGGCCACATCAAGCGCCCGCGGGAAATCTCCCGCACCGATGGCCCGCGAGACCAGGGCCACCGTTCCGATGCCGATCGCATTGGCGATGATGATCACGAAAAAATAGAGAAGGCTGACGAACCCGACCGCTGCCTGGACTTCCGGGCTGATGAACCCCGCGACGTAGACGTCGGTGAAGCCCACGAAAAACTCAAAGATCATGATCAGCAGCATCGGCCAGGAGAGCTGCCAGATGTTACGCCACATGCTGCCCGTGGTGAGGTTGGGTGGAGTGTGCACTTCCGCCTCAGCTATTCCCGTGCCCGCGAACGGTTTGGACGAACTTCCGTATACGGCGCGCATTGGCCCCGAGGTCGCTTCTCCCGACGCGGGAGACCGAACGTATATCGATGCGGCTTCCCTGGGCCGATGGCCTCACCCGGACGATCACGTCGTCCTTGAAGCCGAACCAGAAGGTCGTTGCCGTCGCTTCGATGATCCCTGTCTCGGGATCGGATGCAACCAGCTCCCACCCCAGCCTGCGGGCGGCCAGGAGAGCTTCGTTGAATGCTTCCGGGGGCGCAACGGAAAGTTCGAGCGGAGCGATGTCCGGATAGGCCTTCCTTTGCTGGACAGCGATTTCCGGACCGCCGTACTCACCGCCGTTGGCCGTCGTTCGCCGTATGCGGAGGAGTGCCACGAAACCGGGCGGATCGGCAGGGTCTGTTGTGATGTCGTGAATCGCCGGCACCTCCCGGGCCACGCGCTGCATCGACCACGGTACCCCCGCGGTGGCCGTGGCAATCACAAGACCGATCATGGCCCAGACAAAACCCGGGTGCCCGAGCCCCGGACGCGTGGCCAAACAGCCTGCGAGCGAAATGAGTCCGGCCGCCACGCCCCCATAGGCCGCCCAGCGGAACAGGGATATTCCCAGCCGGTAGTCCCAGAACCCCGCCCGGACTCCGTACCCGGCCAGGAGTTCGGCACCCCCGCAAGCAAGGGCGAGAACCAAACCGGCAAGAGCCAGGTACGAATAGGCCCCCATTCCTCCTCCCATCTTCTCCTCCATCGTGAACCCCCGCGTCGTTTCATGCGCTGTCCCACCGGCGGCTTGCGGGTCGGCCCCCCGAGATTTCAATTTCTTTTTGAAAATAGCGCCATTACCCCAGCCGATGAAATACGGATTGAATGGAAGAACAATCGTAGGAAGAATCTGCCATACTCAAGGATGAACGGTTTTCGCCTTCACAAAAAACAGGTTTGCCGTTCTCCCTACCCCCTATTTTCCCACCATTTAAGTGGTAGTTTTTCGCTATCATTAGGCCGTCATTCAACCCTCATTGATTTTGCCTCCTGGCGGAACTATTTTGCATCACAAGGGAGCAACAACGCGTGGCGCTCAATTCGGATCAACAAATTCCACAGGGCGGACGATCGGTTCTTTAATCACTTTCCGGAAAGATCGCTCCCGTTCCACAGACGGAGGCCATCGCGCACGAGCGATCTCAAAATCGGTGCCGTGGCGCGACCCGTTTCGAAGGTTCATGGGTTTTGAACGAAGAAAAGAAAGGAGGTGTCGGCCGGATCGATTTGGAAATTGCATTTGAAATGGGGATAGAACATTAAACCACAAAAAAAACAAAACGGAGGAGAGAGAATATGAAGAAATTTTGGTTACCGATCATTATCGGCATGGTTTTCATGGTGGCGCCCATGGTGGCGACCGCGGCTTCCCTCACGGGATCTGTTCAGGGTCTGGCTTGCGTGACGCAGGGCAAAGTATGCCCCGTGGGGATGGAGGACCCGGTGATTGCGGCGGAAAACGTGTTTGTGCTCCTCGTGGACGCATCCAAGGGCGAGTACTATTTCGTCCCCAACGTCGACCGCGGGATCATGGCGCGGCACATCAATGAGCAGGTCAAGATCGACGGAACCATCAACGCGAAGACGAAGGCCATCAAGGCGAGCGACATCTATACGATGAACATGCGCAACCAGTGGCAGAAAGTCTGGAGCGTGAACATGCAGGATGATATCTACAAGGACATTTACGGAAGCACCGTGTTCGGAAACTGATTTCGGCCCTGAGCGGTGTCAACGAAAAACCCCCGGTTTGCGAACCGGGGGGTTTTTTTGATATCCCGATCCGGCCGCCCAACGTAACCCCTTGCACGGCCTCAGGTCGGGTCGCCAGAATTCCTGTCTGTGCTAGGGACCCTGAATCAGTTTCTCGATGAATTCCGTTCTGTTGGCAGGCAGATCCTCTCCGCGATAAATCGTCTCCCCTTTCAAATTGACGCCGACGATATGCGGCAGTCCCTTGATGCCGTATTTGTCGACCGTGACCGCTCCGTCCTCGTCCAGGAGGACCCGGTAATTGATCTCCTGGGCTTTGTGGAACTTCTCCACGATATTCTTGCGTTGCTTGAAGTTGACGGCCAGGACCTCGATGTCTGCCTTTTGGGCGACCAGGGCAAATTTTTTGATTTCCGGCACTTCTCTCATGCAGTTGACGCACCAGGTTGCGAAGAAAACCAGCACGACCCCCTTCTTTCCTCTGTAACTGCTCAAGGTCACGCGCGAACCGTCCAGGGAGGTCAGGGTGAAATCCGGGGCGTTGCTTTCGGAAGGTTTATCCGCCGCACGGGCGGGCGACCCCGTAGCGGCCAATTTGAGTTCCTGCCGTACCGGCGGATAGGAGTCTGCACACAGTACGGCCGGACTCGGAAAGTCGGCCAGCTGCCCGGCGAAAACCGGCAACAGGCCCGCCACGAGGATCATCAGGCGGGCGGCCCCCTTCTTCGCGTTGGCCCTCCATACGCTTGCCCCGGGCGGCGGTGAAAAGAAATCATCGGCACTGGCCGTAATTGAAAGCGGGTTCACCCGCCGGCCATCCGCGGGAAAGAGCCGAGCGGCGCGTGCTGCGCGTCCGCCGGTCTCTCCAGCCGCGAATATGCCCTCTGTGCCCTCGGGGACCGAATTCACCGGCCCTGGTCTCACCTCGATGAGAGACCGAATCCTTTCAGCCATTCATGAACCTCCTGAAACCGTCAGGCCGACACCTATGGCTTGTCCGTTTCGTCGAGGGCCTTTGCCAGATCGTCCAGGAAAGGCCTCTGATTGATATCGTGGACATCGATGTAGGTGATGGTTCCTTTCTTGTTGATGACAAAAATGGCCCTTTCGGTCGTTCCCTCGGAACGCAGGACCCCATATCGAGAGGCTACCGCGCCGTGAGGATAAAAGTCCGAGAGAACTGGAAACCACAGTTTATCGCCTGGATTCACCATCTGCCTCGTCCACGCGTAGAGGGTGGGAATATTGTCCACCGTAATGCCGAGAAGGATCGCGTCGTGCTTATCGAAAAGGCTCCTGGCGATGTTGTAGCCTGGCCACTGGTCAGAACATACGGGCGTCCAGGCGGCAGGAACGAAGGAGATGACGACGTTTTTCTTGCCCCTGTACTGGCTGAGGGATATGTTTCCCCCCTCGACCGCCGGAAGGGTAAAATCGGGCGCAGCATCCCCTACCTTCAGCGTCGCCACACTGTCCCTTGGTTTCAGTTTACCCACCTGATAGATATTGTCGCTGAATCCGGGTGCCTGACCGTAGGCCGGAACGGCAGCCGCGATGATCAATGCAATCCACACCCCCAATACGAGCCTCGCCAGCTTTTTCAATTCGTTCATTGGTTCCCCCTACTTTAACCCGGACGATTGGACGATCTCCGAGAGAAATTTCTGTATATCCTGAAAACCCCCTTCTCCGTAATAGAAACTTTCCTGAAGGCCCTTTCCGTCGACCTTGAACCCGATGAACGTGGGTGTTCCCCTGACGCAGAGTTTCTCTGTCAATTCCAGATATTTGTCGGGGAAAAGGGGAAAAGGCACACGATACCGCTCGCGATAGGAGTCAACCTCAAAAGCACTGTTCTTCGCTCCGATCCCGATCATTTTGATCTTTCCGTTCAAATCGCCACGTTTCTGTATTTCATCATATAGATCATTTACTTGCGACGCGGACTGTTGACAGTGAGGGCAATAGAAACTGAAAATCTCAACGAGCAAAACCTGCGATTTCACCTCTCCGATCCTGAAATTTCCGGTCCCGGAAAGCCCGAGATAGCTCCTCTCCGCTTCACTTCCCGGTAGGGGAAGTTCAATGGCGGGAATATGATTCTTGCAGTCCGCCGGAGCATCTTGCGCAGAAGTGCCGAGAGCCGTCACGGATCCGGCTCCGAACGTAACCGCGTTCAGCAGCAGGGCGGCAGCGAAGACAACCGCGATCATCGTCCATTTTATCTCTTTCCTCATCAGAGCTCTCCTTCCGTCCTTGCGGCCGTGCCATCGTCCCGTCGAAAGGCGAAAGCGATATAACCGCGGGGTTTCTTAGGTACTCATGGGACAGGCAAATGTCAATCCGGATCATCCAAAAGTCGAAGCCAAGGGGGAGACCCTTCTACGAGAGGATCCCTTCCGCAATATATCCAACAATCAAGCCGACCAGCGTCAAAGCATGGACCTTGATCGTCGCAAGGTTGGCAGGAGCCATTTTCAGCCGGTCCATGTAATTTTGGTTCAGCAGCCGCAGTGAATGGCACGCCAGGGGGAGCGTGAGAAGCCCGAGAAGAACCGTGAACGGCGTCACTCCGAAAACGACCGACAGCAGAATAGTCGCATAGGCGCAGGCGAGCCCCGCCGCGTACAACAGAATGCCGGACTTCCTTCCGAGACGCGCAACGAGGTTCAGTTTCCCCGCTGCCAGGTCCTCTGCGTAGTCGGGGACCTCGTTGATCACGATCATGGACCACATGAGAAACCCGGGGACAAGGGATATGATGACGGGTTCCCAGCCGATCGAGCCCGTCTGCACGAAGAATGAGCCCAGGCAGAGCACGGGGCCGAAGTTGATCAGGAGGCTCAATTCGCCGAATCCCCGGTAACCGTACCGTATGGGGGGCATGGTGTAAAAAACCGATGAAAAGATGCCGACGGCCGCGAAGATCAGGATGGGCCAGCCGATCATCACCGTCAGGTAAGCGGTGATCATGATCCCGACGAGATAGCAGAATAGCGATGCGGAAAGAACTTGACCGACGGAAAGAAGCCCGCCGGTGAGCACCCCGCTTCCTCCCGTATAGGGATTCCTCTCCTCATCCGGGGCAATATCGACGGAATGAAGATAATCGAAGACATCGTCGACAATATTCAGGCCCATATGGTGAAGCGTGACACCGATCATGACGAGGATGAAGTACCCCAGATTGAACTCACGGAATGTCGCCCATGCAATCACGCTTCCCAGGATTGCTGGAAAGATGCTGGTCGGCACATAATGGAGACGAACGGCCTGAATCCATATCGCGGTCGCGCTCCGCTGTTTTTCTGCCGGGTTGGCCAATATCATCGTTAACGGCATGGCTTGACACCTCTCACGATCGTCGCCGATCTCCTTGGAGCGGTCCTTCCGCCCCCTCCCGATGGACCGGTTTATCGCAACACGGACGCCAGGAGTAGTACGAACGAAACGACCGCCGTCAGTCCGTGGGCTCCAATCAGAAGGCCGGGCTGCCTCTTCTTCATCAGGTCCTGCGAAAAGAGCATAAAACCGCCGGCAGCTGCGAGGATGAACAACAGCATAGAGACGTTCATCGCGGTGTTGGTCCGGGTCTGAACGAGGTTCAACGCCAACGTGACGATTCCGGCCGCGGCAAAGATCCCGTGAAGGATTGCCAGCGGGATGGGCAGTTGCTTCCCCATGAACTTCATGACAGCCAGAGTTACCCCCCCGAGCGCCGCAATCGCGAACAAACCGATCGGCAGATATTCCGTGATTGTTCCCACCTTTCAGGACGCTCCAACCCTGATGCCTCGGTTTCATAGTGCACGAATCGATATGCGACCCGATTCCGTCTGCACATCAGGCGACAACCAAGCCCTAGCCGGCTATCGACGTGCCGCACTACCTCTGGGGATAGCCGGTAAATATGAAATCCTTACCCTTGACGAGGGTATGGCACTGGTAGCATTCGCGGGCAAAGGACTCATCCTTCCCGTAGGGCGTATAGGCTCCCGTCTTCGCATCATAGACGAAACGTGCATATCCCCAGCCGCTCGTGGCGGGAAACCTCGCCGTGTCTTTCATGATGAACTCGACTCTCTTGAGAACGTCCGGTTCGTGGGCGGCCGGAAAAACCGGGCTTTTTCTCTCGGACCACCCGATCTTCACGATGGTCGATCCTTCGGCGAAGGGTTTCCCGTTGCCGGGAACGCCCACCTTGTATGAGTCAATCATTCGGGCATTGCCGAGAATGACCCGCAGTTCATCGTTGTCGGTCCGGTAGCTTGGCGCGATGAACGGCCAGTTTTCGTACCCCCTGACCTCGGAAAAAGAGATACCGTTAGGGGCCTTCAAATCGTATTTATCCTGGGCCGTGAGGAGATCGCTCCAGCCGATGAAGAACACGGAGAGAACCCCCATTGCAGATAAAATGATTCTTTTCATGTTGCCATATTCTCCTTCCGCCCAACACCTCTCTGGACGATGGATGGCCGTTCAGAGACGGGCTTTGGATTCATTTCCGGATACCGCCCCTGCTACTGCACAACGACTTCGGCATTGCCCACGTTCCCCGTACGGTGATCGATGGCCAGCAGGGTGATCTTCTGCTTCGGCTGCAATGTGCTCGCCATGCTGATGAACTCATCCAGGCTTTCAATGGGCTGGCTTTCGATTCCCAGGATGACGTCATCCACTTCGAACCCCGCCTCACCCAGTGCCCCTTTGGGGTCCACTCGAGTGATCACCACGCCGCCTTTATTGTCCAGGCCGTACTTTTTGACCTCCGCTGGGCTGATGGCCCGTACCTCGACGCCCAGCCGCTCCCTGACGGTGACCGCCAGGAGTTTCGTAGCCATTTCCAGATTCGCGATCCTGACAACGACCTCCGCCATTTTCCCGTTTCTGATGATGCCGACTTTTGCGTCCTGGCCGATCGGGGTCGCAGCCACGGCGTTGCGGAAGGAACTCGAATCCCGGATCTCCTTGCCTCCATAAGAGATCACAATATCGTTCTTCCTCAGCCCCGCCTTATCGGCCGGACCGCCCTTGACCACGTCGGCGATGAATGCGCCCCGCAGGGTCTCCGGAGAACCTGCCGTCTTGGCTAGTTCCGGAGTCAGGTCCTGGATGCTGATCCCCATCCAGCCCCGGTCCACCTTTCCGTGCGCGATCAGTGCCTTGGAGACGTAAAGCGCCATGTTGCTGGGAATGGTGAAACCGATTCCTTCGAATCCGCCGGATTCGGAAACGATCACGGCATTGACCCCGATCACCTCGCCTTTCAGGTTCAGAAGAGGCCCGCCACTGTTTCCCGGATTGATGGCGGCATCGGTCTGGAGAAAATCCTGATAACTGCCGGGATCCGAGATCCCCTCCCGGTGCTTGGCGCTGATGATCCCCTGTGTGACGGTCTGATCCAGTCCACGCGGGTGACCGATGGCCACCACCCACTCTCCCACCTCGACCAAGTCGGAATTTCCGAAGGTGGCGTAGGGAAGCGCCCCTTTTGCGGCGATCCGGATCACCGCGAGATCCGTCTTGGGGTCTGTTCCAATGAGCTTTGCCGGATATCGCCGTCCGTCGGAGAGGAGCACTTCGATCTTGTTCGCCCCGCCGGCGACATGGTGGTTGGTCAGGATGTGCCCCTCGGCGTCGATGATGATTCCCGTTCCCAGTCCCTTCATTTCCCGTTTAAATTTCTTCGGCATCTGGGGGACGTTGAAAAATCGCCGGAAAAGCGGATCGTTGGCGAAGGGGAGCATCGGATTGGCCACCTCCTGGCTTTCCGTCACTTCGATGTGAACCACACTGGGGATATTCTGTTTGGCCACCTGAATGATGGCCGTGCTCAGATCGAAGGACTGCGGTTTAATCGCCGGTGGCGCGGCGGATGCGAACGTCAAAGACGTGCAAAGGCACAGAAACAGAATAATCCAGCAGCGGCAAATGATTCCTGCGAACCGATGAGACGGTTGACCCTCTGTGCGGCCCATTTCACCCTCCTTAGAGTTTTCCCACGGTGGCGGAGACTATCTCCGAAAATGATGAACGACCTCATCCTGTTGCGCGTAATCCGCAACCGGTTCCGGCGACGATTTGATGAACCGCGGCTTGTATTCGATTCCGCGGCCGTCGCTCTGAAGCGACTGTCCGAGAAACCTCTCGATATTGGCCTGCAGCTGCTGCCATCCCTGTTCAGTTACATTCTGATCCATTTCGGGTTTCCTCCTTCCGATGATGCTTCCGGAACCTCTCCCGGTCCGGAGCCGCCCCGGTGGTTTCAATTTCATGATGCCTTTTTCTATTATGCGGACCGAGGCGAAGCAATGAGGATTCAATAGCGGTCTAATGGTAGCCATTTACTACCATTCTCGATCCATCCGCAAGCGCCCGTCTCTTGCCGATGGCGTTCTCGCTTCCGTCCGGAAAGACCTCCCCCGGCAGAAGTGGTGTTGAGAAGGCATCCGCCGGTGCCAGCGTTCTGACCTGGAAAAGTCCGTACCGGTCCGGATGCCTGAAAGGAACGTTGGCCCATTGCAGCTTAGATTTGAAGGCTTATGAGGTTTAGCCTACCAACAAGCTATCTATGTTCGACCGTTGCGCGCCCCCGCGTTTGTCCCTTAATTGTAAGGTACGAAGAGAGAGTTGGCGCGCGAAGAGGATACGCGGATCCCCGTCCGGTTATCCAGGGATAGGATGCCGGAACGGGATTCCGACGCTCGGGTTCGGATGCCCATTGTTGCGGAATCGACATGAAATCGGCAAAGCCGTCTGAAAACAGGTACCGGCAGGAGAGGGTCGGGGGCTGTCGCGGTCAGGTCTCCGGCACCGCTGTAGCGCTGATGGCGGCCCTCACGCTCGCGGGTTGCACGACCGTCGGTCCCGACTTCCGCCCACCGCAGCCCCCGGTAATGGGCTCGTACACGGCCACGGCGCTGCCGGGACAGACGGTCGAAGCAGCGGGAGTGGGCGGCGTTTCACAGCGGTTCGTTTCGGGAAAGGAGATCCCCGAAGCGTGGTGGACCCTGTTTCGGTGCGATCCTCTTGACCGCCTGATCCGTCAGGCCATCGACGAGAGCCCCACCCTTGCACTGGCACGGGCGAGAATCGTGGAGGCGCAGGAGAACCGCCGTGCTCAATTCGGAGCGCTCCTCCCGAACGCGGATGCGAACCTGTCCTACAGCCGTCAGAAGATCGCGGGCGTCGAGTTCGGGCAATCGGGCGCGCAAATCGATCCGTTCACCCTCATGGGCGCCTCAGTGAATGTCTCCTACACCTTCGACCTCTTCGGCGCCACGCGGCGCCAGCTGGAAGCGCTCGACGCCCAGATCGAATTTCAGCAATTTCAGCTGGAGGGCGCCCATCTGACCCTCTCGTCCACGATTGTCGTCAATGCGGTGCGGGAGGCGTCCCTGCGGTCGAAGATCCGCGCAACGCAAGAGATCATCGCTCTTCAGGAGCAAGCGCTCCGACTGGTCGAACGACGCCTCGAACTCGGTCATGTCCCGGCCTCTGATCTGCTCGCCCAGCGGGCTCAACTGGCCCAGACACTCGCTTCTCTACCGCCCCTGGAAAGGGACCTGGAACAAACCCGTCATCAATTGGCGGTGCTGACCGGCAAATTGCCGGCCGAAGCCGCTCTCCCCGAATTCCATCTCGCGGAGATGCACCTTCCGGAAGAACTACCGCTCAGCCTCCCCTCTTCGCTTGCAAGACAGCGGCCCGACATCCGGGCGGCGGAGGCGCTTCTCCATGCCGCAAGCGCCCGGGTGGGCGTTGCGACGGCGCATCTCTACCCCCAGGTGACCCTCACCGGCAGTTTCGGTTCGATGTCCGATACTCCCGGCAGCCTCTTCAATGGGCCCTCCACGATCTGGAATTTGGGCGCCGGTTTGCTTCAGCCCCTCTTCCGGGGGGGGACGTTGTCGGCACAGAAGCGTGCGGCCGTGGCCTTGTACGATCAGGCCATGGCAGAGTACCGTCAAACGCTTCTGACCTCTTTCCAGAATGTCGCCGACGTGCTTCGGGCGCTGGAAGCCGATGCCCGGGGCCTGAAGGCCCAGACGGAGAGTGAAGCCATCGCCGCCGAATCGCTCGACCTGACCCGGAAGCAGTTTGAGCGCGGCGCGGTGAACTTCCTCTCTCTGCTCAATGGGCAGAGGCAGTATCAGGAGGCGCTTCTGAACACCGTCCAGGCGCAGGCCGCCCGTTTTTCAGATACCGCCGCACTATTCCAGTCGCTGGGAGGCGGATGGTGGAGCCGGGGCCCACAACATCTCGCTGAGGCCCGGCTTGCCGGGGAGTAATCCGATGAACGGCATTGCCTTCAGGAAGATGATTCGTGACCCCGCGGTCATATCGCAATCTACCGCTTCCGGCTGCCGACCTCGCCGGAAGTCGGGCCGGCGCAGAGCTCCCCGTGCCTCCTCCGGCGGGGGGCTCTGCAAAGGTTTCCGCGAAGATCCTCCTCTGAGGATACGGCTGCCGTGATACTGACGCCGTGGTGCGACGAGCGAGGCAATACGACCGGAGATGACCAAGGTCCCGCCAAGGGATCAGAAAGGAGCGTATATGATTCAGAATATCAAAGTTTTTTTTGCGGCGGTGCTGGGCTGTGTGTGGGTCTTCGGCAGTTGCATTCCCCTCCATGCGGCTGAGGCGGACGTGGCCAAGCTGATCGACCTGCTCAAAAGCAAGAACATTCTGACCCAGCAAGAAGCGGATTCACTGATGACCGAATTGAATACCAATACCCAGAAGGAACGCGCCGCGATGAAGGAGGAGATGAAGGCCGAAGCCAAGAAGGGTGAGTTCCTGCCGCCGGCATTGAAGGGATTCAAATTCGGTACCACGATCTATGGGGAGTGGAACAACACCCGGACCGACAATGTCGGCTCCAACAACCAATTCCGGCTGAACCGGGCCTATCTGACCCTGACCAAGGACGTCAATGACTGGCTGGGGATGAATATCACCACGGATTTCTTCAATTCCCCCGACCCTGCCGACCGGGCAAACGGCCTCGAACTGCGTCTGAAGTATGTCTATGCCAACATCAACCTCTTCGGCACCACGACGCAGGTCGGCCTGATCCCTACCCCCTCGGACGCCTATGATTCCGCCATCTGGCCCTACAGGGTGCAGGACAACAACTTCTGGGACGGCCAGGGCGTCCAGAGCACGTCGGACCTGGGCGTCTCCATCCAGGGCCCCATCGGCGGCTATCTCGATGAGAGTTATCTGAAATTCGCCGCCAAGCCTTATGCCGGCAAGTGGGGCGGATATCATGTCGGGATATTCAACGGACCCGGGTACACCAATACCGAAGTCAACGGCAACAAGGTGGTGACCGGACTGGTCTATGTCCGTCCCCTGCCGATGATGAACATTCTCCGGGGATTGCAGTTTGCCTATGTTGGGACGTACGGCAAGAGCAACTCCAACTTCGCCCCGGGGGCCGGCGCGGTCACGGATTATCCGGATTTCGAGGCCAATATCGTGCAGGCTTCCTTCCAGCATGAATACTTTACCGTCATGGGACAGTACTACTGGGGCAAAGGCACATCCACATCCACCGAGCAGAACAAGCGCGACGGGTACCTGGTGGATGCGTTCCTGCGCATTCCCATGCTGGAGAAGCTCAGAGTCTTCGGAAAGTACTACTACTATGACCCGAATACGGACGCGGCCGATCGCGGTTACAAGACCTACGTTGCCGGCCTCTCCTACGACGTGGCCCCCGAGTTCATGCCGTTTGTCGCCTTCGAACGCCGGAATTATGATTCCGGCGCGGCAGGAAACGGTTTTGACAAGTACCAGGTCGGCTTCCAGTTGAAATTCTAGTCAGCCGGTTCTCACGCACCGGGCCGGGGCAGAGCCTCCTCAGGATCTATTCTGCTTCGATCCTCCTGCGGGGCCCCTGAAACAGGGGCCCCGATCTTTTCCCGGACGGTTGTACCCCAACTGGAGAACGGTGCACATGAACGGGCCTGGCCATCCATCTGCCGGGAGCGGGCAGTTTTTACCTGCCATAATACATCCATTCAATCCTCATTGCTTGCCATCCGTATGCGTATTAGTATTTTTATGGTCGTTCAGCATCCCCTCTGACGCTTGAAGGGGCTCGCAAAAGCGCAACGGGTCATGGAACTATTTTCAAGGGAGGCGACGATGAGATCATTCAGATATGCAGTGGCGGCCTGTGCGATGGCCATTCTGTTCTGCGTGAACGTGGCGGCGGCCGAGAAAAAGGAGTTCACGGCGAAGACCGATCCTGACGGTGTCCAACGGGTGGAGGTTCTCGCAGGGTCCTATTTCTTCGACCCCAACACCATCATCGTGAAGGTGAATGTGCCGGTGGAGCTGAAGATCCGGAAAGAGCCGGGAATGATCCCCCATGACATCGTCCTTGCGGCTCCCGATGCGGGGATCGACTTCCGGCAGGAGTTGCACGAAACACCCGACATCATCAAGTTCACCCCGACGAAGGCCGGGAAGTACACCTTCGACTGTGACAAGAAACTCCTTTTCTTCGAGAGCCATAAGGAGAAGGGGATGACCGGCACGCTGGAGGTGCGCGAGTGACGATTGCCCGGGAGTGGTTGGACCTCCTGAAGATCCTGCACGGCACCTACAACACCCTGATCGCCCTCGCCCTTCTCTATCAGGGATCGCTTGGGCTGAAGATCCGAAAAGCCCGGAGGGAGGGCGGCGAGGAGTTGCGGGCTGTCGGGCGCCACAGGCGGAGCGGTCCTCTGCTGGTGCTGTTGGGGATCCTGGGGTACGTTGCCGGCGTGATATTGATCTATCTCGACAAGGGTCATCTCTTCGAATTTCGCATCCATCACGGGGTTGGGCTCATGATCGTCATCCTCCTTTTTGCCACCTTCCGCGTCTCCCGGAGGATCGGCGCTCCCGATTCACCCTGGCGCACCCCCCACTTCCTGCTGGGAGTGACCATCCTGTGCGCATACCTGCTGCAACTGTATCTCGGTCTCAATATCCTTCTGTAGCCGGACGCCTCCGTCCTCCGTCTTTCAGCCGGCCCAGCCCGCAAAGCACGGCAGCCTGTCTGCAAGGATGAGAAGGATAACCGTTAGCATGAAGTAGTTCGTGCTCATGAAGATGCCCGGATCGCCGGAACCCTCTCGCCGGATGAAGGCGATTTCGCACGCTGCAAAACCGAGTGAGGCGGCCAGGACCAATAGCTGAACGAGGGATGAACGGATCAGACCGTAGAGGATGACCAGTTGCAGACTGGCGGCCGCGCCAAGGAGCCACTGAAGCGTCAGGCGTTCGAGTTGCGGCGGGGTGAATACCGCCGTCAACGAAGGAAAATGGATCGCCTGATATTCGCTTCCGAAGGCCTTCTGATGGATCAGAAAATGGTGGACCTGCCACATAAAGAAGAAGAAGCAGATGGCGGCGAGCCGGAAGTCTGAGAGGGATCCGCCCCCCGCTGTCCAGCCGATCGCCGGAGGGATGGCGCCGACCAGGGCGCCGGGAATCGCCGCGAAGGCATGATGCGCCTTCAGCCGCGTGTAAATGCCGTTATACCAGAGCACGCAGGCCAGACCGAGCATGGGCGCCCTCCATCCAAAGGAGAAGAGCAGCATCACGGCACCCGAGCCGATCAGAGCCCAGGAAAAACGGAGGGCGGCCCTGGGCTCTATTTTGCCCGCGGGTATCGGTCTTCCGGCGGTCCTGGGCATCCCGGAATCGGTCTTTCGCTCCTGGTACTGATTCAGGGCGGAAGCACCGCAGGCCATGAGAAAAACGCCGAAGATCAGGGCCGGAAGCACCGTTCCTTTGGAAACGCCAGCCAGCAGAAAACCTGTCGCGGCGGAGAGTGCGGCAAACATTGAGAGCGTCGCCTTGCAGAGACCGAGATGGGAACGGACCGTTTCGATCGACCTCATTTGACCGTCTCCAGATAGGCCACGATAGCGGCGAGTTCCTGCTCCGTCATCGGGATCGCCGGCATCACGGGCGGATAGCCTTTGACGAGCGCCGACCGAGGCTGAACGATATGTTCCCGAATGAAGGCGCCGTCAACCGCGGTCGCCGTCTCTTTGCCCGCGATGATCACCGTCTCTTTCTTTCCCAGCAGCGCCTTGAAAGTCGGTCCCACCTTCGCCGTCCCGTCTAGGGAGTGGCATCCCAGGCATCCCTTGGACTGGAGGAGGGTCTGCCCCATTCCGGCCGCCGTTTGCGCCGGCACGGCCTCCAACCACCCCTTAAACGCAACGGGACTCATGGCAACCAGACGCGTCCGCATGTGGGAATGGCCGAGGCCGCAGTATTCGGTGCAGAAGATGTCGTATGTGCCGGCCTCGTTCGCCGTGAACCAGAGGTGGGTCGTCATCCCGGGAACGCAATCTTCCTTGATCCGGTAGGCGGGAATGAAAAGGCAGTGGAGGACGTCGACCGAAGTCATCAGAAGCTTCACCGGCCTTCCCACGGGGACGTAGAGCGCGTCGCTCCTCTTTCCGTTTTCATAGGAGAAGAGCCAGGACCACTGGCGTGCCGTGACCTGGACGGTCATTGCCTCCTTCGGCGGGTTGCGGATGTATGCGAAATCCACCCATCCGAAATAGAACATGAAAAAGACCAGAATCAGGGGAATGACCGTCCAGACAACCTCCAGCATCACATTCTCCCGGACGTGCTCCGGCCGGGGGTGCCGCCTGCGGTTGTAACGGACCAGAAAGAAAACCATGCAGATCGTCACGACGGCCAGGAGGAGCACGCAACAGACCACGATGAAGATGAAGGCATCATCCACCTTTCCGGTCGTATTGGAGGGCCCGAGAACCATCTTCCTCACCGATACCAGACATCGACAAAGGTCAGCCCGATCAGCATCGTCAGGGCGAAGACGGTGACCGTCAGGACCCCCTTCAGGAGCGCCCCCTCGTACCTCAGGTGCATGAAGAACGCAAGGACGAGTGCCGCCTTGATGGACGCGATCGCGAGCGAACCCAGCACACTGAAGCGGGCCAGAATCTGCAACCTCGAAATGGCGACCGTGGCCGCGAGAAGCGCCAGCAGGGCCAGCCATACGGCCGCGTAGGTTCCGGCGGAGGTGTGTCCCTCGGAGGTTTTTCCGTTCATGCCATCCCCTCAGGTAACCAGGTAAAAGAGGGGGAAGAGATAGATCCAGACGATATCGACAAAGTGCCAGTAGAGGCCGGTGTTTTCCAGGCGGGCATCGTTCCCCGGCGCGATGCGCCCGGCCCACGTCCAATGGAGCATGAAGGCGATGACGACGCAGCCCACCAGGACGTGCAGACCATGGAGGCCGGTCATCATGTAGTAGAGCCCGAAATAGAGAATCTCCCCTTTGCCGCGCGCCAGCAGGAGTGGAGAATCGGGATAGATCCCGAGGGCAATCTTGGTGTTCCACTCGACGGCCTTGATGGCGAGGAAGGCAATCCCCATCACGATCGTCACGAACTGGAGCAAGGAAGAGCGCAACCTCTCCCCCCTTTTCACTGCGGCGATCGCAAGCGCGATCGTGTAGCTGCTCGTCAGCAGAATGACCGTGTTGATCGTCCCCAGAATGAGGTTCTCCTCTGTGGCGGCCTTGTGAAAACCCGGCTCGTATTTGTAGCGGTAGATCGCATAGAGGAGGAACATCCCGCCAAAAAAGAGAATCTCCGTGAAAAGGAAAAACCACATGCCGATCGTTTTTCCTGTACGGTCGATCTGTCCTGTTTCGGTGCTCACGGTTCCCGCCTCACGGCTTCTTCTTCGTACGCGGCATAGGCCCCCCGGGTGATCGACGGTATTTTCGCAAAATTCTCCCGCCGGGGTGGGGAGGGAATCGTCCATTCCAGCGTCTTTCCGCCCCAGGGGTTCATGGACGCCTTCTCGCCCCGGAACGCCGACCGGATCAGATTGGCGAAGATGACGGCAAGTCCGGCGGCCAGAAACCAGGAACCGAGCGTGGAGATCACGTGGTTCGTGTGGTACTGCGCCGGGTAATCGAAGTAACGCCGGGGCATGCCCTGAAACCCGAGCACGAACATGCTGAAGTAGAGAATGTTGAAGCCGACGAAAAGGCTCAACCAACCGATCTTCGCCACCCTCTCGCGGTACATCCGGCCGGTGATCTTGGGAAACCAGTAGTGGAGACCCGCCAGGATCGAAAACCCGGCCCCGCCGAACATCACGTAGTGGAAGTGGCCGACGATGAAATAGGTCCCGTGGAGGTGCAGGTTCGTCGCAAGGGCCCCGATGATCAACCCCGTAAGGCCGCCGATCGAGAAGAGAAAGATGAAGGAGAGGGCGAAGAGGAGCGGGGCATCCACCGAGATCGCCCCCTTGTAGAGGGTGGCCACCCAGTTGAAGATCTTCACGCCGCTCGGCACGGCCACCAGAAAGGAGACGAAGGAGAAGATCACCCGGGCCGTGTCGCTCATCCCGCTCGTGAACATGTGATGTCCCCAGACGGCGTAGCCGACGATGGCGATACCCATGGCCGACAGGCAGACCGCGGTGTAGCCGAAAAGCGCCCGCCGGGAAAAGACGGGGACGATCTCGCTGATGATCCCCATGGCCGGCAATACCATGATGTAGACAGCCGGATGGGAATACATCCAGAAGAGGTGCTCATAGAGAATCGGATCCCCCCCCTTGGACGGGTCGAAGAATCCCATCCCGAAGTAGCGCCCCATGACGATGAAGAGAAGCGTGATCGCGAGCACGGGCGTGGCCAGCATCTGCACCCAGCCCGTGGCGTAGAGAGTCCACGGGAAGGCCGGCATCCGGAACCACCGCATCCCCGGCGCCCGCATCCGGTGGATGGTCGTGACGAAGTTCAGACCCGTGAGTATCGAGGAGAATCCCAGGATAAAGACCCCCAGGACGGCCGTCGAGACGTTGGCCGGGGTCTGGATACTGTACGGAGCGTAAAAGGTCCAGCCCGTGTCCGGGGGCCGGCCGTGGATGAAGAGCGAGAGCAGCAGGACAAACGCCCCGGTCACATAGAGCCACCACGAGAGCCGGTTGATCCTGGGAAAGGCAACGTCCTGCGCCCCGATCAGGATGGGCAGGAAGATGTTCCCGAACGCCACCGGG
>JAJFTY010000017.1 GCA_021372695.1 Deltaproteobacteria bacterium
ACGAACTCGTCGAGGGCAAATGGTATGAAGCCCTGTCGGAATTCATTGAGGATTTCGCCACATACCCCACCGCCTTCATAGAGGGTCCGATCTATCGCCGGCGTTCCGTTCTCGCCTGGGAGCCCATCCAAGGCTCAATGATGTCGCGCATCACGGTTACGGAGAAGGTCGTCAAGGAGTACGACCGCATCGACTTCTTTGACGTCTACCCCTCTGCCGGCGCCCGGACGATTCAGGACGGGGATCTGTGCATCCGGAAGCGCTACACCCGCCGGGACCTCGAGGCCCTGCGCGGCGTCGAGGGATATGACAGCGACGCCATCGATCAGATCCTCAAGCAGTATGCCAACGGATACCGGGAGTGGGTGGCCTACGACACGGAGATCGCCGACCTGCACGACCGGCCCAACGAGATGCAGGACCCCGAGGGGCACATCGACGGCATCAAGTTTTTCGGCTCCGTCCAGGGGTTTATGCTCCGGGAATGGGGGATGGAGGCCGCGGACGTGCCGGATCCCTACCGGGAATATCCCGTCATCGCGCACTTGGTCGGCTCCTACGTCTTCGGGGCCCGCCTGAACCCTCACCCCCTCGGCCGGCGCAACATCTACTCGGCCTCTTTCCGCCACAAGAACGGCTCGGTGTGGGGCAAGGGGCCCCCCGAGGTCATGCGGGACGTGCAGAATATCTGCAACTCCGCAGCCCGGGCGATCTGCAACAACGCGGCCGTGGCATCGGGCCCCCAGGTTTGGCAGCTCGTAGACCTGATTCCCGCCGAGTGCGACCGGACGAACATCTACCCCTGGAAGATTTGGGAATTCTCGTCGGAGAAGATCAAATCGGCCTCGCAGAAGCCCATGGACTTCTTCCAGCCGGAGCTCATTGTCGATAAACTTCTGAAAATCTACGACTATTTCTTCCAGCAGGGCTCCGAGGTCACAGGGATTCCGGCCTACATCTACGGCAACGAGAAGGTCGGCGGGGCAGGGGCTACGGCCTCCGGCCTCTCCATGCTGATGAACGCCGCGGCCAAGGGGCTGAGAAATGCGGCTTCGAACATCGACAAGGGCGTCATCGCTCCTTCCGTCGAGGAGCACTGGCTCACCATCATGCTGACCCAGCCGGACAAGGCCAGGGGCGATTGCCGGATCAAGGCCCGGGCCTCTGAGTACCTCATCCAGCAGGAGCAGCTTCAGATTCGCCGCAAGGAATTCCTGGATTCGACGGCCAACCCCATCGACATGCAGATCATCGGCATCGACGGCCGCTCGGAGCTGCTCAGGGAAAACGCGAAGTCGCTCAAGATGGACCCGGAGAAGATCGTGCCTCGCCGGGAGGACATGATCGCCACCCAGGTCCAGCAGAAGGTTCAGGAAGTAGTCGTGAGGCTCTCGCAGGCCCTCGGGGTCGCGCCGGAGAAGATCGTGGCGCTTCTCCAGGCGCCGGGTCCTGCCGGGGGCCCCCCGAATCCGGAGAAGCCGCAGGAGCTCGGGCCGGACGGGCAGCCCATGGCCGGGAAAGACGTCAGGCAGTTCAACGCTTAGGAGGTTGGAGTGAAACTAATCGAGAAGCTGGGAGCGCGGTTGCACAAATCCGGAAAGTATTATGTCAGTTATGGGTTGTTTTTGTGCGATCCATGCGGCGCCGTCATCGAAAGAAAATTGTGTGCAGGGAAAAACGCGAATTCGTGTGGCTGTCAGCAAGGACCGGAAAGGAAACACGGCATGAGCGGGACGGCGCTGTACGCCACTTGGAACCACATGAGGCAGAGGTGCGAAAACCTGAACGTTTCTAATTATCATCGGTACGGTGGTCGCGGCATTTCGGTTTGCGGAGAATGGAGCGATTTTGAATCTTTCATGTCATGGGCTCTCGCGAATGGATATGAGCAGGGCCTTGAAATCGACAGAATAAACAACGACGGCGACTACGAGCCGGACAACTGCCGTTTCGTGAAAAAGGTTATTAATACTCGCAATTCAAGCAAGGCAAAACTCACTGAAGGATTGGTAGCGCAGATTAAAGGCCATTTTGCAAAAACGAAGGACAAGTATGCTGACATCGGACAGTTGTTTGGGGTCAGCCCAACCACCATATGGCGCATCGTCAATGGACTGTCGTGGAGGTAATGATGGACGGACACAGGAAAACCTTCGCCGATGCTCTCACTCTCGACGAGATCGCCGCCAACGACCTCGAAATGGTCAAGGACGCGATCAAGAACGCAAAGAAGTACAGCTTCGGCCACGACGCAAAGAAGGCCACGGCCTTCGTCCGGCACTGCCTGGCGCGAACCCTGGTTGGCCTCGGCATGACGCACCCGGCGCCCCCGCCGAACGTGAATTCACAAATGGCCAAGATCAGGCACGCGGCGAAGCTCGACAATGAAATGCGGGAAAAGCAGATCAGGATTGAGAACCGCAACAAATACAAGGGCAACGATGCCTGGCGCTGCGGGATTTACATCTACCAGCGCGATGAGCTGGTCTGCTTCATCTCCGACGTCCTGACGATGCGACAGGCGGAATTCGACCCCATCAGCCAGAAGATCGGCAACGAGCGGATCGGGCTCATCGTCATCACCAACGCCCGGCTCGAGGACACGAAGCGCATCTTCCTGATGACGCCGGGGACAGTCAAGACGCCGGATTGGATGAAACACTAAGGAGGTTAGGACAATGGCAGTAGTGAGAGGAATCATCGACAAGGCCGCCGATCAGTGCGTGAGGGCGATCATCTACGGCGGCGCCGT
>JAJFTY010000019.1 GCA_021372695.1 Deltaproteobacteria bacterium
AGCCATCTGGATCCTCTGCGTCACATTCTGCGTGTTCCTGGTGCTGAGGTTCCCCGTTGCCCTGGTCCTGGTCATCTCCTCCATCGCCACGCTCTGGTATCTCGGCATGCCTATCGTGGTGGTTGCGCAGCAGACGCTCCAAGGCATCAACCTGTTTTCCCTCCTGGCGATCCCCTTCTTCATCCTGACGGGGCAATTGCTCGGGGCGGGCGGCCTCGCCAACCGGATTGTGGACTTCGCCAATGTCTTCGTCGGCCGGCTTCCCGGCGGACTTTCCATCGTCAACTCGGTGGCCTGCATGTTTTTCGGGAACCTCTCCGGCTCCGCCGTTGCCGATACCTCGGCCATCGGCTCGGTCATGATCCCGATCATGGTCAAGAAAGGCTATTCGCCCGAGTATGCGGTCGGCGTCACGATCTCCTCGGCGATCCAGGGCGTCGTCGTGCCCCCGAGCCACAACCTGGTTCTCTACTCGATCGTGGCATCGACCGTAATCGGCGGCATCTCGGTCAGCAAGCTCTTCATGGCCGGCATCATCCCGGGCTTCATGCTGCTCGCCACCCTCTCGATCGTCGGCGTCATCATCAGCATCAAGCGCAAATATCCGAAGGGCGATCCGGTCGCACTCAGGCAGGTTCCCGCGATCGTCTTCCACGGATTCCTCTCGCTGACCCCGGCCGTCCTTATCCTCGGCTCGATCATCTTCGGCGTGGCCACCGCCACCGAAGCGGGGGCGCTGGCCGTCGTCTATTCCTTTTGTCTCGGCTTCTTCGTTTACCGTGAGCTCAAGCCCAAACATCTCTGGCCCGTTCTGGTGCGGACTTTCAGAACCGTTCTGATGGTTTTTTTCCTGATCGGGGCCTCGGGCGCGTTTGGTTATGTCATGACGATCCTCCGCCTGCCGGACCTCATCACGCAGGGCTTTTTGTCGATCTCCGACACGACCTGGGTTATCCTGCTGATGATCAACATCCTCCTGCTCATCCTGGGCGGGCCGATGGATATGGCCCCGATGATCGTCATCCTGACGCCCATCCTCCTGCCCGTGTGCATGAAGCTCGGCATGGACCCGATCCAGTTCGGCCTCGTGCTGATCTTCAACGCGGGCATGGGGCTCCTGACGCCGCCGGTGGGAACGGTCCTCTTCGTGGGCTGTGCGATCGGCAAGGTGAGCGTGAACGCCGGCACGAAGGCGATGATGCCCTTTTTCCTGGCCATGATGATCGCCCTGGGCCTGATTACATACTATCCGCCCATCACCATGTGGCTCGCGGGCTTGGTGAGGTGAGATTGGTTCAAGGAGCTTATAAAGGAGGAAGGAAGAATCTTATGGCAAATTACGAGGTGGGCAATTACAGCTTCGACCTGAAGCGGTTCTTTCCGGAAGCCATTCTTGCCGCCATCACCGAAACGCGCGTCAACTCTCCCGAGGTCATCCTCAAAGAGGCTGGGGCGAGGAAGAGACGGAAGAAACTGACCCGGGACGGAAAGCTCACGATCCTCGCGGCGGACCATCCGGGCCGGATGGTGACCCGCTCGGGCGGTGATCCCATCGGCATGTGCGACCGGCAGGAGTACCTCGGCCGCGTGCTCCGCGTCGTGACCCATCCCGACGTGGACGGGATCATGGCGACGACGGATGTGATCGAGGACCTTTTCATCGTCAACCATCTGGTCAAGCAGGGCGGCGGGCCGTCCTTCCTGGATGAGAAGGTGATGCTCGGCTCGATGAACCGGGGCGGACTCTCGGGGACGTCGTTCGAGATGGACGATACGTTCACCAGCTTTTCCGTGGAGAGCATCCGGCTGCTCCGCCTGGATGCCGCCAAGACGATGTTCCGGCTGGAATTGTCGAGCGCGGATTCCGCGAAAACGATGCTCTACAATGCGCAGATCATCAGCGAACTGAATCGGCATGAGATTCCCTGCTTCCTGGAAATCCTCTATGTTTCGCCCGAGGGGTTCAAGGTTCAGAAGACGCCCGCCGAGATGATGAAGGCGATCGGCGTGGCCTCCGCCATGGGCGACTCCTCGCGCAATCTCTGGCTGAAGATTCCGTTCTGCGAAAACTACTCCCGGGTCGTGAAATCAACGACCCTCCCCCTGCTCATGCTCGGCGGCGAATCCAAGGGCGATCCGACCGGGACGATCGGCGAATTCGTCGATGGGTTGAAGGCGGGCGCCAACGTGAGAGGGGCGCTGGTCGGCCGGAATATCCTCTTTCCCGGCAAAGACGATCCTCTTGCGACAGCGCTGGCGGTCAACCGGGTGGTCCATGCCGGCATCTCCCAGGAGGAGGCTGTCGATTTTCTGATGGCGAACCGGGACGTCCAGATGGACGCGCTGACGCGTTATATCCGGTAAGGAGACGAAAGTGGGCGCAAAGGGGAATGCCATTTTCGCGCAGTCGGGCGGACCGACGGCGGTCATCAACAGCAGCATCTGCGGAGCCATCCAGGAGGCGCAGATGCATCCGGAAATCAAGTCGATGTACGGCTCCATCCACGGCATCCTCGGGGTTCTGAACGAGAACATGATCGACCTCAACCGGGAGAGCCCGGCAACCATCGAACTCCTCCGGCAGACCCCCTCCTCCTCGCTCGGTTCGAGCCGGCACAAATTGAAGGAGGAGGATTACGACCGGATCCTCAAGGTCCTCCGCGCACACGACATCCGCTACTTCTTCATCGCGGGCGGGAACGACTCGATGGACACCGCGAACCGGGTTTTCCAGATGGCAGGGGAGAAGGGGTACGAGCTCTTCGTGATGGGCCTGCCCAAGACGGTGGATAACGATCTGCCGATGACGGACCACTGCCCGGGTTACGGCAGCGTGGCGAGGTGGCTCGCCATCTCGGTGCGGGACGCCGGCCTGGATACCGAGGCGATCTACACGAGCGACACGATCAAGATCGTGGAGACGATGGGGAGGAACGCCGGCTGGATCACGGCCTCCACGGCGCTGGCCCGCCAGCGCGAGGACGACGCCCCGCACATCATTCTCCTTCCCGAAATCCCGTTCAGCCGCGACAAATTCCTCGCCGATGTTGACCGGGTCTACCGGAAGCTCGGCTATGCGCTGATCACCTGCTGCGAGGGGCTGAAGGACGAGAACGGGGAGTATCTGACCGCCTCAAAACGGGCGCTCGACACCGACAAGTTCGGCCACAAGCAACTCGGCGGGGTCGGAGAGATGCTCTGCGGCATGATTGCCGATGGGCTGAAGATCAAGGCCAGGGCGGACAAGCCCGGAACGATCCAACGCGTATCCGCGCTCCTCGCCTCGCGGGTGGATGCGGCAGAGGCTTACGCCACCGGTGCCCAGGCGGTGAAGCATGCGGTGGAGGGAGAATCGGGCCACATGGTGACGCTCGAGAGAGAGCCGGGCCGTGAATATGCGTGCCGGACCGGGACCATTTCGCTCTCGGAGGTTGCCAACAAGGAAAAGAAGATCCCGCGCGACTTCATCAACGCAGAGGGAAACGGAGTGGCCCAGTCCTTTCTGGACTATGTGACCCCGCTGATCGGCGACCCGCTGCCCGAGTATGCGCGGCTGGAGAAGCATTTTGTGAAGAAGCTGCTCTAGGAGAAGCGGAGAAGGGATGTAATCCCGCCCTCTGTCATCTTGTCGAGATCAGAGATATCGAAGAAGGAGGAATGAACCATGGGACACACCATCGTCATGAACGAGGATCGGCTTTTTGCCAGCGATCCCACGCAGCGGCAGATCGCCCGCCGTCTCTACGGCTCGGTCAAGGATCTGTCCATCATCAGCCCGCACGGCCATACGGACCCGCGCTGGTATGCCGAAAACAGCCCGTTTCCCGATCCCGCGTCGCTGTTCCTGATCCCGGACCACTACCTTTTCCGGATGCTCTACAGCAAGGGGGTACCGCTGGAGAAACTCGGCGTGCCGCGGACCGACGGAGGCCCGGTCGAGACCGATCCGCGGAAGATCTGGCGTCTTTTCGCGAAATACTATCACCTGTTCCGGGGAACCCCTTCCCGGATGTGGCTCGAACACGTCTTCTTCTTCCTGTTCGGCATCGACCAGCGGCTCGATCCGACGAACGCGGATGCGATCTACGACCGGCTCGCAGAGGCGCTCCTGAAGCCCGAATTCAGGCCCCGAGCGCTTTACGACCGTTTCAACATCGAGGCGCTCGCGACGACGGATTCCCCGCTCTCTTCGCTCGAATACCACAAGCAGATCGCCGCTTCCGGCTGGAAGGGGAAGGTGGTTCCCGCGTTCCGGCCGGACCTCGTCGTCGATCCCGAATTTCCGGGCTTTGCGAAGAACGTCGCCAAGCTGGGCGAGATCACCGGGGAGGATACCAACCTCTGGGAGGGATACCTGAAGGCCCTGGCGGCCCGCCGCCGGTTCTTCAAGGAGATGGGATGCACGTCGACCGATCACGGCCACCCGACCGCGCTGACAGCCGATCTCGACATCTCCGCCTGCCGCTCCCTGTTCGCCAAGGCCCTGAAAGGGGAGACGAGCGTGCAGGAGGCCGAGCTCTTCCGGGGGCAGATGCTGACGGAGATGGTCCGGATGAGTCTCGAAGACGGCCTTGTCATCCAGATCCATCCCGGCTCCTTCCGGAACCACAACGAGGAGATCTTCCGGCGGTTCGGCCGGGACATGGGCGCCGACATTCCCACGCAGACCGAATACACCCGCGCCCTGAAACCGATGCTCGACCGCTTCGGGAACGAGCTCAACCTGACGGTGGTCCTCTTCATGCTGGACGAGACCGCCTTGAGCCGCGAGCTGGCGCCTCTGGCCGGCCATTACCCGATTCTCAGGCTCGGCCCTCCCTGGTGGTATTTCGACAGCCCTGAGGGGATGATGCGGTTCAAGCGCCTGGTTATCGAGACGGCCGGTTTCTACAATACGGTCGGCTTCAACGACGATACACGGGCATTCCTCTCCATCCCCGCCCGGCATGATATGGCCCGGCGGATCGATTGCGCCTTCCTCGCGGAACTGGTCAGCCGGCATCAGCTCGACGAGGATGAGGCGGCCGAGGTGGCCGCCGATCTGGCCTATCGGCTGCCGAAGGAGGCCTACAAGTTTTAGCGGCTCCAAAATGGACAAACAGGAGCTGAGGAGTTGTTAATAAGTCGAGAATCCTCGACCGACGTCATACCGGCGAAAGCCGGTATCCAGGAATATCGAATGGTTACAAAATACTGGACCCCGGCTTTCGCCGGGGTGAGGACTTCTTACGAAGGCGTATCAAAGATTAAGGAGAAAGAAAACATGAACACAAGCAAAGTTTCCGAGGTAACGCCGATTGCGGTCAAGCCGGGATGCAAACGCCGGATCATCCATACCGACCACCTGATGATGGTGGCGATCGATTTTTCGGGTGGCCCGGCGGAGAATCCCGATCCGCCCCACACCCACCCGCACGAGCAGGTGACCTATGTGGCCGCGGGAGAGGTCAACTTCTTTATCGGTGAGGAGTGCAGCCGGCTCTGTGCCGGGGACATGGTCGCCGTTCCGCCCAATCTGCCCCACCGGATCCAGTTGCGGACGCCGACCGCCTGCCTGATCGACACCTTCACACCGATACGCCAGGATTTTCTGTAACCTTCAAGGGATTTGAAAATTGGATTTTGTCACGAGAGGGGGGCGCTGTCGCTCCCCTCTCGTGCGTTCAGGGAAAGCGGGAATCCAGGACAGGTCTGGATGCCGGATCGAGTCCGGCATGACAGCCTTTGATATGGTTACTTTCCGGAGTAATAATTTCTGAGCGAGGGAGTCTGCCTTACTTGCCCGTCCTGGTCAGGCCGGTTCCGATTCTCGACGCGATCACGACCAGGGCCGTGGAGATGAAGATCATGATGATCCCGAGCGCCGAGAGCCGGCCCCAGAGGCCGTCCTCCGAGAAGCGGAGGATCTGGACGGCGAGGACCTCGGTGCCCGGCCGGGAGAGAACCACCGAGAGGCTGAGTTCCCGGACGAACATCGTCGCCATCAGGATCCAGCCCGAGACGATCCCCGGGATTAGAAGGGGGATGACGATCCGCCGCATCGTGTAGAGCGGCCCGCCGCCGCAGACCCGCGACGACTCTTCGAGGTTGCTGTGGATCTGCACGAAGGCGCTCGTCAGGGGGCGTATCCCGTAAGGGAGGTAGGTCGCGATGTAGCCGATCAGAAGCGCCCAGATGGTCGCGTAGAGCGGCGTCTGGACGAAGAACCACATGAAACCGATCCCGACGACGATCCCCGGAAAGGAGAATGAGAGGAAGCTGAGCGATTCGAGAAGACCGGAAGCCTTCGTGCGGACCTTGACGATCACATAGGCGACGAAGAAAGAGAGGATCATCCCCAGGGTCGCACCGCCGATGCCGAGGTAGAGGCTGTTCTTGAGCGACAGCAGCGAAACCGGGTCCTTGAGCACCGCGATCCAGTGCTTCCAGCTCATCATGGCGAAGGCCTTGGCGCTGGGAACCATGGAGTAGGGAATGACCGAGGTGTAGAAGAGGACCAGGACCGGCAGGACGATCAGCACGAACGACAGGAGCGCGACGATTCCGAAGAGGGGGTAGCGCGCCGCCTTCAGGTCGATCACGGTCGGCCGGTAGCCGCGGCTGGAGATGGTGACGTATTTCTCACCCTCCCGCGTCAGGTGGCGGTAGAGGAAGATCAGCGTGATCGAGGCGGCGAGCGCGCTCATGCCGACTGCCGCCGCCATGCCGTAGTCGGTGACATACCCGGTCGCGACGACGCGGTAGATGTGGGTTGCCAGCACATAGATCCGCCCGGGCATGCCGATCACCGAGGGGACGGCAAAGGAGGCCAGGCTCCGGACGATGACGAGCGTCGCCGCGGCGAGGATGGCCGGCCGGAGCACGGGCAGGGTGATCCGCACCAGGGTCCGCCAGTTCGACGCCCCGCTCACCTTCGACGACTCCTCGAGCGATACATCGAAGGCCGACATGGCCGGCGCGATCACCAGGTACGCGATCGGCAGGTCCAGGAGCCCTTCCACGAGGATCATCCCCTGGAGGGTGTAGATGTTCAGCGCCGCCCCCTCCCAGCCGAAGAGCTGCCGGAGGAAAAGGTTGATCATGCCGTTCGACGGGTTGAGGAGCAGCACCCAGCTCACCGCGAAGAGGATGTGCGGGACCATCATCGGAATCAGCGAAATGATCCGGAAGATGAACTTGAAGGGGATGTTGGTCCGGGTGTTCAGGTAGGCCAGAAAAAGGGCCAGCAGGGTGGCCACGAGCGCCGAACCGATCGTGAAGATGACCGTATTGACGATGATCTCCGCGAAGGCCGGGTCGCTGTAGGCCTTGACGTACTTGGAGAGCGTGAAGGTGCCGAAGGCGTCGAGCCCCTGGCTGAAGCTCCCCAGGATGAGCATGACCACGGGGCAGACCGTCAGGAATCCGACGATCGCGATCAGCCCCGGGGTCATCAGGCCCGTCTTCATCTTGTGCATCGTGCTCAGCCCTTTCCGAAAATCCTCAACCACCGTCATACCGGCGAAATCCGCTATCCTGATCCACGGTCATACCGGCGAAAGCCGGTATCCAGAAACGGCACATGGTCTAAAATCTCTGGACCCCGGCTTTCGCCGGTGTGACGGCGTTTTTACGATTGCGTCAGGATCGAACAGTGATTCGGATCGAAGTGGAGGGAAATTTCCTCGCCCTCCCGAACCGCGGTGGTCGGCTCGATCCGGAAGATCAGCACCGTCTCGCCGACCCGGATCTCCCCCTCGTAGGCGTCGCCGACGAAGACCAGTGATTCGACCTTCCCGCGGAAGATATTGCGCCCTGCCTCCCCGTCTCCCTCCAGGACCCGGATGAATTCGGGGCGGATGCAGACGGTGACTGCCGTGCCGGGTGCAACAGCGCTCTTCTTCCCGCAGGCGATGGGTCCGATCGCCGAGTCAATCACGGTGAAAGCGCCCTCGGCAGCCGATACGGTGCCCGGGATGAAGTTGGCGCGGCCGATGAAGTCCGCCACGAACTGCCGGTCGGAATCGAAATAGATCTCCCGGGGCGTTCCCATTTCGACGATCCGGCCGCTCTTCATCACGGCGACGGTGTCCGAGAGCGAGAGCGCCTCGATCCGGTCGTGGGTCACGTAGACGGCGGTGATCTTGAGTTCCGTGAGAAAGGCGCGCAGCTCCTTGCGCGTCTCCTCCCGGAGCTTGGCGTCGAGGTTCGACAGCGGCTCGTCGAAGAGGATCACCTTCGGCTCGGCGACCAGCGCCCGCGCAAGCGCGACCCGCTGCTGCTGCCCGCCGGAGAGTTTCGTCGCCGGCCGCTTCTCGAACCCATCGAGCTGGACGAAGTGGAGGGTCTTGGCCACCTTGCGGGCGATCTCCTCCCTCGGTTCGTTCCGGGTCTGGAGCGGGTAGGCCACGTTGTCGAAGACGTTCATGTGGGGCCAGATGGCGTACGTCTGGAACACCATTCCCAGCCCCCGCCGGTCCGGCGGCACATAGATCCCCTTTTCCGCTGAGAAGACCACCTCGTCGCCGATCGCGATCTCGCCCGAATCGGGCGTCTCCAGGCCCACGATGCAGCGCAGGAGCGTGGTCTTGCCGCAGCCGCTCGGCCCGAGCAGCGTGAAGATCCGGTTGGCCGGGATGGTCAGGTCGACCTGGTCCAGGGCCGCGATCGTCTTGCCTTCGGAGTAGTAGCGCTTGTTCAGCCCCTTGATTCTGATTTCCATTTTTCAACCCATCGTTGATTGGACACCTTCGGCAAATTCCTTGTCCGCTTCTTACCTCTTTTGGGTATGTTTTTTCAAGCGCCCTCATCTTTTTCCTTCAGGCATCCTGCAAAGACGGCGCCCACGGGGTGGTCAAATTTTCATTTACGTGCCCTGTCAACGAACATCAAGTGGCGGTTTTTCCTTGCCAGGGTTGCCCCGGTATCAGGGGCGCCAACCGTTCGATCATCAACTCGGCTGCCTTGGGAAGATCAAAGCCGCTATCGGCAACCAGGAGCGGTTCAATTTCGGCGATGAATTTCCGATCGTTAAGCTTTGCCAGTAGATTCCGCTCGAATTCGGCACGCGAGACCCTATGGCCCTCATTCTCCATGTATCGCAGGAAGCAGTCGATCACGCGCTCCGACCGTGCGTTTGCACTCGTGAAGGCTATCCACAGGTCGAACAGATCCCGGCCCTTCTTTCTCTGATACAGTGCCCGCACCTTTGTCCCCAGCAACTCATCGAGTTGATAGGTCAGGATGGACGCACTCCCGGAAAACCAGCGTGAATCGACGGCAAGGGCACGTCTTTCGTATCCAAAGAACGTAAAATGCTCCCGGGAATTGATCTCCACCTTAAGCTTCAACGGTGCGCCTTCTTCGGAAGCAACCCGATAGGTGAGGGTCACCCGGCCTTCACCCTGCTTCCGCTTTGGACTCCCAAGCCAAGGATTGAGCTTTTCCTGCAGTGCGCTCATGACCGGACCGATGGGTCCGGGATGCACCTGTACCAGGTCAATATCTTCAGAATAGCGGACCGGCGGCAGATGCAGTTTGAAGAGAGCCGTTCCGCCCCGGAAGGCGAGATTGTCGGCCAGATAGGGATGATTGAAGATCTCAACGAGGGCGCGACTGATGATCAGGTCCTGCTCCACTTGATCATTCCGGGACCAGGGGGCTGCCTTCTTCCATTCAGAGATGAAATCCCCGGGGATCATACCTCCACCTCTACAGAGATGTTCACCAAGATGTTCCATGGCTTGAGCCGGCCGATCCCCTCAAAAGACCGCGATGGCGCAAGCGGGGTCGGCGCCAGGTCTTTCCCTGTGACGTATTTGGCCAGTTCCGCGGTTTTCTCTCTTGCTCCCACCAGATCGAGCAGATACCCCAGCCTCTGCGCCCAGGCAACGGGTGAAAGCTCCGCCATCCGTACCAATTCCTTTCCGTCGAACTGCTGAGCGAGCTCTGCGAGAACTGTGGCCGTGTTGTCCAATCCCGCTGCGTGGTTTGGGTATCCCACCAGATCAAAGGCAGTTGCCTCAGGAGTGGATATTTTCAGGTATCCCCGCGGGGTCTTGAAGTCCATTGTGGGAATCTGCGCTGCATTTTTTCTTGCCACGAAAATTATCCGTATCTTCCCACAGGCGATGGCAGGTCTATTCTTTGCCAGAACAACTTGAAATACCTGGGGGCGCTGATGCGCTGCACCGTGATACTCGGCTGCGCTGAGCAGACCCGCATAGTACCTATCCCCTAGATGCTCCATCAGGAATGGTATGAAATGGCTGGCCGGCAAGCATCCATCATTCCGAAACTCAGGAGGAACAATGACATAAAACCCCTTATAAGGCATGGCAAGCTCGCCTTTCTGGCGCAGGCGGCGGAGCGCCGCCCGGGTGGCCACCGCGCTGGTCCCCAATGCCTGTACCGCTTCGTCGGAGCTGAAGCAGTACCGCCCGCTTGCGTTGAGATCCGTCATGAATTGCGCTGCTGTCACCGTTATCCCTCTCAAATGTATTGCGCGTGTAAAGTAACACATTCCGTTACTTTAATAAAGTGAAACATGTGCCCTCTGACCACCTAAAGATCAGCAACAGGAAGTATCCAGAACCGCCGCCAGAATCCGGCCGAAGGCGTCCCGGAAAAACTCCGGCGACCAGGATGCGATCGATCCGGGGTCGCACAAGAAGGGGAGGGCCTCTTGCCGGACCTCCTCCACGTCCAGGATCCGGATCACCTTCTCCGCCATCTTCAGGACCCGCTCCCCGGTCAGCGGCTCCTCGTCCGGCAGCTGCGCGCTCCGGCGGAGCCGCGCCTCCAGGTGGCCTAGGTTCGGCCCGATCCCGCGAGCCGCGCACCAGGCCAAGTCGTACCAGTCGCGCCCCTTGGCCCGGCGGTAATACCGGCGGGCAAGGAGGCCAGCCAGCTTCACGGCGAGCAGATCCGGCAAGGCCAGGGTCCGGACCGAAAAGGGGATCGGCAGGGGGCAGGTCCGGGTCTCGCAGGCGGCCCCGGGCGGCGGGTCCGTATCGATCTCGACCCGGATCCGGATTCGCGGATCGGCGCACCGCCACGAGGAGGCGTCCCGGATGGCCTCGATCCCGAGCGTGTACTGCTGGGTCTCCGCCTTCATGAAAGCCGATTCGAGGGGGCTTGCCCAGTGTGCCGCCTTTCCCGTCAGGCCGATCTCGAAACCCAGGGACCGGACCTCGCGGACCAGGGCGCGGCCGTAGGGGGCAAAGGAAAAACCGGGGCAGGGCGCAAGGAGGGTGAAATCGAGGTCCGCCGCGAAGCGGTCCAGGCCGTGCAGGAGCCGCAGCGCCGACCCGCCGCAGAGGGCCGCCCGCTCGAAGAACCGGCCCCGCCACAGGCCCAGGAGCACGACTCCCTGGAGGACCTCCCGCATGGCCCGGGGATCGTCCGCGGGTTTGCGGCACCCGTAGTGGGCAAGCATCTTCGAGAAGGCCTCGTTCACGGCTTCGCCTCCCTGCAGGCGGCCAACCGCCGGATCACCCTGTGCAGCAGTTGGATTTTCGCCGAGCCGAAACAATGCCGGATCTCGGCCAGCTTCGCCACGTCGAGCGCTGCCAGCCTCTCCGGGGCGATCCCCAGACGCTCCGTCAGGTAGGACTCCATTTCGTAGAGGGAAAGGAGGGCCGTCCCCCGCGCGTCGTGGACCTTGTCGGCCAGGGCCTTCTCCGGGGTGGCGATCAGGAAGGGGCGTCCCCCTTCGGAGAGGGCCTGATCGATGCCGATCCGGTAGGCCTTGAGGGAAAGCGGACGGTAGACGAAAGGGCCGACCGGTGTGGAAAAGCGCCGGGGGCGGCCGCAGGTGACGGACGTGACCGCCTCGGGGCGCTCCGGGATGAGGCCGTGGCGCCACAGGGCGCTGTCGAGGGAGATGTAGGAGGGGCCGAAGAGCCGGTTCGCCAGGACCTCCGGGGAGAAGGGCCTTGCCCGGGAGCCCTCCCCGAAGACGTAGATCCCCTTCTTCACACGGACGATCTCCCCCCGCCGAAGGAGCGCCGTGATCCGGTCCCGCGGCCGGGCATACCCATCGAGGGCGCTCAGGAGGGCCAGGTAGTCGAACTCCTCGCCGTCGATCCGGCTCCTCAGGTCGTCAGGCATGGCTCCATCCCCGCATCGCGATAAACAAAACATGTTTTTCAACAGAGTATGTCGAAGCAATCCTTCATGGGACACGAATATTGGCAAATATGGATATATTTTGTCCTATTTATGAAATTTTGAAAGAAAACATCACCCGAAATGGCCCAATAATGGAAGAATCCTGGATCGAACCCCGGGCATCCCGGAAAGAAATGGCGAGCGACAAGACAACATAATGATTGTATTCGAATAGATAAGTTGTGTCGGCGCGCCGGTGTTCACTCCAAAATATTTTCTGGCCTTGCTGAACTGCACGATCGATGTGAACCCGCTTTCTGTCGCGCTGTATCCACCCGAATCGTTTGACGCAGTAGCAAAACAAAAAAAATCTTACAAAACCGTTATTTTAACGGAAGCTTTCGAAAAGCAAGGTATGTTGATATTCCAATTGGGATTGGCGCAATCATTTTCCCAAGAGATGAGATATTCTTAGCATGTTGATCAATATAACTTGCCCAACACGTCGGTAGCCATGAGCCCACCATTTTAATTAAATCGGCGTCCACAGAAATTAGTATTGTACTGAGGACAACACCAACTATGACGAAAGATATTACATATCTAGGGACTTTTATTTATGCAAGCGAAATCAATCACAAAATGCCTGACCCGTCAAGGAGTATTTACGGGTTGAATATCCACTCGGATCGTTGCGTAGCAGAGTCCATGGCATACAGAAGACAGAAGCTCTAACGTATTCTCCGACAACAGCCATCGTCACCCGGCCAGCATCGCGTCGATCAGTTGCTCGTGGAGTCCGGTTTTCGGAATCATCTTCCTCCTCAACCATATACTGTCCTTTTCCAAGAGCTGGAAAGCCCCTGGATCGAGCAAGGCTCAGATTATCAGTTTCGCCTGATCCTCCGGGAAATCAGCACTGATCCCGATCCCTCCGACAACCAGGGCCATGTCGAGCATGAAGCCGAGATATGGCAGTTCCCGAACCGCCTTTTCGTAAGTCATCATCCCGGAATAGACCGGGTTACGTTCGGTAACACTGTTTTTCATCGCCCGCTGGCGGCCAAGCTCGCATAGCAGGGAAGCAAATGAGACAGTCGGGCAAAGAAGCACCCCGAGGTTGGCATCGCGGTATTTCTTTGCCAGCATGAATTTTATGTAGTCCTGATAGTACGAACGGGCATTTCCGAACTCAATCTCAAGCCAGACCCCATTTTTCTCGAAGTCACATCTTAGGCCCAATTGCTCGACTACTTTCTGTTCGCATCTCCATCCCCGAGTAACAAGATTGCCGTTGATGCGTTTGTTGTAGTCGGCCTGGCTCATGACGGCATCATACTCGATTGACGAAAGCCCAGCGCGCATGTCAACAATCTCTGTACTTACTTCAATATTCTGCCTATCTATCCCATGACAGACCATCTCACCGATCTGTAGACGTGGAGAGGTCTGTTTCCGGATTGGACGGAATTTGAAGGAATAGGGCTCATATTCGATGATCTCAAGGAGATCACCATCACTTGGCCTATGGAATGTATCCAGAAGAAACTGGCGCAACCGTGCCTGGCTGCGTTGCTCATAGCGAAACTGTAACTGTCCGACGCTATTGTTCAGTCTCCGTATTTCCGCTTCTACCTGATCTCCCGATGCAAAGGCAATCGTCACGGGCACTTTCTCGCCCTTGACGATCGCTCGCATTTGTTCTGTTTGGGCCTCTATGGGAATCGTAACCCCATACTTCAGTGTGGATTGCCCGACAGGATGTAGGAATTGTGTGACAATTCCCAGCCGCGCCTGGGTCTTCCCGTCCAGCATGACGTCAATTGGTTCTTCCTGTAGCCCTGCTTTAATTTCCATCATGTACTTGGACTGCGCCAAAGTGCCGGTCACTAGTCCGTCCCCTAAGAATGTCATCGATATTGATCGGCAAAGGCATACGCCGTAACACCCTTCCGCAGAGAGTTCAGTGCACTTAACTTAATTAACTATTCGATATTATTACTTATATTTAGAAACACCTCTCGATTTAGTCCAACCTTCTCACGGTGATCCATTCCCTCCGTTCCAAACTTCGCCAAGTCGGGCATGAGCGTTGCAGGTTCCAGGATCGCGGAGAGGCCATCCCGGAACCTGGCGCGTAAATATATGTGGTGAAATTAATATGATACAGAGCTATAAGCTCTTCAGGCTGATTTCTATTTTTTGCAGCGCTTTAGAGAATGATGTTGCTTCCGCCTGGCGCCGGACCGCCCGCGCCGCCGGGCACGATCAGGCGGGACTGCTCCTGCCGCTGGTATTCCTTCGCCTGCTCGACCAGATGCGCCACGAACTCCTCCATCGCTTCGGCAAACTTGTCCATTGCCTGCTGGAGGTTCTTGGCGTCGATCGGGAACTGAATGGGCATGGGACCCTGCGGGGTGTAGATCTGTGACGATCCCACAAAGAGGATGGGCCGGGTCTTGTCCGGCTCTCCGTTCTGCTTGACCGGCAACAGCTGCCGGATGGAGCCCGTCGTCAGGTCGCTGAAGATCTCCTCCCGGTGGAGATTCTGCTGATTGAATTTGACTTTTTTACCCTGCTCTTCCGCGTCTGCCATGGTGCCCTCCTCTATCTTCGCTTGGCTCTCAGGAGCCGTTCACTGTCCGTCTTCCCACTGAATCCGCCGTTCACGCGTGAAGTTTGCGGAGCACCCAGGCCATCCGCTCTCCCAGCGATTTGACGAGGCCGATCCCCTCGGCGTCCCGTTCCACCTCTCCCTTTTCCCTGCCCATGCCGATCGCCCGGCCGACAATGACCATCTCGCCGCTCAGGAAGAAGTGATCCATGGTGTCGAGCGCGTGGATGGCGCCCGACCGGCGCACCGCAACCAGAGAGGCGCCGACCTTCTTCCGGAACATCCGGCCGTTGGACCGGGAGACGTAGCCGGTGCGGTCGATCAGGGCTTTCATCTCCGAGGTCACGTCCTGGAAATAGACGGGCGAACCCAGGATGATGCCGTCGGCGCCGAGCATCTTTTCGATGCACTCATTGGCGGCGTCATCCTTGACGGCACAGCGTTTATCTGGGTTTTGAGCGCATCTTTCACAGGCGATGCAGCCGTGGATCACCTTGTCGGCAAGTTGAACCAGTTCGGTCTCGATACCGGCTTTTTCGAGTTCGCGGAAAACGTACCCGATCAGGATGGCCGTGTTCCCGTCCCTCCGCGGGCTGCCGTTGAATGCGACGACCTTCACTTTCGATCCTCCTCCAGACTGTCGGATTTCCGGTCCCAAAAGCGGCTGTCCGGCAGCAACGATCCTTAACAGCAATCCGTCAAAATGACAACCGCTATCACGAGCGCTCACCTCATGGCCGAATCGGGATCGACCGAAGCTGTCCTCCAGGCGGGAAGCATCGTGGCCGCGGTGAAGGGCACGACGGTCAGGAGAAAAGGGATCGCCAGCTCCAGAGGAGAAATGAAGGGGGTGGTTCCGAAATGGGGGTAAAGCACGGCCCATCCCTTCAAAACCGGCTGGAAGATGAATGACGATGCGAAATAGACGTGGGAATAGGCCAGGAGGATCCCCACAAAAAACGCAGTCAGCGAGAGGGTGATTCCTTCCCAGAATTTCAGGAGGAGCACGCCGGACGTTTGCCATCCGACGGCTTTGAGGATGCCGATCTCTTTTCTTTCGTCCGAGCTCAGACCCGACGCCTTGTCCCAGGCCAGGATCGCGAGAGCGATCAGCGAACTCAAAAGAACGACGCCCATGATGCCATCCCGCCAGCCGAACAAGGCAGCATAGGTTCGAAGGATATCCTCCCGCAATATCTGCCGGGTGTCGGGCAGAAGGGCGGCCGCTTCCATGGCCGCCGAAGACCGATCTCCGGGTTCTTTGAGCCGGACCGCGATATCCGTGGCATAGCCGGCGGGAATTCCGGTGATCCTCCGGAAATCGCTCTCCGAAAGCAGGACCAGGTCCGAAGAGATCAGGGCCGATTCCCGGGAGAGTGTGCCCTCGACGTCGAGTTCCAGGATGTTGCCGTCCGAGGTCCGGAATTCCAGGGTGTCTCCCGCATAGGCCAGCCGAACCCGGGATACCCCCTCCCCGATGATGATCTTGCTCGGCCCGGGTGCGGAATTCTCCGGAACCATCAGGGTGTAATTGGCGCCCGCAACGGGATCGTAATAGTATCCCCAAAGCCTTGTCCGGACGGCTGCCACGCTTCCGATCTGCCGGATCTTTTCTGCATAGCGAGTGGGAATGAGGTCACGGCGTTCGCCCGGCATGCGCTGCACGATCATCTCCGGCGAGTCCCCAAGAAGGATCGAGGCCTCCTTCTTCAGGGAATCGGTCAGGAGAAAGACGGAGGCCAGCAGGAAGACGACGGCGGTGTAGACGAGAAGCAGGGCAAGATTCTTTCCTTTTCTCCTCCAGAGCAGGGAAAGGGTGAAATCGATGATGCTTCTCTGCCGTTCAATCCAATTTCCCATTCTGTTTCCTCGGCAATGGCGGCGGCGCGACAAGCGCCCCGGACGGAAAATGTTCCAGAGAGACCGGCGAGTCCTGGAAAGGGGTCTGGATGTCCGACTGAGACGGATGGCGCGTGTAGCTCGCTTCCGTAAAGAGGCAGAGGTCGGTGATCCCCAGCGTCCGGACCATTTCGGCCTTCTGACGGAGCATGGGTGCGTCTGCGCCCTGGCGGAAGCCGGCATGCACGAACATGAGAAACAGGAGAGTGCCGACGACCGCCAGAAAGCAGAGAAAGAGATTTGATTTTCTGAGAAGCATCGATCCCTTGTCCGCTGCGAATGATCTCCGCAGCCGGCTCCTCTGCCCTAATACTTCTTCCCGTCGATCTTATCGATCATCAGATGATCCGCTCCGATCGTAAAATGGCCGTCGATGGTGACGGTTTTCCCGCTCTTCTTCAGCTTGTCCAGAACCTTCTTGTTCGGATTGACGATGAGCACCACTGACGGGGGATTCTCACCGATGACCGTGAACTCTCCTGAACGCTCGATGTATCCGATCTTTCCTTTCATCGTGACCATCTGAGCGGCGTCTTTGCCGGCGGCCGGCGCCTGCGCGGAAACAATGCCTGCCACAAACAGCAGCAAAAGAACAACCACTGCCGAAACCATGAAATTCTTGTGTTTCATCTTTCTGTCTCCTTGGAATGTTATGTTATTTTCTCAGCAGCCCAGGATGAACTGCCCCGTGTTGCCTCAAGTTCCTTCTTCAGCACGAAGTGCCACTTCCAGAGCTGGTATATGACCGGGTACAGCATAAGCTCCAGCAGGAAGGAGGTGAAGATGCCGCCGATCATGGGCGCGGCGATTCTCTTCATCACGTCGGACCCGGCGCCGATAGACCACATGATGGGGAGGAGGCCGAGAAACATGGTCGCCACCGTCATGAACTTGGGCCTCAGCCTCATGACCGCGCCATAGCGGACGGCTTCCTGCAGATCGGCGAGGCTGCGCAGGCGTCCCTCGCTCTTTGCCTTCTCGTAGGCCAGGTCGAGATAGAGGAGCATGAAGACGCCCGTTTCCGCATCCACCCCCAGAAGCGCGATCAGGCCGACCCAGACGCCGATGCTCATGTTATAGCCCAGCAGGTAGAGGATCCAGAAGGCGCCGATGGCGGAGAAGGGCACCGACAAGAGCACGATCGCGGTCTTCACGAAAGAACGGGTGTTGATGTAAAGCAGAAGGACGATCAGCAGGAGCGTGAGCGGGATCACGGTGCGCAGCTGATTCTTCATCCGCTCCGTGGATTCGTACTCACCGCTCCAGAATATCGCATAACCCGGCGGCAGCTTTATCTTTTCCCTGATCAGGCGTCCCGCCTCGGCGATGTAGCCGTTCTGGTCCCTGCCGCCCATGTCCACATAGACATAGCCGGTCAGCATGCCGTCCTCGTCACGGATCATCGAGGCCCTCTCGGCCGTTCCGATGGTGGCGAGTTGGGAAAGGGGGATTTGCCTCTGTCCTCCCGAGGCGGGAACCAGGACCCGGCCGAGTGCCGGCAGGTCTTCCCGGAAATCGCGCATGTAGCGGACATTGACCGCATACCGTTCGCGCCCTTCGACGGTGGTCGTCACATTCTCCCCGCCGATGGCGCGGCTCACGACCTCCTGCGCTTCGTCGATGCTGAGACCGTAGCGGGCGAGTGCGGCGCGATTCCACTGGAAATCCAGAAAGTAGCCGCTGCCCGTCCGCTCCGCAAAAACGCTCCGCGTTCCCGCAACGGAGGTGAGGACGCTTTCGACCCGGGCTCCGATCTCTTCGATGGTGTCGAGATCGGCGCCGGATATCTTCAGCCCGACCGGGGTTCGGATGCCGGTGCTGAGCATTTCGATGCGACCCTTGATCGGCATGGTCCACGCGTTGGCAAGACCCGGAATCCGCAGGGCCTCGTTCATCTGGCGGATGAGTTCCTCCTGGGGGATGCGGTCGGGGGTGATCCTGCGGAAGAGGGCCTTGGCCCAGCCCGGCGCCCAGGCGGAATACCATGTTTCCCGGTGCCGCCATTCAGAACGGGGCTTGAGGGTGATGACCGTTTCCATCATGGAGAGCGGCGCCGGGTCGGTCGCGGTCTCGGCCCGGCCTGCCTTGCCCAGGACGCGGTCCACCTCGGGGAATCGCTTGATGATCTCATCCGTCGCCTGGAGCAGCCGCCTGGCTTCGGTGATGGAGATGCCCGGCATGGTGGTGGGCATGTACAGGATCGAGCCTTCCTCCAGGGGCGGCATGTATTCCGATCCCAGCTGGAGATAGACGGGGACCGTGGCCAGCATCAGGGCGAGGGCTCCGATGAGGACGGCCCCTTTCCTCTTCAGCGACCAGGCCAGCGCGGGCTGATAGATCCGGATCAGGCGGCGGCTGATGAAGTGCTTCTCCTCCGGGGGAACAGGACCCGCGAACAGGGCGTTCCAGCTCTTTGCCAGCCAGCGAGGCCGAAACCGGAGCGCTTTTCTGTGGGTCAGCAGGAGCCGAAGGGCCGGGTCCATGGTGATGGCGAGGACCGCGGCCATGATCATGGCCAGGGTCTTCGTGTAGGCGAGCGGTTTGAAGAGGCGGCCTTCCTGGGCCTCCAGGGTGAGGATGGGGAGAAAGGAGACGGCGATCACGAGGAGCGCGAAGAAGCTCGGGCCGGCGACCTGCTTTACGGCCCGGAGAACGACAGAGGACTCCTCCTCGCGCCGTCCCGTCCGCTCCCACTCTTCCAGCCCCTTGTGCGCCTGTTCGACCACCACGATGGAGGCATCCACCATGGCGCCGATGGCAATGGCAATCCCCGCAAGAGACATGATGTTCGCGGAAATCCCGAGCATGCGGAAAGGGATGAAGGAGAGCAGCACGGCCACCGGGATGGTGACGACCGGGATGATGGCGCTCGGGATATGCCGGAGGAAGAGCAGGATGACCAGCGAAACGGTGAGGATGACCTCGGCAATGGTGGACTTCAGATGGTCGATGGCGCGCCGGATCAGGTCGGACCGGTCGTAGATGGGGACGATTTTCATGCCGGCGGGAAGTCCCGGTTTGATCTCCTCTATTTTCGCCTTGACGCGGTCGATTACGTCGAGGGCATTCTGGCCGTGGCGCATGATGACGATCCCGGATACGACCTCGCCCTGGCCGTCGAGGTCGGCCACCCCCCGGCGCTGGTCAGGACCCTCGACGACTTCGCCGATATCCTTGATGCAGATCGGCGTGCCGTTTTCACTGGCCGTGAGCACGATCTCCGCGAAATCGTCGATGGAGCGCGCGTAGCCCCGGCCCTGGACCATGTACTCTGTGCCGCCGAATTCGATCAAGCGGCCGCCCGTCTCCTTGTTGCCCCCCCGAACCGCGTCCACGACCCGGTTGATTGAGATTCCGTAAGCCTGGAGCCGGTTGGGGTCCACATTCACCTGGTACTGCTTGCGGAAGCCACCGATGGGGGCAACCTCGGCGACCCCGGGCACAGCCTTCAGGTAATACCGGAGGTACCAGTCCTGATAGGAGCGGAGATCTGCCAGGCTGCGGGTTCCGGATTCGTCGACGAGCGCGTACTGGAAGACCCAGCCGAGCGCCGTCGCGTCGGGGCCGAGCTCCGTGTTCACCCCCTCGGGAAGTTTGGGCAGCACCGTGGAAAGATACTCCTGGATGCGCGACCGGGCCCAGTAGATATCCGTG
>JAJFTY010000034.1 GCA_021372695.1 Deltaproteobacteria bacterium
CTTCCCAGCGGCGTCCCACATGATCTTGTATGGGAGCCTGCCCGGCAGCCAAGCTATTTATTGCGCGCTCTGCCGCAGTTCCAGCACTCTGTGAATTGGCCCTCGATATCCTCACCACAGGAATGGCACTTCCAACCAGCCGTCTCTTTCCTCGAAAGTTCCTCGTCAACAATGCGTTTCGCTTCAAAGAAATCCTCGTCCGCCACACATATTTGAGGCCAGCACTCTATCGGCGGAATCTCACCGCTGCCCGCAGAGAGAAAATCATTTTTCATCCAACATCTAATTCCGTATCCCTCCAGGATATTTTGAAATATACTTGCCAGCGCTACATTCGAGGCGCTGTAAACAATTTTCATATTATCTCCGCTATTCTTGAACGTTATCGACAGAAACCTATGCGTTCCTACGGACTATGTTGAAACTACAGGACGCATGCAAGAACCCTACTTTGGCCGCGGCATTTTTTTCTGTAAGTCGGCGACAAAATATTTGTCGAGCTCGTTCGCCCGCGGTGCGGCTTCCGCCAGTTTTACCTTTGTCCATGCTTCAGTGTAGTTGCCAGTTGCATACAAGACAATAGCCCAATTTTGCAGATTCAGAACATGTTGTGGCATTTTCTTATATAGTTGCTCGTAACGATTGAAAGCATCCGCCAGAAGCGTTTCATTTCTCATTGCCACAGCAGCAAATCCGATGGCTCTTGCATGATCGACCATAAAGTCGATGTCATTACCCGTATATTGTTCTGCCTCGGAAAATAATTTCAAGCATTCATCCATTTTGCCGGCCTTACCCTGAATTGATGCCATTCCCCAGAGCGCCGCGCCGTTTTGATTGTCCAAAAGCCAAGCCTGATTGAAACGCCTCATGGCATCGTCAGACTTTCCCTGACGGAAGAATTGCCAGCCGCGCATTGCAGCATGTTCAGATGCTTTTCCCCGATCGCCATTATATTGTTTATCAACCTCAGCAAGGAATGCCTTATCGGCTGCAATCTGTTTTTCGTTCTTCTGTACCGTACCGTATTTGGGTAGAAGATTAATATTCTGCGCATATGCAGCGTTGAACAAAAATATCGCAAGGATGAAACCAGAAGAAATGGAGAAGATAATCTTACGCATATAACCTCCTGCGGGAATTGTCGTATTCCCCTCCATCGAGACATCGTCTTGTAGAGGCAGCGTGATACCACGCTTCCCGAATCAACCTATCCTGTGGGACGTGCTCGCGCCCACCGGTCAACCCCCTCCAACCCTCCCGTCACGACCCCGGAAACGCCCCTAACTCAAACTCATATTCCGTCGGAATATGGTGTATATTTACGATCCCATTAAGAATCTAACGACGGCTCCGATCATTTTCCCTTTCGTTTTTTCCGCTGACTCCGCCGGGTCATGTCGGCCTTTTCTTGTTGGCCACCGCCCGGGGAAGGGCCTCGTCCAGAGTCTCCTTCATGAAGTTCATGGACTCGATGATCATGGTCCGGTCCGCCTCCGAGAAGTCGGGAAATTCGAGGTCGCAGATCTTGTTGGCCATGGCGCCGATGTCGCCGGCGATGGCCTCCGCTTTGGTGCGGCTCCGCCGGACCAGGGCAGGGGCTTCGCCCGCCGCCTTGGCGGCTTCTGTGGCCTGCTGCTCCCTGAACTTCCGGAACTGGGTCAGCATGCTCCGTTCCTGCTTCCGACAGGCGATTTCGAGAAGGACGGCCTTGGGGACCGAGGGGTCCTGACGACACTCGTCGCGGATCTCCTTGGGAAGCCGGTTCAGGGAGAGGGACTTCGAAATGTTGGACTGGGATTTGCCGATCACGGTCGCGAGCTGCGCCTGTTCATAGGCATGGTCGTCCATGAGCCTTTTGAGGGCCTCGGCCTCCTCCACGGGGTTCAGGTCCTGGCGAAGCAGGTTCTCCACCAAGGCGACCTCGGCGCAGTCGGTGCCGTCGATGAAGACCACGGGGACTGTGGGGAGGTTCGCCTTCCTTGCCGCGGCGCAGCGCCGCTCGCCGGCAACGGTAAAGACCAGGCCCGTGGCCGGGTCCTGCCGGCAGACGACCGGTTCGATGATCCCCCGCTGGCTGATGGAGGCGGTGAGTTCGTCGAGGGCCGCGGGGTCCATGTACTTGCGGGGTTGGCTGGGGTCGGGCTGAAGCTCGGCCAGGGGCACCTGATAGAGCTGGTTCTTTTCGTACGTCGCCATGATCGGTTCCTCCTTTCGGGATGAAAGAAAAACCTGTCAAGAACGCGGGCGCTCCACTGCCAGGCTAAGCCCGGCACCGCGGTCCGGATCCCGTGACGCGCTTCGGCCCCGAAGGGCGCGGCGAGGAAGGACGGCGGAAAGAGAGCGAATGGCGGCCGAGGCGGCACGCAAACGCCAGAGACATCAGGTTGGTTCGTGTGTGGGGGAGACCATACCGGAAAACCGTTTGGATATCAACAGGAAAATGGATATGGGCGCGTTTCAGTCATTGGTATGCCCGCCATCAGGAGCAGGTGCTTCCGGAGATAAAGATCAAGTTTTCTCGCCTGGATGCCGAATACAGTATCGTAATCATCTCGAATCTCAAAGGAGCCGAAGGATGAATTTGTCAGACGAAGGTCAGGGGCATCGCGCGGAGAATTCGTGGAAGGGACATATCATCACCGTCAATGAGGTGGCAACGTATCTGAGATTGGCGGACACCATCCTGCTTCATCCGGAGCCCTGCCCGGACTCAAGATCGCCAAGCCTCTGCAATTTAATCGAGAAGAATTTACGGAGACGATTGTCTCAATGAGCCGGCGCTGAAGGCGAATACCTTATCTCTCAACCGGTATTGATTGATCGCTGCCTTTCTCAGCAGCCTGCGGATTTGCAGATTTGAAAGCATTAACTGGCGTCGGGACAGGCAAAATTCAGAAAAAGTGAAGAGTTCTTCCTCCGCAAACCATTGACCTCGAGAAATACGCACCATTCCAAACGGTAATCCTCCTTGGCTCCCGGACAACCCACGAATCGGGAAGCCTTAAGATTTCTCAATACCCTTTGATATGCGACTTCTCAGCGGGAATTTTTTGCCGCCCCCCGCCGGATATCGGCATAATCTTCCTTCCTTCGCATGCCGATAATGATCGCTGATGCAACGGATCACGCCGATCTGTTTGTCAAGAATTGCCAAGCACCATTCTCGCCTTTTTCGCCAATACGACCTCCAAATCGAGGCGCACAGGCCCCTCTGTCTCTGCCGAACCTTCTTGTCGCTTCCGAGCATTTGTATTTCTATTGAACAATGTACGGCCTTCCCAAGCAGTCGGCACGCTTAATGCTGTTCTGTCAGTTCAGGCATAGGCAAAGGGACGATCCGTTCAACCATCAAGGCAAAGAAAGGAGATTGTTATGGTCAGTGGAATCAGCAGTTCCAGCACTTTTAACGCAGCCGCGCTCTCCGAGATGTGGCAGAAAATGTTCAACAAGATCGATACCAAAGGTGACGGGTCGATCGACAAAACTGAGATGACCACGTTCTTGCAGCAGAACAATACGCAGGACATATCCAGCTTTGTCGACGAAGTCTTCAGCAACCTGGACACCAATCAAGATGATCTCATCAGCCAGATTGAATCCAACTCCGTTCTGGCAAAGCTGGAGCACGAAAAGAAGGGCGGCGGCACTCATATGGCCGCCATGTCGGGAATGCCCCCCGCGCCCGAAAAGGTTTTTGATACGGCCGACACGAACAAGGACGGGGTTGTCAGCAAGGATGAGCTTGCGGCCGTCATAGGGCAAAGTGCAGAGGATATCGACGAGATTTTCAGCAAGGTCGATACCGACGGCGATGGGCTCATCTCCCGTACCGAGGACGAAACTTTCCGAGAGCAGATGACGACACGAATACAGCAGAATGAATCTGCCAATTCCGGAACAAACGACATCGGCAGCTTCGGCCAGAGTTGGCAGCGTGAGTTGTTTGACGTTCTGCTGAAGGGTCTCACAGCGACTGCGGGTTCTACGGGCGAACTCACTTCTGTTTCCGCATAGCGTCGAAGAACTCCTGCCGGTGGACGTCGACATCGTCCGCATTGGCTATGCCATCAAGGCCGTTTTCCATTAGGGGGAAACGGCCTTCTTTTCGATCAAACGCACCCCGCGATGGATGGGCCAGCCAAGAGAGGAATTGCCTGTCCTCGACGCTGCGGCGTACCGGAATGGCCCCTTGATACGGAATCGATCAGCGAAGATTCGTCACGACACCGGTTACCGTGAAACTCCGGTAAAGGGTTCCCGGGGTGTATGTACCTTCTCCATAAAGACCATCGGTCGAGGCGCCGCCGAAACTCCCTCCGGAATAGACGCTGTACGTGGAGTTCGTGATCAGATCGGGTGAGGAGAAGGCCAGGGACTGATAGGCTTTGAAGGGTGCAAACGTGACAATGCCCTCACCACTGACGGACTGAACGCGGACCAGGGAGCTGGCCGGCCGGGTTGTGTTGAACGTCAGCAACAGGGAATTCTTGGTCGATGTGAAACCCGGCGCCTGCGCCATGCCGGCGCTGCCCGCGGCCACGAGCAATCCGCCGGTGATCTCAAATGTACCGTCGTAATCCACGGCGCTGTTGTCTTGGTCCGTTGGGCCGTGGACGATCACGGTCCCGCCGGTCATGTCGATCGATCCGTTCACATCGATGCCGTCACCCGCGGCATTGACCGCGATATATCCCCCATTGATGTAAAGGTGGCATGTTCCGCCGGTTGGAGGGGTAAAGCCGCCCTGGCCCGGCCTGGTGTCGATCCCGGATCTGTCTACACCGCCGGCCCCGTTTAGGCCATCGTCGCTGGAAACGATGTGAATGTTTCCGCCGTTGATCGTTACCACGACGCTTTCGATGCCCTCGTACGATTTTGAAATCCCGATTTCGCGGCCGTTGATCTAGATGGAGGTGTCGGCATGGATGCCGTCGTCTCCAGCGGGACACTCTGTTCACCGAAATGATGTCTACCACCTACGCGCAGATGCGCCGCAGTCACCCGGAAAAACCGATCATGGTGTCGGAATTCGGCCGGACGCCAGGAGATAAACAGCAGCCCTGGCTGACCGACGCTTACGCCCGCATCAAGGCGGCCATCTATTACGACAACATTACCAAGGTCTACGGAGGGCAGGACCATAGACTCGACGTGCAAAGCCTGCGCACGCTGCGCGAGGTGTTCACCGATCACTACTGGATAATGGTCAGGGAGCGATGAGGGACGCCGCTGCCAGTTCTTGATGGTCCTTTTGTCATTGGCTGTTTGTTTTATTGACAAACGAGAATGTGATCACTACCTTCATTTGTAAAAGATAAAGTTCTTTGTATTGAATCCGTCCGCAAGAAAAACGCCATTCCATAAACTCCAGGAAATGGAAGGGAGGTTCAGGATGGCAACCAACCATAAAGTCAATAAAACTATAAAATTACCAATGTAATCCTTCAGGGGAGTTTCGCAGTCCCTTGAAGGTTTCTGGATGTCTGTCACGCCTACGAAGCTAACCGATGTTAAGGCAGGAGGTGCGTTATGTATTTCATGATGATCTGCACATGGGAACCAAAGGATGAAAAGGAGATCAGAACAAGAAAAGTCGGGTGGGAGTGGCCGGATGACGTTAAGGTCATCAGTGAGTTTTACGACCTTCAGGGTCGCAGAACCATCTTTGTAGTCTGGACAGATGCCAAAGGGCTGATAGCGGCACGGGCGGCCTGGATCGATATCATGAAATTCGAAATCTTTCCCGTATACCCGCTTGGGGTGACAAAGGAACAGCTCAAGAAATAGAGCAAGGAGGACAGCCATGGCCAAACTGGAATTGACAGGCGAAGAACAAGAGCTTCTTCTTCAGATACTGGAAAGGCAACATTACAACATTCGCGTTGAGATCGTAAACACGGACAATCGGGAGTTCCGAAGAGAACTCAAACAACGTGAATCCGTCATGAAAGGGTTGATTGACCGGTTGAAGACAACGAGCGGTTGATTGGATTATGAACCTGTTCCCGTTCGTTCATGAGAAGGAGGTGTCTGCCATGTATCAAAAAATACTGGTTCCACTTGACGGTTCAAAGTTGGCAGAGTGTGCGTTGTCCCATGTCAAAAACCTGGTAAAAGATGGGGCCGTGGGAGAAGTAATCCTCCTTAATGTGTCTTCTGTTAATATCTACCGGGGCGGTGAGGCCGCTGGCTACATGGACATGAACAGCATCAAGGAAGGCATGTCAGAGAAATCCCAAAAGTATCTTGCAGATGTGGAATCCCGCCTTAATTCCGAGGGCATTAAAGTCAAAACAGAGTCACTGGAGGGCTACCGTGCCGCCGAAACCATCTCTGACTATGCTCAAAATAATGGGGTCGATCTGATCGTCATTGCCAGCCACGGTTACACGGGCATGAAAAAGCTGATGCTGGGCAGCGTGGCCTTAGAGGTTCTCCATGAATCCCATGTACCCGTTCTCCTTATCAGGCCGGAGTCTTGCCGGTAAGAATTATTTCCTCAAGAACATCCAAACACCAGAGGAGATTGTGCCATGAACAAGGCCGCCCCACAATCCCACATAGACAACTGATCATATCATCTGTGAAGCACTGCCCTCAAGGAAAGGAGGCGATTATGGCGACCATCCATGAATTGAAATCCTTTCAGGTATTCCATGGTTTGGATGATGACGAGTTAAACAGAATTGCGCCGTTGATTCAGGAGCGAAGCTTGGATAAAGGCGCAAGGTGTTCTCTGCAGGGAACCGATGCGCGCGAGCTTCACCTTTGCCGAAGCGGTAAGGTGGACATTGTCATCCAACACTTTGAGGTCCCGAGCGTTTACGTAAAGATTCATACGGCCATGGCGGGAGAAGCTTTTGGATGGTCTGCTCTGGTGGAACCCTATAAATATACGGCATCCGCCCTTTGCGCCGATAAGACAGATGAATTTTACCTGAGACAGACAGATTTGTTTAAGCTTTTCGACAATTTTCCGCGCATAGGCTATGTGCTTATGAAGAATCTTGCTGCCCTTATCAGTTCAAGGGTGACGGACTACAGTAAGAGGCTGAGTAAGGATATCGCCTTGGATACGCGAGACGATTACGAATGGTAGAATAAGTTTTGGGATCTCTGATGCTCATCCGTTTAGCAGGCGAACGGGAAAGGCGATGACCATTTTATCGGAAATCTCGCCGGATTACGAAAAAGGAGGTGATTGTCATGTACCGAAAGGTTCTCGTGCCGCTTGACGGTTCAGAGTTAGCGGAGTGTGCGTTGTCTCATGTTAAAGATTTGGTTAAAGATGGGGCCGTGGGAGAAGTCATCGTGCTGAACGTGTTTCATATTCATATCCACCATGGCGGCGAGATGGGCATCTACCTGGAAAGCAAAATGATGAGGGAAGGCATGTTGGAGGAATACAGACAGTATCTTGCAAGTGTTCAGTCCAGGCTGGCTTCCGAAGGCATTGAAGTAAAAACAGAGTCACTTGAGGGCAACGATCCCGCCGATACCGTCTCCGAGTACGCTCAGGATAACGGGGTGGATCTGATCGTCATTGCAAGCCACGGGTACACTGGACTTAAGAAGTTGATGCTGGGAAGTGTGGCGTTAGGGATCCTCCATGAATCACATATACCCGTGCTCTTGATCCGCCCCGAATCCTGCCGCAGATAGGCAACGGGGAAGGAACTGTTTCTTCGGCCGGAGCATACTCAGTTCAGACCATCAATAGAGAAAGGAGAACGGCTATGCCGGTACAGAAGCTTAAGAAATTTTTGGACGAAAACGGCATCCGGTATGTTTCTGTCGTTCACTCCCCCACGTATACCGCTCAGGAAGTGGCTGCCCGCGTACACATCCGTGGCAGGCTACTCGCGAAAACCGTGATCGTCAAAATGGACGGCAAGATGGCCATGGTGGTCTTACCCGCCAGCCATCAGATCGATTTTGACTACCTTAAAAGGGAAACCGGTTCATCGAAAGTGGAACTCGCCAAAGAGGAGGAGTTTGAGGACCTATTCCCTGGATGCGAGGTAGGTGCCATGCCTCCGTTCGGAAACCTTTATGGAATGGAGGTCTTCACGGATCAGACCCTGAGCAAAGACGATGAGATCGCTTTCAGCGCCGGCACGCATTCCGAGCTGATGAAGCTACGTTTCGAAGACTTTAAGCGTCTGGTTCAGCCCAAGATGGTCAGGATCACTTAAGCTGCTCGTAGCTCGTAGCGGATAGCGTAAGCCAGCAGTTGACAGAAAGGGAGGCGATCATGAAAGCTAAAGAAGTTCTGGAAAAACGTCTGGAAAACCGCAGGCGCCTGGAGGAAGAGGCGCCAACCCTCTACAAGGGATTCAACGAATTGATGAAGGCCTACTACAGCCCGGGAGTCCTCGATCGAAAGTATAAGGAGTTGATGGCGATCACAGGAGCCGTGGCGACACGGTGTATCCCCTGACTGGCCAACCACATGGGTAATGCGCTCTCGGCGAGAGCCACAAGAGAAGAGATAATCGAAGCGGCATCGATCGGTGTTGAATTCGGCGGCGGCCCCTCTTTCGCGTTGGTGAGAGACCATCTGCTGCAATTTTGGGACGATTTGAAAGATAGAAAAGGTTGAAAAAGCTTCCATCGGTGATCGATAGACTTTGACTGGCTTGATTTCTTCTGTTCGTAGGTGAAAAAAAGATCCAAATCAACCCTATGGATCTGCGGGACGCGTGAAGAGTTGACCCTGGACGGATCGGGCCAGGGGCGCAATCGGTCACGGCGTTGAATGCCGGTGAAGTGGGTGAGGAATAGGAACGGGCGCGATGCTGGCGGCATCGCGCCCGTTTTTTCTGAAGACGTTCCCGGCCCGGCGGCCGCGAAGGGAAGGCTGCGGGCTTCAACGAAACCGGGAGCTTCTTCCGTGCCTGCTGCCGGGTCCGCCCCGGTCTCTCTATTCGTCGAGGACCATCAGGGGGGCGAGCCGCTTCAGGAGCATCTCGGCCCGCGCCGGGTTATAGACCCCGCAGTGGCAGGGCTTGGTCAGTTCCAGGGCCGCCTCGCGGCAGCTCTTCTTCCCCCGTTTGATCTCGCGGAGCACCCGCTCGACCAGGTTCGCCGGCACCATGGCGTGGCCGCACATGCTGGTGAGTTCCATGAACTCGTGGTCGGGAAGGCGCTTCGTCTGGCCGAAGTAGCCCATGGAGTGCTCGATCGTATGCTTTTCGAGCCCGGCGTCGCGGCAGCACTTCTCGGTCTCGTCGTGGATGCCCGAGACGATGATGGAGGTGCCGACCTTCGCCTTCTTGAGGTCCTTCAGGACCTCGGTCACGACCTTGGGGTCCGTGAACACGGCGTGGACCACCGAGACGTCGTCCATGTTGTCCTCGATCTCTGCCAGGGGCTTGACCTTGCTGTTGCCGGTGATGCAGTCCCCGAAGTTGACGGGGTTGTGTTTGCGCACGATGTCCAGGAACTTCCGCATCTTCTTGCCCGAGCCTTTTTCGTTGAAGCCCTTGGCGGACATGGTGAATACGACGAAATCCCCGCTCAGGTTTTCCCGGTCTCCGCGGCGGTGAAGGGTATGGGTCATGGTCTTTTTTCTCCTGTCTTGCTGATGTCTATACGTTCGCCAGCGGCCGCCCGAGGCCGACGTTGCTCTTGCCGTTGATCGAGAGGAAGCGGTTTCTCCCGCGGATCACGTCGATGTAGTGGACCGAGCCGTCCTTGGCCACGCGGGAGATGATGTCACCCACGAAGACCGTATCGACTTCTTTCGAGACCCGGTCGAGCACGTCGAGGACCTTGGGCAGCATCTCCTCCGGGATCAGGAACTCCACGATGGCCGAGAGCACCTTCTCATCGATCACCCTGGGGTCGATCTTGCCCGTCTTGCGGTCGACCATGAGTTTGGTCAGGGGGTTGTTCTCCTCGAAGCCGATTCCGATCTCGGCCAGGGCCATGGCCACCTTCTCCGCGTCGCGGAAGCGGGTGCCCACGCCGGGGCGGCCCAGTTCGAAGGCCATCCCGAATTTGCCTCGCGGGAACCGGGCCGTCACCTCGTTGGTCTTCATCTCCTCCGTGCCTCGGCCCGGAATCCGGGTCTCGGGGTGGACCTTGAGGGGATCGCTGAAGTTCTTGCGGAGGATCCGCGGCCATTCGAGCTCGGGCTGGTAGAGGGCGTCCGTCGGGCAGCAGCCGCTCCGGAGACAGACGCTGCACTCCACGCACTCATCCTCGTCGATCTTGCAGATGACGCGCTGGGGCCGTTTCGGATCCCTCTCGAACCGCATGATGCCGCCCCACATCGTGCAGTAGGAACGGCATTTTCCGCAACCGATGCATTTTTCTGGATCGATTTTCAAGTTGCACTCCTTTGTCGACTTTGAAGGGCTGCGATGCGGCCCCCCAGCATATAGAATCTCGGCTGGTATGAGAATCCCCGCTCCAGCCCTTCCTCGAGGGCAGCGGGGGTCACTTCCGTCCGGTTCCGCACGAGGGAGGTGAGGACCCCCGCGTTCCGGATATCCCCGGCCAGGACGTATCCGTTCAACCGCCCCCCGCCGAAGACGAGTTTGCGGTAGACGGCCCCGTTTTCGCGACGGGAAACCATGATCCGATCGCCTTCCCACGCCCCCGCCGACACGACGCGGACGCCCAGGAGCTCCACCGAGTTCATCCGCAGGGCCTGGCTGAAGGTCTGTGCTGCCCCGGCCATGTTCGCCCCTGCGATCCGCCCGCCCTCGACGGCCGACGGCCAGAGCGCGCTGGGAGCGCTCTTTCGTGAGAGCGCGTCCACGGGTTCGGCCACATCGCCTGCGGCCCAAACCCCGGGGAGATTCGTCGCCATGTGGTCATCCACGACGATCCCCTGGTTGAGGCGGATTCCCGCGCTCCGGAGGAATCCCACGTTCGGGACCACTCCCTTGCCGATGATGGCGACACAACAGGGCAGGACCGTCCCATCGGCGAGCACGGCCGCTTCGAGCGCCTGCTTCCCGCGGAACGCCTTGACGTCCGAATGGAAGTGGACCCGGACCCCCCTCTCCTGCATGGCCGCCAGGAAAAGGTCGGACGCCGTTTTGTCGAGCATCTGCGAGAGGATCCGGTCCGACGAGATGATCAGGTGGACCTCGCGGTTCAGGTGGAGCAGGGCTTCGAGGCTCTTGATGCCGACGAGCCCGCCCCCGACGATGACCACCGGGGCGTCGCAGGAGCCCAGGATCTTCCTGATCCCCTCCGCGTCGGCGATGTTCCGGAGGCGGAAGATGCCGGGCAGCTCTCTGCCGCGCGCCGTGAGCTCCTTGGCGGCAGCGCCGGTGGCGATGAGAAGCCGGTCGTAAGGGAGGGACTTCCCGCTTGCGAGCGTGACCCGGCGGGCCGCCGCGTCGAGGCTCACCGCCGTCTCCCCCGGGAGGAGGCGGATCGACCGGTCGGCGTAGAACGCCTTCGGTGCGATCACCATCTCCTCTCTGGACACCTTGCCCGCGATGTAGAGCGGAAGCATGACGCGGGAGTAGCCGGCCGCCTTCTCGTCCGAAACGATGGTGATCCGGCCCGACCGGTCACTCTTCCGGATCTCGGCGGCGGCGGCGATCCCTGCCGCGCTGTTTCCGAGGATAAGATATTCGCTTGCCAATGCAACCCTTCCTTTCCTGACGTGCTCGTAAGAACTCCGAAATCCCCTCCCCCTGCGGGGGAACTCTCGATTCCCTCCCCCTCGACGGGGGAGGGTTAGGGTTGGGGTGATGACTTATTACGAGCCCGTCCTTTCTTATTAATTAGCCGGACCTACTTGCCGCGCTTTGCGGGGGCCGCTTTGCCCGCAGTTGGCCGCGCCCGGATCACGGCCAGGAGCTCCTGGAGCTGGGCCGCCGGAGTAGGCTGGCTGGGAGCGGCCAGCAGGGTCGCTCCCGTCATTTTCGGCCATGCGCTAAGCAGGCTCTCCGTCAGTGTGGGCGCCCCCCAGAAGGGGAGCCGCTCGCCGATCTGGACGGTGAACCCGAGGCTGAGGAGGCTTGCCGCCGCGGCCCAGGTCGAGGCGCGGTGGAACTCGGGGAATGCGAAGACCGCGGGCAGCTCCGACGCCTCCTTCTCGGGCGCCAGAGCCCTCACGAAACCGACGGCATCGGGAAGCTCGAAGGCGGAACCGAAGGCAGCCACGGCCGGGAGCCCCTCCTTCCGAAGGGCGGCCGCAAAATCCGCACCGAGGTCCGGCTTGCGGCGGTCCAGCTCGGCCAGGAGAAGCCCGGCCTGGGCGCCGATCTCGCCTCCCAGGAGGACCATGCAGCGCTCCTGGAGGCATCCCTCCAGAAGGGCCAGCGTGCGCTCGAAGAAGGGCTGCTTGACATTTGCCTCGCCGAAAACGACCGCCACCCCCTTGACCTTTCCCGCGGCAAAGGCCTTCTGCAGGGCCTTCTTCTTGCCGGCGAAATCGATCTTCTCCGTCCCGAGGTCGAGGGTGGGCCTATCTTTTCCGGCCGCTTTCCGATGGGCGATGGCCTGCCGGACCGTCTCTTCCGCGGCCTCCTTGGGGGAGCTCTTCCCGTCCAGGAGGATGATGGGGAGGCCGGCCTTGGCGGCCAGGGCTTCCAGCGCGGGGAAGGCGGCGTCGGGGGCGACGACCAGGGCGTCGATGCCCATCTCGGCGGCGAACTCGGGCGTGCCCTGGTCCGCCAGGGCCGCGATCGCCGGGATGCCGTTTCCGCCCTGACCGAGGAGGAGAATCTTTTCCGAGCCCGCGGCCTTTTTCAGTGCAGCGGCAAAGGCAGCGGGCGCCTGGCCGATGCAGAAGACCCGCGCTCCTTCAATGGCCGCCGGCGCAGCCTTGCCGGCAGGGGCCTTTCCCGCCTTCAGAAACCCGTAATGGATGAGCCCCATCCGGACGAGGTCCGCAAGCGCGTTCGTGAGGTATCCGCTGTGGGAGAAGAAACTGTTCTCAAGGCCGAAGAGCTGTCCCTTGGCCACAGGCAGCATGCCCTGGCCCGCGAGCTCCTTGCGCAGTTTGCGCGAAAGGTCAGGGCCGATGTCGGGGAGCTCCGCGTCGCCCTTTCCCATCAGGGCGACTGCCCGGGCGGTCTCCAGGAGGCCTTCCTCCGTGGTCCTGAAGAGGTTCTCCATCACGATCTGTTCCCGGCCGGCGCCGCAGACCCCCTGCGACGGCTCGTCTCCGAAGGGATTGATCCGGCAGGGTCCCTGGAAGCATTTGCGGCAGTTGAGGCCGTTGCTCGTGAAGGCGCAGAGGGGAAGCTGTTTTTCGTAGCGCTCCCAAAGGAGGCCTTCCCCCCGTCCGTGAAAGGCGAGGATCAGTTCGGCGGTGCGGTTGAGTGCGCTTTTGCGATGAATTCGTTCCATATCCGTTTGGCCCTTTCGATCGAGTTTGATGTTGAAAGTCAGGAAACCGGCGTAAGGCCGCTCTCCGTTTTTGTTAAAGCTCCTTGGCCAGCCCCTTGCCCGAGACGAAGTCGAGCCCCGTGAGGCGCCCCCGTTTGGGCGCGGCGATCTTTCCGCTCGCGATCTCCTCGGGGTCGACCAGAAGCAGGGCGGAGGTGGGGCAGCTCTCCACGCAGTAGGGGGCGTCCATCCCCTTGCAGCGGTCGCACTTCAGGACTTTCCGGTAGGCCCGGAAAGGCTGGGGCGCCCCGAAGGGGCAGACCATTACGCACATCCAGCAGCCGATGCAGCGCTCATCGTGGACGAGCACGAGCCCCTCCTCGTCCCGGTAGAGGGCCGCCGCGGGGCAGGCATCCATGCAGGGGGCATCCTGGCAGTGGCGGCACTGGACGGGGAACCCGTTCTCCCCACCCGTCGGTTCGACCCGGACCCGCGGCAGGGGAGGCACCTCTTCATACATCGCCTCCGGAAGCCTCCGGCTCAGGCTCGACCTGTTCAGGGCGCAGGCCACCTCGCACGTTTTGCATGCCACGCATCGTTCTGTATTGACGAAGATCGATTTCATAGTTTTCTCCAGACCAAACCTTTTCGGCAGCCGCTGTCCGGTTGCCCTTTGACGCAAGAAAACGGAACTTAGGAAAACCTGTTTTGCCTGTCAAGAAGAATTCATCATCCGTCGCCCGCCCGCAAAGGGTTTCCCGCCGGGGCATCGGTCGCGGCGATAGACCGCAGGTGCTTGCGCCCCAGGAGGGCGGCCCCCTTCAGCGAGGACTGCTCTTCGAAAACATAGCGGCAGTCCCGCATCCATTTTGCCTTGGCCCGGATCAGCGACGGATTGAGCGCTCCCCCGGTGACGCGGATCTCGTCCCTCAGGGGGACCGAAAGCGCGATCTCCTTGAGGTGCTCCCGCTGGTAGAGGCAGAGGCCCCGGACGAGCGCCGCCATCAGCTCTTCCCGGGAGGTCTCCTGGGTCATGCCCCGGAATTCCGCCTTCAGCGGTTCGAGGGAGTAGCGCGAGCCCATGAGGTAGGGGACGTAGGTCACCCCCGATTCCCGCTCCAGCCAGCCGTCGACGGCTTCCGGCATGAAGGATCCGTAGAAGGTTTCGAAAGTCATCTCGTGGCAGAAGAGCTTCCGGAACCACTCGTAGGCCACCCCTAGGGCGTTCATCACGTAGAGGGTGAGCCACCGGCCGGGGACGGCGTGGCAGCGGATGTTGTAGTTCAGGGATGGGTAACAGCGGGGCAGGCAGACCAGGGTGATCTCGCAGGTCCCGTTGATGTTCATCGCCTCGCCCGGCTCCGCGATACCGAGCGAATAGGCCGCGAGGACCGCGTCGTTCCCGCCGATCACGACGGGCGGCTCCCGGGTCAGCCCCAGCAGGGAAGCGAGCTCGGGCCTTACGCGGCCCGGGCTCTCGTGGGAGGCGATCACCCGAGGGAGGCGCTCCGGAAGGATGCCGAAGGCCTGGGCGATCTCCCGGTTCCAGGTGCCGTCGTTTTTCACCGTGTTGTAGAGGGCGGAGAGCGACGCCGAGGACGGGTCGATGGCGAAGGCCCCCGTGAGCCACTTGGCCATGAAGGTGTTCGAGTGGCCGAAGACCGCGGTCTTGCGGTAGATCTCCGGCAGGTTCTCCTGGATCCAGAGGAGGCTCGCCAGCGAACAGCCGCCGGCGACCGGCATATTGGCCGTCTCCTTCAGAAGCGTTTCGATGCCGACCGTATCGATGATCCGCCGGGCCTGCTGCCGGGAGCGCTGATCGAGCATCAGGATCGCGGGGTAGAGGGGTTCGCCGGCCGCATCCATGGCCGTGAACCCCGGGGTCGTTCCCGACAGGGAGACGGCGGCCACGTCGGGCAGGAGATCTGCGAGCGCTTTGCACCCGGCGATGAAGGCCCGCTGCCACTTCTCCGGCTCGATGTCGCTGAAAAGCCCGTCATTGTAAGTATTGACGGGATAGTCCTGCGAAAACTGCCGGACGAGCGTAACCGTATCGCCTGCTTCCTCGAAGACGCCCATCTTTATGGCCGTGGTTCCGATATCGACGCCCAGGATTCTCATCATGCCCGCGACACCAGATTCATCATCGATTCTCCCTCATTCCCCCGTTCAGCGATCCTGCATGAGCTTCAGGAATTTCGCCTCCTCGCCCTCGACCATGCGGTAGCAGTGCTCCTCGCCCGGGAACTTCCCCGTGCGCACCTCCTCGCAGTACTCCGTCATCCCTTTGACGACGATCTCGGCCACGTTGCAGTATTTCTTCACGAACTTGGGGGTGAAGGCCTGGAACTGGCCGATCATGTCGCTGACGATCAGGAGCTGACCGTCGCAGTGGGGCCCGGCGCCGATGGAGAGCACGGGGATCGTGAGCTTCTGGTGGATGTAGCGCATCACCTCAGGCGGCACCGCCTCGACCAGGATCATCTGCGCGCCTGCGTTTTGCACGGCGAGAGCGTCCTCGACCACGAGTTTCGCCGCTTCGGCGGTGCGGCCCTGGGCCTTGTGCCCTCCCAGCGCGCCCGAGCTCTGGGGCGTCAGGCCGATGTGGCCGACGACCAGGATTCCGGCCTCGACGATCGCCTTGATCCGACGGGCCACGCGCACGCCGCCTTCGAGTTTGATGGCATCGACGTTGGCCTCTTTCAGGAACCGGCCGGCATTCTCCACGGCCTTCTCATCGCTCGCCTGGTAGGAGAGAAAGGGCATGTCGCCGATCACAAAGGTGTTGGGCGCGCCGCGGCGCACCGCGTCGCAGTGCACGATGCACTGGTCCATGGTGACAGCCACCGTTCCGTCATAGCCGTAGACGCACATGCCGAGAGAATCCCCGACCAGAAGCATGTCCAGCCCGGCCGCCTCGGCAAACTGGGCCGTGGGAAAGTCATAGGATGTCAGCCAGGTGATCTTCCGCCCCTCCTGCTTCATCCGGTAAAAGTCGTGAATCATCAGTTTCTTCTTCGTCACAGTCCGTTCTCCTTTCTGGTTCGTTCCCGCTTCGATATTTCCAATCTTACGATTTCTCTACGCTCCGGTCCGGCGCACGCTCCCGCCGATCGAAAGTCCTGAACTGCTGTCTCAGCGCTCCGGTCCTTCTCGCTCGGACCTCACCAGCCAACCCTCCTGAATGACGGTCCGGACCCGTTCGAGGGCCGCCGGATTCTCCAGCGGATTGCCCGTGACCCCGATGCAGTCGGCCCATTTTCCCTTCTGGAGGGTGCCTGTGCGATCGCCGAGGCCGCACACCCGGGCCGCATCGGCCGTAGCGGCCCGAAGGGCTTCCGCCGGCGTGGCCCCCATCTCGACGAGATAGGCGATCTCCCGGGCCAGCCCTCCGTGCATGCCGTCGGTGCCGGCCGCATACTTGACACCGGCCCGGATGGCCGCCGCCAGCCTCTGGCGGACCTCTTCGCGCTGCTGCAGGTGGCCGTCGATCAACTCCACTGGGAGCGTGCGGATCCGGGCGTCGGTGAAAAAGATGCTCGGGGTCATCACGAGCCAGCGGTCATACTTCAGCAGGGAGTCGATCTCAGAATCGGTCACGAAATAGCCGTGCTCGATCACGTCGATTCCGGTCTCCAGGGCGAGCTTCAACCCCGGCCCGCCGATGCAGTGGGTCGCCACCGGCACGCCCGCCCGGTGGGCCTCGTCCACGGCGACCTGGATCTCCTCGCGGGAGAAGTAGCCGCGGAGCCCCCGGGGTCCGCGCAGGGTCCCGGTGGTGTATATCTTGATCAGATCCGCGCCGGC
>JAJFTY010000044.1 GCA_021372695.1 Deltaproteobacteria bacterium
CGTGTTTGTGCTATCTTCTTTGCGGCGGTCATGTCTTCCTCCTTTCAGTCAAGTGTTTTGTGGCAAAAACATCTTAACCGAAGAGGAGACTGACTGCCATTTTTCCTTCAACAACTGTAGGGCGAGTCCCTAACTTTTACACTTCATGTACCGTTAATCCTGCCTCGATGGCTTTCGGATTAGGACTATCTATGGAACAGGGTCCGTCCACGACTGCCTGCACGGTCTGAATAAGCCATCGCATGTAGTCCTCTTCTTCATCAACAAAGATCCCGGCGTTCACATCAATATAGTTGGCCCCGGCCTCGTGTTGTTGCCTCGCCACTGACTGAATAACTTCTGTGTCCTTGCAACGGATAGCTTCTGTTATTGCTTTGCGGCTAGCATTTATAAGTTCTCCGACGACGATCATAATTTCCCCCTCCTCATTAGCTTCTCCGAAACTTAAATACTACTTGTTTTAATGAGCTCATATATTCATTGCCTCAAAACCTGTTATATAACCATACTGATTTTATAAGTATTTGTTTAATTGCTTGTAGTATCATTTCTTTACATGGTTAAGTCTGGACCCTTGATGGCGTCTAAACTGGGTTAATGAATATTTTTTTATCTTCCATTCAGGGACTACACATAAGGTGCAGGCAGATGCGTACCATTTGTTTCGCAGCCATCTCGCAGCACGGCTATTCCGAGAATTGTTGACCAGAAATGTTTGCGAGCAATGAGTAATGACTTCAGCCTGTGATCCGAATATTTCTATCGATTTAATGCCATGGAGTATTCCTTTGCGTGAGGGCCATAATTTTATCTTTTCAAGAAGCTTTATCAATTCAACATGTTTGCGATAATAACTTTTCGTCTGCTTCTTGATCGGACTTGCCTTTTTCATGCTACTTAGTTTCCTCAATGTAACAATACAGATGAGGCTACTGTCTAGTTGTTGCCTAGCAAGCTAGCATAGTCATGGCCGCTACACCGAGTTGCAGAGGATCATGGAGAAGCCTGCCGCCCACTTTCTCTCTGGCCTTCTGACTGAAACCAATCGGGATACCAGGAGCAGCAATAAATACATCAGCACGGAGAGTATCCACGTCGATATTCTGATTCAAACCTGCAGCATCAAAGATCAATGCACTTCGAGACAAAGCATCTTGTAAGTTCTTTACAATATGTACCTCTATGTTCAGGAGCTTATTTAGTTCTTGCGAAAGTTGAACTGCTTTATTTTCCACCACATCAAAAATCGACAGCTTTGATCCTAGACCGACCAATGAAAAAGCTGCAGCCCGCCCAACCCGGCCACAACCTATTAGAAGTACTGTTTTTCCTGCAAGGCCACCAGTCATCAGACTAAGTGCGTGGGCATATGCCTTCCCCGTGGCCTGCGCATTATCAACAATGCATTTCGTGTTGATGTTGAAAGCGATAAAGCAGGTATCGTCGGCCATCAATACAATATCTGCTCCTCGCCCAACCGCCTCAGCAAATCCAGCCGTGTCTGTATGGGTTGTTACAAAACCGTTGAAGCCGATCTGTTGAACGATACGAAGTATTGTATCGGTGAACCCATCAATGATCCCGTCGCCACAACTAATAGGGATAATTCCTATCATATTCGAATTCAACCTATCGGGAATTCTTTTGTTTTCAAAATGGACAACAGAACGAGCAATTCCTCGCAAATTCTTTCCAGTCATGGCAATCAATTCTTCATCATATTGATCCAACGAATTCGAAATTCCTGCGAGATCCGTATGTTTGAGTCTAGTCATCTAATTTAATAAATAATGTGTTCTGTCTGAATAACGGTCAAGTTTGAACTCTTCACGAATATTCGCCAAAATGGCATCTTTCTTGGCAAGGGCGCTCTGTCTATTGGTATCGCAAATGACCAGGGTTGCAACCCATTCTTTTGCTCCATCATGATAGTTCGTGATGACATCATCCGCACCCCAAAAATCCGGTTCAATGTGAAGTGGTCCCATATGGGACATCAGATGTTCTCCTGCCACTTCAAGTACTCCCGGTTTTACATGGACATGCTGATAGACTACGCCTCTAACATTTTGAAGCGATGGAATATCTATCAGTTTATTTGACAGAAAAATATTCTGCAACAAACATAGCATATTAACTCCCGACGACCAGTAAACCGCTGTTGGCGTTTGGCTAGGTAGGCGGGCATCGATTTCCAATACCTTCAATTCACCTTCATTTAGGATCACCTCAACGTCCATGATTCCTGTAAGTGCCAAAGACGAGGCAATATTTATTGCGAGCTCATTGAATTGATCTATAAATGTTATGGGAAGATCGGCAGGTGCGATCACACATTTACAGTCAAATACCTCGTCTACAAATAATTCTGTCACTTGGAGTGGTATATAAGTACCAGAACATCCCATAATTTCCAAAGAATATGAGCGCCCCTTTAGAAACTCTTGTAAAATAAGACGTTCCGCTGCTATTAAGTTAAGTATTGCTCTATCCATATCGTCAGGCAATGTTAATATTTTTATACCCCTGCTACCACTACTTTTGCTAGGTTTGGCAATCATAGGGAAACTGGCCATAGGCCATGTCTTAGGAATGGGAATATTGAGATGGGAAAAAAGCCTACCTGATCGAAATTTGGATGAAGAAATTGCATATGCAGCCTTGTCAAAAGCGATAGGGACGACATACCTTTGCGCCCAGGATTCAAGAATGGCAAGGGCCTCATCATCCTCAAACGCTGGAATTATGAAATCAACGTTATTCATCGGAAGGGGTAAGGAATCCTTATTTGTAACATCGGCATGGATAAATGAATCACACATACCTGATGCCGGACAATTCACATTTCGATCAACAAGTGTTACTTGCCAGCCAGCTTTGTGCGCCAAATAAACTGCCTCAACTCCCTGGAGGCCACCACCGACTATTAAGACATGGAACATCTGTGCTCATCTCCTTTATTTTGTTCAAACAAGATCTTCCGCTTCTCCAACCAGTCAAGATAATCCTCCTGAGATCCTGGTTGTAATCCGCAACTTTCTAGGATTCTTTGCACATGTTGCGTTGTTCGATTTGAATTTTCGATATCTAGTCTATTGTGGGCAACGCCAGCCCATCCCTTTTCAGGTTGTATGACAGAAGTAACTACATTGGCGCCAGCATCCAATCGTTCCTTGAGACCGTTCAATCCCCTGAGATCGAGAGAAGCAGGAATAAGGCGATCAGGGAAGATGAGCCTCATCAAAGCAATAAGCAAGAGCTCACGATCTGAAGTGTTAGGTTGAAGAGTCCCCATAGGTGTTCCGGACTGAGGGATGAAGGTCATTATACGAACCTGATCCGCATTCAGAGATTGCATCATGGAAATCGAATATGTGAGATCATCCACTGTTTCTCCAACACAAGAAAGGATGCCTTCCTCGATTAGCAGTCCCAGACTATGCGCCTCATGCTTTACCATTAACCGTTCGTCGTAACTTTGTTCGGGACGAAGACCGGAAAACAACTTTCTATTATGCGTTTCCTGATAGCAGGCATACCAATCTGCACCCGCATCTTTAAGCAGAGACAACCTGTCCCTAGAAACCACTCCGGGTGAGATCATGATTGGCAAATTGGTTTCTGCTTTGACCTGCCGGACAATCCCGGCAACAGAGTAGGAATCATCTTCAGCCTGTGTTGCATAAGTCGGATCTTCCCCCATCGTCAAATCAATAAGATTGACACCTGAGTCAGCAAGTAGTTTGGCAGTTTCTAAAATTTGATTAGCATTTTTCCGATACCGAGGGGCCAGAGCATTTGGCATCCGAAACAGACAGAAGGTACAACTGTTCTTACAATAGGTGCTGAAGTATATGAATCCGTATAAGAATATTTTTTTACCAAAATATTTGTCACGAATGGAACGCGCCATTTGGAAAAGTAGCTCCCGCAGAGTCACATCTTTGAGGGATAAAAGTATCTTGATCTCCTCAGGAAGTATACGCTGCTCTATGTGGGCTTTTCGTATTACATCTTCAATTCTTCTGGGCTCTGCTTCCTTCTGCATCTATGTCACTCCTCATGTGAATCCGGTATGAGACAGTGTTTCAATAAGCCCGTTAAACGTTAAGTCGGATCCCATTAAGATAGGTCAGACTTCTGGATATACTTGAAATGTTATGGCTATTGCGGGATACCATAAGTAAGCGCTCCAAGCCGAACCCAATGCCCATCCAGTTCTCTCTTATTTTCCATGCGTGATCCAGTGTGTGTGGTCCCATAGCCGCAGAACCCAACTCCAATCCGGATTTATCTGAAACAACATCAATGGTTTCGCCATAAACCTCGGATTGCTTTTGTACAAAGTGATATTCGCTGATTCCCGCTGATGTGACAACGATATGTGCAAGTTCTTTTAAGCGCGACTCACGAATCTCAAATGGCAGACCCCATTCCACCAGATTCAACATGGTAAACTCAGTACTATGCCTGGCTCCTGCAGACTCCTTGCGAAAACAGGGGCCCACTTCAAAAATTCGTACCGGTCTTTTCCCTAACCGTAAGAGATCTTTGGAGACATAATACAGATGCGGCGCCAGCATTGGACGCAGGCATCTATGCCGATCGATCCAATATATTTGTTTGTTCAGAGGATGGTCATCGGAGATCGACATTTTGACTAGCAATCCCCTAGACATAATGATCGGAGTCAAAACCTGGACAAATCCATAGCTAGTCAATGATTCGATAAGGCGACATTCCAGCACGGATAGACAATGTCTCCCGTTTCCACTCAGCATAGATGAGAGCTCACCCCTTGCTTGAGCAGATAACCTCTGTTCCAAATTCAAGTAAGCAATATCTCGTTCATCATTATGGTCAAATTGACAGTTAAGAAACGAATCATCCGCACCAATTTCTCGTAATCGTTTCAATTGAGTGCCTGACCAAGAGATCTTCAAGACAAAAATCCTAAAAAATTATTTTCAGTTAAAATAGAAGCTTCCCGGGGTGGCATAAATGTTGGCGAGGAGTCCGGGTGTTGCACCCGGCTACAAGGATTTAGAATCCATGCGATCACTTGTCGATCCACTCCCCGCCACTTTTTTGACCCCACGTCTTTGATTACAATTATGTAAGTCCCAGAAGCTGCTTTGCTTTTTTCACACCATCAGCCGCGTCTTGGGCATACGCATCAGCTCCGATACGATCTGCCCATCGTTGAGTGACCGGAGCTCCACCAACGATGGTTTTATATTTGCACTTTAATCCGGCTTTTTTTAGCGTTTCTTCTAAAGCTCGCTGTTCGGGCATGGTTGTCGTTAAGAGGGCACTCGTACCGATAATGTCAGCATTCACCTTTTGCGCCTCTTCTATAAATCGTTGTACCGGGACATCCCTTCCCACGTCATGGACCTCAAAACCATTGGCCTTGAACATGGCAACAACTATGGTTTTCCCGATATCATGAATATCCCCCTGAACAGTTCCCACAACGACTATCCCTGCTTTTTCCATCTTTTCTGCTGTTTTTAGAGAGGTGTTCAACTGCTCTGTAACCTGCTGCATAACATCAGCAGCCATTATTAACTCGGGTAGAAAAAGACTGCCTCTACCAAAGAGATCGCCTACCTCATTGATACCACACACAAATCCTTTCGTCAGTAATTCAATCGGATTAATTTTCTCGTCTAATCCCTGGGCAGCTACCTCTTTTGCCATACTCGCGTCAAACGAAATGATAGCTTTCTTTGCCCGTTCAAAAATTTCTTCTCGCGATGCCATGGGAAATCCTCCTCTAGAATTCTACAGCCCAACCCTTTTCCTAAAGAGATCGACGCTGTTTATGCTGATTCCCAGAACCTGTGCAATGCGGAACTTCGCATCGATGCCTTTGGCTATACCCGGAGACTCATTGACTCGACCTAGGTTCAGATCTTCCCGGACCTCACTCATGATTACCGTATCCGCAAGATCAGCCACAGATACAGACAACTTCTCCGCCACATACTTCTTTGCCGCCTCAATTCTCATCGATCGGTTCAGTTGCAAACGCCCTACCAGATCTCCGGCAGTGCGTATTCCGCCCATTCCCGATACGATTGCATGTGCGGCATGCATCCCGAGGGGATCGCCAACGCCAACCTACAATCCGTCCAGTCTGCATATCTCCACATGAGCCTTTGATGCTCGTGAGAGTGCATCGAGTGGAGGTGTCAGGGTCAAGGGAACCCCACCAACACCCATCCCGAGGCATGCATGAACCGGAATTTCAGACATCTCGGAACACGCCTTTGTATAGGTTACGGAACGGGCAATATTCCATGGTAGAGATTCATTGGTCACAATGTTAACCGCCGGCCCAAAGATATTGACACCAGCCTGCGTTGCCAGCCTTACCTGATCATGGGGATAAAGGCCTGCCAGGCGCACGCCCTTGTACGTTACCTCACCGTGCATGCCGAGGACAAACTCCGCTGCCATGCCCATCTGGATACCCATCTCCGGATATTTCTTCCGGAGAATTTCCACTGCCTGTAGAACTGCAAGAAACTCCGCATCGCCAGCGGCGGCCGTCGTATCAAAATTGATCCCATCCGCTCCAGCTTCGTACATGGCGCTGCCAACATACACCATGTCCTTTGTTGCCAGTTCAATGGCCTGCTCGTAAGATGCCCTAGCTTCGGCAATCTTTCCCTTAGGGAGAAGATCGGCCGGATTTGGACAGGGGCCATCCGGCTGGCTGTACAGTCCCAGGTTAGGCATGGCGCCGTACAGCAGGGGAGGTATGGTTATGAGAACCGCTTGTTCCATAATTGGTTTTTCAAATACAACGATTGGTTTTACCGGCTTAAAACTGTAATCGATATGAGCGAGCTCCAATGAGTCCGCACCCAGGGCCCTTTCCAAAATCTGAAGAGATTGAATTTTGCTCACCGATATATGGGCTCGCTTCAATTTTGTCGTAGCGCTGTCATAGCTGAGACAAACTTCGTGTCCTTGTTCAACACCCACGACACGATATGGGCAAGCGAAAATGTCAAAAAGATGGTTTAATTCGTCTTCTTTCAAAGGGGATACTTTAGCGCGCTCCGAAGCATCAACAGTACCCGCTTCTAAATCCTTCCGGACTTCTGCTTCGGTCATTTCCAACCGGAAGCCGTCCCCCATTCTTGTCAAAATCTTTCCCATATCATTCCTCCTCTTTCATATTTTCAAATTGAAAGGGATCTTTCCCGGACATCCTCTAAAGCGACACGTTCCCTACCAAAGCTCCTCGACCGGGACATAGGGAAGACCGAAGGCTTCGGACACGCCCTTAAAGGTCACCTTCCCCTTGATCACGTTCGCACCGGACTTGAGATCCGGATTATCCTGCATTGCCTTCGCCCAGCCCTTGTCCGCAATCTCCAGCGCATAGGGCAAGGTCGCGTTCGTCAGGGCCAGGGTCGACGTCCGGGCCACGGCGCCCGGCATGTTCGCCACGCAGTAATGGATGACCCCGTCCACGGTAAAGACCGGATCCGCGTGCGTGGTCGCCTTCGAGGTCTCGAAGCAGCCCCCTTGGTCGATGGCCACGTCCACCATCACCGACCCCTTCTTCATCATCTTGACCATTTCGCGGGTCACCATTTTCGGGGCCTTCGCCCCCGGAACCAGAACCGACCCGATCACCAGATCCGACTCCTGGATCAGCCGGCGGATGGTCGCGGGAGAGGCCTTCAGCAGGAAGCAGTTCGCCGGCATCACTTCGCTCAGGTACCGTAGCCTCGGCAGATAGGAATCGACCATGTACACCTTCGCCCCCAGGCCGCAGGCCATCTTCGCCGCATGCATCCCGACCGTTCCGGCCCCGATCACCAGGACCGTGGCCGGGTCGACACCCGGCACGCCGCCCAGAAGCAACCCCGATCCCCCGGTGGGGCTCTCCAGATACTTTGCCCCCTCCTGAATCGACATCCGGCCGGCCACTTCGCTCATCGGCACCAGAAGCGGAAGCGATCGGTCCGGCCGCTGTACCGTTTCGTAGGCGATCGCTATGCACTTGCTCTTGATCAACGCCTTCGTCTGCTTCTCGTCCGCCGCCAGGTGCAGATAGGTGAAGACGATCTGATCCTTCCGGATCAGGGGATATTCCGCGGGCAGCGGCTCCTTGACGTGCATCACCATATCCGCCCGGCCGTAGATCTCCTTCGCCGTCTTCACGATCCCCGCCCCTGCGGCCTGGTAAGCCTTGTCATCGAAGCCGCTCCCGACCCCGGCGCCCTTCTCCACCAATACATTGTGCCCATGACCCCGCAACTCCTCCACGCCCGAGGGCGTCATGCAGGTCCGATTCTCCAATGTCTTGATCTCTTTCAATACTCCGACAATCATCTCCATCCTCCCGGAATCTCTGTTCCCGTAAATCAGAATTTTGAATCTGTTCTGTCGCACCTCATCGCGCCGTTGCGGCCCCGCAACGGCTCTCCATCACACTTCCGACAAGGCGATATCGAGCACCTCGATCACGAACGCCACATCGGCCTTGGTAATGCACATGGGCGGTTTGATCCGGAGCGTGTTGGCATGGAGTCCGCCCTTGCCCGTGAGCAGCCCCAGATCCTTCAGCCGTTCGAAGACCTGCAGTGCCTCCGCCTTCGCCGGCTCCTTGGTCTTGCGGTCCTTCACGAGTTCAACGCCGGTCATGAGACCGCTGCCGCGCACATCGCCGATGATGTCGTGCTTTGCCATGAGCTTCTTGTAGCCGGCCATCAGCTCCTTGCCCCGCTCCAGGCAGTTCTGCTGGATGTGATCCCGGTCGATGACCTCCAGAACCGCCATGCCGGCGGCGCAGGAGACGGGGTTCCCGCCGAAGGTGTTGAAGTGGATCCGGCTCGCCAACGCATTGGCGATCTTGGGCGTCGTCACCACCGCCGCCAGCGGAACGCCGTCGCCGATCCCCTTGGCCATGGTCACGATGTCGGGAATGACGCCGTGATTCTGGAAACCCCAGTAGTTGGTCCCGGTCCGGGCAAACCCGGTCTGGACCTCGTCGGCGATGCACACCCCGCCTGCCGCCCGGACGACCTCGTAGGCCCCCTTCAGGAAACCGTCGGGGAACACTACCGTCCCGCCCACGCCCTGGATCGATTCGGCGAAGAAGCCAGCAACGCGTCCCGGTGTGGCATAGTCGATCAGGTTCTTGATCTCGGCGGCGTATTTCGCACCGGCCTGCGGATCGTCGTGGCCCCAGGGACCGCGGTAAGGATCCGCATTGATGGCATGGTGGACGCCGAAGCTGTGGGGGTAGTTGTACTTCCAGGTGCTGTGCGCCGTGAGCTGCATCGTCGAGGCGCCGCCGCCGTGGTAGCAGTTGCGCAGGGCCACCACGTCGTAGTTTCCCGTGTAGAGCCGGGCCATCAGGAGCGCCATGTCATTGGCCTCGGAGCCTGAGTTGACGAAGTAGCAGACGCTCAGGTCCCCAGGCAGCTTCGAGGCCAGCATCTCGGCATACTGGGCGATGTTCGGATGGAGGTAAATGGAGGTGATGTGCTGGAGCCGCTCCGTCTGCTCCTTCACCTTCTGCACCACGTAGGGATGGCAGTGACCGACGCTGATCGTCACGATCCCGCCGATGACGTCCAGATAACGCCGTCCCGTATGGTCGAAAAGGTACTGCATGGACCCCTCGACGATCATCAGAGGCTTCCTGTAATTGGGAATCGACGTGGGTGTCACGAAGCGATTCTTCAGTTTCAGGACCTCCTCATAGGACGGTCCGGCGTAGGGTTTCGGCTGGTAATCGTAAGGCGGTAATTTCGGTGCCTTCATGGCAAACTCCTTTCTTTTTTTCGTGTCTTCTCCTCCGGCTCCTGATCTCCCGGGCCGCCGCTCCCCCTGACCTCAGGGGTTGGGGAAAAGCGGCGGTGGGAGAATGGGGGGCCGGTGAAGGTGCTCTATTTTCGCGTGATCGTCCCTTCCCAGGTGCTCACGCATTTTTCCTGCTTGTCCTCCTCGCTGAACCAGCGCGAGGTGACGCACTTGGCTTCCGTGTAGAAGGCGACGCCGTCCTTCCCCATCACGTGGAGGTCTCCGAAGAAGGAGTCCTTGTGCCCGGCAAACGGGAAGTAGGCGACCGGCACGGGGATCCCCACGTTGACGCCGACCATGCCGCCGTTCGTCCGGCGGACGAATTCGCGGGCGTAATAGCCGTTCTGCGTGAAGATGCAGGAGCCGTTGGCGAAGCGGTTGTCGTTCATGATCGCCAGCCCCTCCTCGAAGTTCTTGACCCTTTTGATGGCGGTCACGGGGCCGAAGACCTCGCAGTCCCCGATGCTCATCCCGGGTTTGACGTGGTCGAATATCGTGGGGCCCACGAAATGGCCGTTCTCGAAACCGGGGATCACGATGTCCCGTCCGTCCAGGATCAGCTTGCCCCCCTCTTCGACCCCCTTGTTGATCCAGTCGATGACAAACTTCTTGTGCTCCGCCGAAACCACCGGCCCGAGCTCCGTCTTGGGGTCATAGGCGCAGCCCACCTTCCGGGCCTTGGCATACTTGAGCAGATAGGAGATGAACTCATCGGCGCAGGCCTCCTCGACGCAGAGGGCCGGCAGCGCCATACACCGCATCCCGGCACAGCCGAAGGTCGAGTTGATGATCCCGATCGCCGACCGCTCCAGCGCCGCATCCCGCAGGACGAGGCCGTGGTTCTTGGCTTCGCAGAGCGCCTGGACGCGCTTGCCGTTCGCCGCCGCGGTAGAGTAGATGTGGAGGCCGACCGAAGTCGATCCCACGTACGAAATCCCCCGGACCAGCGGATGCCGCAGGAAAATCTCGGCCTCGACCCGGCTGCACGTGACCAGATTCACGACCCCCTTCGGGAGTCCGGCTTCGATCAGCAGCTCCAGCACCCGCATTCCCGTCATCGGCGTCAGGCTCGACGCCTTCAGCACGAAGGTGTTTCCCGTCGAAATGCAGAGGGGAATCATCCATCCGAACGGAACCATCGACGGGAAGTTGAACGGACCGATTCCGGCGAACTCCCCGACGGGCTCACGGTACATGACCGTGTCGTGGCCCGTCGAAACGTTCATCAGGGAGTCTCCCTGCATCAGGATGGGCGCTCCGCAGGCGACCTCCACCACTTCCATCGTCTTGATGATGTCACCGCGGGCCTCGTCCATGTTCTTGCCCAGTTCGGTCGCCACCGACAGGGTCAGCTCGTCCAGGTGGCTCTCCAGGAGCGACCGGAAGCGGAACATAACCGCGATGCGGTTCTGCACCGGCGTCGCCGACCAGGCCGGGAAGGCCGCGGCAGCCGCCGCGATGGCACTCTCCACCTCTTCGACGGTGCAGCAGGGCGCCTCGGCGATCACATCTCCCGTGCTGCTGTTCGTCACCGGCATGTACTTGGCGGTTTTGGATTCCTTCCACTCGTTGTTCACACAAAATCTTAACCGTTGCGGTTTAGCCATTGCTTATCCTTTCTTTTATAATTGTTAAATATTCATCTGGTTATCCCCTTCTTACCCCGGTCAATCTTGTCTATTATAAAATCATCACATTCCTATCCGGTTAAAGTGAACGGAACAACACTTAACAAATTGAATTATTTTAATAATCAACGGAATTAAATTTTTCGATTTCAACTTAAATTGTATTTCTTGTACAGAACGTTATTCAGCACCGTCTATCTAAACCTGTTAGACATCAAACGAGATAGGTGTGAAAAACTTGTCATAAATTAATTTCGCATGGGAGCTTTGAAACTAATTAAAACTTATGATTAGTTTTATGATAAAAAGGAATCTGTTGTCAAGAGAAAATATTAATTGTCCATCCGGAAATCACATATATTAAATGATATTAATATGTTGATCTTTTAAGAAAGCAACAGCACTGGCTGAGAATATTTGGACAGAATTTTTAATTAGTTCATCCTGAAAAACGGGATTTTTCAAAGTTTTTGGTGTCACGGTTCTTTGACAACTGAAGAAAGATAGAGGTTCGAGGGTATCCCGGGTGGGCTTTCGGTCATGCTGCTAAGGGAAGTGCCTTTCCGGTTCGCCTTTCTTCCTTTTCCATGGCCAGCCGCGTGATCTTTTTGGTGTTCCAGGCGAGCGTTGCCCAGACCACATTGACCGTATCCCCTGCTTGCCCTCGGTATCGGCACCGATTCATTCGGTGGTCGCACTTGAGATGACCGATGACCGGTTCGATCTTGACCCGCTGCTTGAGCGCCTTCCGGAACCAGGCTTCCTTGCTGTCCGGATGGGGACGTTTCCCCTTCTTGGGAATCGCCAGCCGTTTTGCTCCCCATCGCCTCCGGCAGTTCTCCTGTTTCTTGAGGGACTGATCAAAACCCCGATCGGCGGTGATCTCCTCAGGGCATTGTCCGGTGTTCCTCTTGACGCCGGCGATTACCCCTCCCAAGGTTTTCACATCAGCCATGTTGCTCTGGTACTCCTGATGGGACAGAATCAAACCGTCGTCATTCTTGGCCAGCGATACCAGGGAACCGAACTCGCAGGAGGGATAGCTCTTCCCCTTCTTGATCGCTGTCACATCCCCTTCGTGCAGAGAGTACAGACGCTTGGACGGTTTCTTTCCATCGAGCACGTCCTGAGTCTGGGCGATGACCCTCTTGCCCACTGAGATGAGACGGTTCAGCCGACGACCGGCCTCACGATAACCCCGACTGTAAAGCGTGTTGGCCACATCGGCCGCCTTCCTGACCACCTGCTCGGTTATTTCTTTGAGCTTCCCGATGGCTTCCTTACGCGCTTCCGGGTTCTTCCGACGGAACTTCTTGATCCCGAGGAGGATTCTCTTCCCTGTTCGACTGAAGGTGCGAAAGGGTTTCCGAAGGGTCACCTCCTTGCGGACCCTCTCAATCTGTCTGACGATCTTCTCCTTGATCCGATGCAGAAGATCCGCATCCGTCGGATAGGCAATGTTCTTGGGCTGCGGCGTCGTATCCACCGACACCCGTCGGGTCTTCACCAAGCCCATCTTCGACCAGGCATGAAGCAGGATAGCCTCGATCCGCTTCATCCCCTCCGTACCGATGCGGTTGCGGAACTTGACCATCGAGGTCGAATCCAGAATCTGACCGCTCTGGAAGGAGTTGAACCCGCAGAAGCACTGCCAGTAAGCGTTCTCATGCAGCATCTCCACTGCCCGGTCATCCGAACAGTTGTAACGGTGCTTCAGAATGTGGATGCCCACCATCAGGCGAATCGATTTTCCATGGCGGCCCACGGGGCTGTAGTAAACCGATAACGCTTCATGGAGACCATCCCAGTCGATCAGTCGGGCAGCGCGGAGGAGTTCATGCTCCGGATTGAGAACCTCCGTGAACAGGGTCTCGAACATAAGAAGTTGCCTCTCTGGAATATCTGTTTTCATATCACTGGCTTATATCTGTCAATCGGCATTGAAAACTGACCCACCATCGGCATTGAATTTTGACCCACCCCCTGTGAAGACGTTTTCTGTTTGAACCTTCCTGAGCAATCGTTTCAGGAGGCCCGGTGTTTCATTCTCCAGGAGTCGTTTCCCGTTTCAATGATCTCGCAGTGATGGGTGATACGGTCGAGCATGGCGGTGGTCATTTTCTTGTCGCCGAAGACTTGCGGCCATTCCCCGAAGGCGAGATTGGTGGTGATGATCACCGAGGTCTGCTCGTAGAGTTTGGAGATCAGGTGAAAGAGCAACTGGCTGGCGTTCTTGGAGAACGGCAGATAGCCCAGTTCGTCGAGCACGACCAGATGGTAGCGGGACAAGCTGGCGGAGAGCTTGCCGCCGCGGCCGGCCAGATTCTCCTGTTCCAGATCATTGGCCAGATCCACCAGGTTGTAGAACCGTGCCCGTGTGCCCTGGCGTACGAGATTGGCAGCGATGGCGATGGCCAGGTGGGTCTTGCCGGTGCCCGTGCCGCCCACGAAGATCAGGTTGCTGCGGTTTTGGAGGAAGACGCCTTCGTACAGGGAACGGATCTGGGCTTCATCGACGGAAGTGTCGGTGAACTGGAAACTGTCCAAGTCTTTGGCCATGGGAAAGCGGGCTTGTCCCAACCGGTAGCGGATACTCCGAAGCCTGCGTTCGGCCGCCTCGGCCTTGAGCAGTTCGAGGATTACTTTCTCCGGGATGGCGCGCTGCTTGCGGCCGCTTGCAAGTACTTCGTCATAAACCTCTTGCATACCCCTGAGCTTAAGCGCCTCCATCAGCGCCAGGACTTCATTGCGCAACATGGCACACCTCCTGTCGCAGGCGGTCGTAGCGCTGACAGTCGGAAATGGGAGGCTGTTTGAGGATCAGGTGTTCGGGAGGGTCGATGGGAGGGGCATCCGTATCCTCCCTGCCTCGATTGAGCAGGTTGAGCACCACCTCCTTGCTGAAGACTCCTGCGTTGAGCGCCTTGCTGCAGGCTGTCTCCACGGCATCCAGGCCATAAAGCGGCACGGTCTGCAGGATGCCCACATACTGCCTGTCCCAGTCCGAATAGCGGCACTGAAGCTGCTCACCGACGCGCGCAATGGCCTCGGGCAGATCCCAGTGCCGGAAGGGCGCCCCGTTGCGCAGCGCTCCGGGTTTGCGGGCCAGGGCAGGCAGGTAGTGCCAGGGATCGAAAATCGTCTTGCCGCCGCCGAAATGACGCCGATGGTTACCGATCACCTCACCTTCCCGAACGATCACAATCCGCTCGGCATACACCCGCATCTGCACCGGCGAGCCTACATGACGGCAGTCGACGCTGTAACGGTTGCGATCAAAGCTCACCAGACTGCTGGGGCTCACCCGGGCCGGTCGCTCCGCGTACCCGTCGAAGGGCGGTGGCAATGGGATCAGATGGGGCTGCTCGGCTTCAAAAACCTGCCACACGCTCTGATCCTTAACGTCGGGGTGCGGGTGGGTCTTCGCCCACTGCAGGCAGCGCTCCCGGAGATACTCATTGAGCTCACGGAAATCCTGAACCTTGGGCTGGGGAACGAAGAAGCGACGACGCACGGTACCCACCTGGTTCTCCACCTGACCCTTCTCCCAGCCGGCCGCCGGCGTACAGGCCACCGGCTCAAACAGGTAATGCGAACACAACTGCCCAAATCGGTTGTTGAAACTGCGCTGCTTGCCAGTGAGTATCTTGTTCACCGCTGCCTTCAGGTTGTCGTAGATCCCCCGTCGGCACACACCCCCGAAAAACTCGAAGGCTTGCCTGTGGGCGTCGAAGACCATCTCCTGGGTCTCTCGTGGTTGTGCCACAACCAGAAAATGCCGGCTGTGGCACAACCGCAACTGTGCTACCTTCACCGTGACCGGCATCCCCGCCATCTCCACCAACTCATGGCTCCAGTCAAACTGGAAGGCCTCACCCGCCTCGAACACCAGCGGTATGTAAACCTCTGCAGGAAGCTGACTCTGTCGCTTCCGCCAATCCCGCACATGACGCCGAATGCTGTCATAGCCGCCCGTATAGCCTCGGCCTGCAACTGCTCGAAAAGAACAACCGCAGTCCTCCGTTGCCGCTTGGGAAGCTTCACGTCCTCTACCAGTGCCTCCTCCAATCGCTCCACGAATGCCCCTAAAACCGGGAGCCGTTGCGACTGCCGATGATACCGAAATACCGTCTCCTGACTCCGAATCGCCTTCCGAACAGTGTTCCGGGAAATCCCCAGCTCCTTTGTAGTGTGCCGAATCGAACGACCATCCCGATGAACCGATAAACGAATCTTCCGTATCGTCTCCACGACAAGCATCTCCTCTCAGCCCTCCTTCTGCCCGATTGCCGGCAGTGTAGAAGGCTCTCCAGGGTGGGTCAATTTTACGTGCCGATTTAGCTCAAAGGTGGGTCATTATTGCATGCCGATTCACATATTGTGGGTATAAAAGAGGTTTTTCAAGGGATATCCTTACGGTGTTTCCTGAGTTCTGTTTTCAAGTCCCTTTGTAACGTCGCACATTAAATTGGGTAATTAGTCCCGTTTTGGCACCAGATCGCAGAGGTAGTTGGCAACCTGGTCAAAGATATCGGAGTGACGGTTGTTATACCTGAACTCCAGTTCTTTCAAATAGAGAGGGAAATGTTCCTTGGAGACGCCATGGTGCTTGATGAATCTCTCCTTGGCCCAACTCCAGAACCCCTCTAAGCCGTTGATGTAGACCTTTCCGGAAGAGAATCGTTTTTGATGGTCCACATTCAGGTGTCGGTATCCGCAGAACATGAGGCTGTCGTAGCTTTTGAACTTGTCCGTGTAGACGACGGAGCCTCTTCGGACCTTCCTGACCGTAAGTCCCAGTAGCGTTTCAGCCGTCACGTCGGGAACCACGGTGACCTGAACGACGCCGTTTCTCTCCAGGATCCCGAAGACGGGAACCTTGCCGGCAGCCTCGCGGCCTCGTTTCCCTTTGCGTTGCCGCCGAAGTAGCTCTCATCTAGTTCTATCTCGCCACCAAGCAGTCCTTCGGCATCCCTGGCATGGCTCAGAATCGAAAAACGGATCGCGCTTACGGCCCGATACACGGTCCGGTAGGACAATCCCATCTGCTGTGACATCTTCCGGACCGAAACCTCTAACTCAAAGAGCTTGATGAGCGACAGCCACTGGATACAGGTCAATCGACCTTGATTGATCCACCTTCCAGAGAAGTCATGAAACGTATAGAGGCTCTCGATCCGGCACCCACCCTTCTCGTACCTTCTGGCCCAACACAGAATCCTCGATGCGCTGATGAAACTCCACTCGGAACCGGGGATTTCCCATGTGCAGGAAGACTTCTCCGTAAGAAGCCTTTTGCGCTCCCCGTGATTGAACTTCCTGCCGATCAGATCGTGAATCACCCCGAACCGAAACTGCGCAATCCGTTTTTCCCTTCTTCGTCCATAGCGAACACCTCCTGAAAGATTCTCGCTACCCATACCAGAGGCGCCTGGGACTTATCGCCGCAAGAAGAAGGTGGGGAAACCCTATGAATGTGAAGCGGGCCGATGGAGCCTCTTGATCGTAGATTTTTGCGCCGATCATTTCCATGCCTGTCTTTTCGTCAGGAGATATAGTAAGCAGTGATCTATAAGGCAGGTACAAGTGCATCAAAATTGCACCCATGGACAGACCGAATGGAGATAAAGCCAAACAAGAATTCCTCTCTTTTTTACGGTGGGGGGACCATTGCAGCCGCCATTATCAACGGTCTGCTGGTTTACGGCGCCAGATACTCTTTTTCCATTTTCTTTCCGGAAATCCTTGATGAGTTTGGTTGGAGCCGTGGGAGTACAGCTTTAATGATGTCCATCAACGTCCTCGTTTACGGATTGATGGCCCCCGTAACAGGGACTCTGGGCGGCAGGTGGAAACCCAGGATCATGATGACCGTAGGTGCCGCCATCATTGCCCTCGCTATGGTCGGGTGTTCTCTTGCCTATCAGCTTTGGCATTTCTATGTATTTTTCGGCGTCTTTGTGCCTGTCGGAACGGCCTTATGTGGGTGGCCAGTCTTAATGCCGGCAATTATGAACTGGTTTGCAACGCGACGTGGGCTTGTCATGGGCATTGGGCAGATGGGAGGGGGACTCAGCTTTGTATACGGTTTGGTGGCACAATACCTGATTCTGCATTTCGGTTGGCGCTCTGCCTACGTGGGACTGGCCATGATCCTCATATCGGTTCTACTTCCTTTGAATGTTTTTATCTTCCACTATCGTCCGGAGAGCAAGGGGCTGAAAGCTTATGGCAGCGAAGAGCTCAAATTTGAAAATGCCGGCCAGAGCGGTGTACCATTGAGGGACTGGACTCTCTCGCAAATGCTGCGAACCTATCAATTATGGCTCTTGGTCCTCTCACATTTTTTTTCTGGGGCATCACGTGCTTTTTGGTTTTGGCGCACCAAGTTAAATATGCCGAAGATGCCGGGTATAGCGCTGTACTTGCCGTATCCGCATTCGCCTTCTACGGGGTAGCCACGCTTCTGGGGCAGTCATCCGCCTGGATGTCCGACCGGATCGGTCGTGAAAAGGCGATGGTGCTTTGCTGCGCTTCCGCTCTTGTCGGGCTGCTTGCCCTGATAGCCATCCGTGATACTTCCCATCCTTGGCTGCTCTACATCTACGCCCTTGGTTTTGGCTATGCAGGCGGCTTGTTTTCTGCCACCATCTTCGCAGGCGCCGCTGATATTTTCCACGGCAAACAGTTCGGAACCGCATCGGGTATGATATTGACCGGCATGGGGTTGGGCGGAGCGATCGGCCCTTGGCTCGGTGGGTATCTATACGACACCACCGGCAGTTACGATATCGCCTTTATTTTGTGTTTAGTCTGCATTGTTCTTTCCTCCGTGAGCTTTTGGATTGCGGCACCGAGAAACGCAGATAAACTGCGCGACGGATGGCTCAAGAGCCAAATAGAAAAAAGTTCCATTTGAGACCGCGGATATCTGGGTATACGAGGCATATCCGACGCGACCATCTTGACCAGCATCACCCCAGATGCGAACACTCTGACCCGGATTACTCGATCATGAACGACGCGATCGCCACGACGGCGACCGTGGGAGCTTCGCGGCGACGTTTCCGCAGCTCGGCCCATCACTCCCGACGGCGGCGACCAGAGAAAGGGCGGCGCTGACCCGTGAGGGGCTATGTGGCTTTGGAGGCTGCCCCAGGTTGAACGATCGGGGTCTTCTGCGGCAAGATGGCCACGAGATCGGGACATGACCGTGGAGCGGAACATCGCAGGTATGGGTAACGGATCCGTCCCGATCCCCCCCGTGCGCGTGGGCCTTCGCTCCCGGGCGCTTGAATGACGATAGCCTGGCCGCTGCGGTCACAACATAGACGGTCGGTTCGTGGAGGGGTGTTGGCCTTCCTATAGCATACCCCACTGATACAACACTAATACTACAATTTTGGTGTAGTATTAGTGGGGTCCGAGTATCGATTGAGGACACGGATACGTACCACGACGTTGATCACGGATCGGTGGGAATTTACTCATTCAACTTGCTGCTATAACTTCGGAATACTGGATAACGACGATGCTGTCAGGCATCAAAAAACACACAGGAAGGGTACTATGGGCACATGCCCGAGCATTTTTTTGTCAAAATAAAAACGATTTCCACAAATGGAGGGGGGTACCCATGAATGCTCATGAAACTTTGTTTGATGGGCTTTGCAAGCTATTAATAGCACAAATATTTCCCATGATACCCATTAGACCCATTAAATTAATACAATTGTAATAAAACAGACATAAACACACCCCTCCATTCCGCGTGTGTTGAACCTTCACCGCATACTGCGTAGCAATTTCAAAATCCTCGTTTTTCATGGGTCTCATGGGAATCATATTTAAAATTGGATAGTTACCATTGACCATGAGGGAAAATCATGGGTAATCAATGGGAATATACAATAAATACAATATTATATAAGCATTTATCAAACATAAAAAATCGAGTGCGCCACAAGTGCGACACTCGATTTCGTAGACAGCATCGGTACCACCCCCCCTCCGCTGTGTATGTCCAGGTACGATTCTCCGAGCGAATAAAGGACGATCGACTACGTCTTCATCCCTCACTCCCCCACTCGACCTTGATGTTAACGAGCTTCTCGAAATTTCGTCGGCATTCCAGCAGCGTAGGAAAATAAAGGCACCAGTCATGATCCTTTTTCTTCCTGACAATACCAGAACATATCTCCCTGATTTGTTTTCCGAATTGCGTATCGATGAGTTTGTAGCGGTCACCAATTCTTGTCGCGAACTCGCAATACAGATCGTAAAGATTTGCCGTAATGATATAATTCGGCCATGTCTCCGTGGAATACTGTTTAAGGCGGTCCACAGTTGTTGTGATCCGCCCCTCCCTGAGCAGTTCATACCAGAATTTTTTCACCGTCGGCATAGAATGTATGATCTGATCCAACAGCGCCTCACTCCGCGGGAATTTCCGGAGATTGACATTGGAAATATCATGATGAAGCAGGTCATAAAGCATCGCTTCACGTCCGCCGTTGTCCATTTCCTCGTATATGGCCGTGAAGTACCCATTGTCGCCCATGCGCCGCTCCGATACGTCCATCACGAAAAATCTGCGTTCTTCTGGGCCGGCAGGCACTACCCAGTCACCATTACTGGCGAAGATGAAGTTGGTATTGTTCTGGATCCTAAACGCCTCTTTGCCCTTGGGCTCAACCATGATGAAGTCTTCCGTGATCATCCCTTTCAGAACGCCCTCCGCCTGCTTGTCGCCTCCCCAGAAACCTTCATCGACAAAGACAAGGAGGGCGTCCTTGAGGAAGCTGTTGAACCGCCCGCCGACCAGGTGCGACGAGATGATGTGCAGGAAGTGGCTACCGAAAATTTCGCCGAAACTATTCACAAAACAACCTTTTCCTGTACCTTGACGGCCACGTAAAACAATCACGACGCCAGGTCTTTTCCCGCCAGGGTCTTGAACCATCCTCGCCAGCCAGGTGATTGTGTACCGGTAGGATTCATCATGGCGATTGCAGATAACTTCAAAAATGTGCTCTTGCATTCGTTCCCAGGAGCCTGGTTTAGGCACCACCGGGAATCCTCGGAAGAGGTTGTAATATCGCTCAGTCGCTTTTCCGGAGGGGTCAAAGACGACACCATCGTATTCTCTGCGGTCGGGGGAATCGAGCCAGATGTCGGCGACACTCTTCTCCGCGGCATGACCGCTTTTCCAGAACCTCAGTCTCTGATTCCGGTATCTTGTACAAAAATCTCTTGTACTTGAAAAATCGATATTCGGACGATCGAAAACTGGATCCCGGACCTCGTTCAGGATGAGACATTTCCCACCGATCATGACGACGGAGTGCTTACGGTTCAGTTCCCGGATACATTCCTGAAGCTCCTGATCGGTACAGAGGCGATGTTCCTTGTACTGTGGATCATAGGTCTCCTCGCAACCATCTATCGCCTTTGCGATTGTCATGTCGAGGTAAGTGTCCTCTTCCGAATCGTGGGCCTCCGAGCATTTATCCCTGTGCATTTTTGATTTCGAGAAAATCGACTTCATGAGCGTGGCGTTCTTGCGGGTAAAGAAAGCCAGAATGCCGAGGAACGCCATATCTGCTTCACTTTGGCTCGGATATTTCTGTTTCCCAGAATCTTGAATCTCGCTCCATTTCCCGTCCATGAACTTCTTGAATAGCGGAGCCTGCTTCGATCGTTCGATAATTTCGATTACATTTCTTTCCTCCTCTGGCGAAACCCTCTCTCGCTGGGTCATCTCTTTCTTTTGGACATTCTTTATTTTTTTCGTCTTTCCCTTGAGATCAGAGGATTCGTCTCGGCCAAAGACCTTTTCGTGCAGGCTCGTCACTTCAGCTTGACGCTTTTCGATGGAACGTCTTTTACCGATTACATTTCCCGTAACGGTGAGGAATCGACCATCGTCGTACATTTCGATTTTATCTTTTTTTCGTCCCTTGGGTGGTAAGGTCGCATAGGCAAAACTCCTGCAACCTCTCCCTGACGGAGAGATTTCACTATATGTGTCCAGGTTCTCGATCACGTCCTCACCCCACAGGGGAGTACCGTCCTCGGCGAGGCAGCCGTCCAAATCGACGCCGGCGATTCCGAGGTTGCGCTTCAGAACAATTCCGATACCACTGACGTTCTGATCTTTTTCGTACCGCTCAAGGGCCTGTTGATACGTTCCCCATGTTTTTGGATTCTTGACGGACGCATTGCCATTTCCTTTAGGAGCAAGAGGGATCTTGTCCCATTTCGTCGGATCCTTTTCTTTGGGCACTCGCTTGTAGTTCACCCATTGCGGGATGGCAATAAGCGCCGGTGGGACATTTTCGGGATACAGCTTTACTCTGTGATTCGCATTCATGGCCCACCTCCTATTCAACAATCTTCGCGCGCGACTCCAACCACTTGACCAGTGATTCGCGCTCGTAGCAGGTGGTATTACCGAGAATGATCTTCTTTATAGCCAAGGTTTGCTTCAGGCAGTCCATGTTGGCCATCGTCCGTCCCGAGTATGTTGTCCACTCTTTGAACCGCGGATGGTTACGAGCGACAAACGGGGGCATTTCCGCGAGCAAAGCGGATAGGTCAATTTTTTTAAACCTCTCCGGTCTGGTGGGATCCCGTTTGATGAAGTCTACGGGATCGGTTTCCTGAACCTCCCCAAGTGTGGTGGGGGTTCGCTTGACGTACGGTGCAGGGCCATTTTTTCTAAAGCTTTCAGCCATTTCATAACCTCCGAAAGGGGATTGAAGGGGCTTTCTGATCCCTTCTGAAGGTTATGGGCGACTTCGGGGGTCGCCTTTTGCTACTTTCGGGGTAGCCTTTGCGTGCTTGTAAGTGGCAACCATAAAAAAACCCGTATGTCTATGAACATACGGGTTTTGAACCAACGTGATGGAAAGCTATAGGGATACACTCCATTTCTTTTGATCAATATATTGATAATCGTTTCCACGCCGAAGATTGGACTTTAGGCTCAAGTATTCAGCCAATTCCTGACTCTCGACCGCGATCTTCTGGATGGCCTCATTCATGGCCTTCCGAACAGCATTGGCATGTCTTCTCACGCTCTCGTTCATTAATTTCCCCGCCTTCTTCGATAGCGGATTCTTTCCATAGAGATTTAGACCTTGATGATATCGATCCAGTTCTACAGTAGCTTCCTGCCGTTCCAATTCAGTTTCGGCATATTCTTTGTCATACTCCAATTCTCTGACCTTAAGTAATATTTGGCTCTTTGACTGTTCGTCGAGCCCCTCGACCGTCATATCCGATTGACTCATTTCGTCACTCTGTAGTGATTGCGACAATTCAATATCCGACACCATGGCATCGCGCTGCCTGGGATGTATGGTTTCATACAAATCGGAAACGTTGATCGTTTTGTAGGGAGTATCCAGCAGACGGACGATATAGTCGATGCCGTCGACGTTCTTGATCGGATTCAACTTTTGGCCTTCATACCATATCTCCCAATAATCCCCACGGCGATAGAAAGCATTCTCGACGACTTCGCCTTTACCTTCTCGTGGCGGACCATCTGTCGGAACAGGACGATTGGCGCCTTCCTCTTCCGACGCGTCAGCATCTTCAAATTGCAGGACATCGTCCATCTTGAATATCGCCGACATCAGTGTCGACAATACCGCTTCCCTCTCCTTTAGCTTGTCGGGTAATTTATACCCCTGCCACGTCGGAAGGTTCGGATATTGCCTCAATTTGTCTTCCAGTCTCTCTATTTGAACCCGTTTGGATTCATATTCTCCGCGAATCACGCTGTCGCTACCGTCCGGATAGGCAATCTTTTCCAGTTTGCCATTCGAATCGGCCGTCCTATTCTTGTGCAAATCGTACCACCAATCCAGGGTCCAGTATTTTTCCCTGAACTCAGGGAACATCTCCTCAATGATAGAGACGTCGATCGTGTATTCGTGGATGGTCTTGGACCATTCGGCAACTCCCAGGGGCGCCATAGGCACCATGAGATGAGTGTATGGTTGAAGCCCCTGCTCGACGTAGTCCACGATCTCGAGATCGTGGATGCTACATCGTTGGATCAATGCCTTACCTGTCATCCATTTTGATTGCATGTCGTTGTTTCATCCAGTATCGAATAATTCACAAACAGACTACTGCTGACGATCTTTCAGGATGGTTGATATCACGCCCGTGTCTTGGAATGGTATTATTTCTTTCCTTTGATGCTGTGAACGGCGGGGCATTCCTCGACCTCTTTCTGGTCTTCTTCCTTCCCGCCCTGTATTTGCCACGCAGCCCCCAAAGCCTTCGCTGCGTCCTTCAGTCTGTTCTCGCTGAGGTGGGCATACCGTTGGGTCATGACGTTGGTCTTATGGCCGAGCAACTTCTGGACCGTATAGAGGTCTGCTCCTTGCTCGATTAACCAGCTCGCATAGCTGTGCCGGCAACTGTGGAAGCATATCTTCAATCGAGGATCGTCGATGCCGTCGTTCAGTTTCAACTCCTCAACGGTCCTTGCAAACGTGATGGAAATCCGGTCCAGCTTCACCTTTCGCCCCTGAAAAACATAATCCGCCGGTTTCCTTCCCTTCCTGGCCTTGTCTCTCGCTTCAAGCATTGTCGCTGCTTGTTCCGTCAAGAAGGCATAGCGTGATCCGGCTTTCGCATCCCGGATCGTCAAAACCCCTTTGCTCAAATCCATGTCCTGCCATGTCAACGAAGCAATTTCCCCAAAGCGCAAACCAGCGTGAAGCGACAGCAGGGTCATATCATAGACATCGGTACTCTTCTTGGCTTTGAGTGCATCCAAAAGAGCTGTGGCCTCCTCACGTGTCAAGAACCGCATTCGTCCATTGTCCACTTTCGGAGCCTTGACCTTCGCTGTGGGCGACTCCCCGCCATACACACCAAGGCGCTTAGCAGTGTTGAACATCTGCCGAATGACGGCCAAGGCATACTCGATGCTCCGGGGGGCTTGCTTGCCGTCCGCCATGACTTTTTTTAGCTTCTCCAGATGGAAGGGCGCAATATCTTTCATGGGAAATTGACCGATTACATCCTTAATCCATTTGCCGTAGAGCCCCTCTTCACGGGTTACTGATCTCGGCTTTTTGTCGGCCTTCGCCTGGGGTAAGTAGGTATCATTGAAGAAGGCATCGAAGGTAACAGCTTCCTTTGCAAGGCGTTCTTGTTCTGCCTTCGCTTGTGCTTCTTCCCCCTGTGCAATCTTTCGCTTTTCCTTTGGTGACTTTGGTCCCGATCCGGCCTTTATATTGCCCTGGTATTGTCGCAGCAGTTTCAGGGCATATTCCTCAAATCCGAGATCAGGATCTTCTTTTTCGATCTCCTCCGGTATCCCGTCCGACCACCATCCGACACCGTAACCGTAATCCTTCCCTGCAACTTTGAAGCGGATAGCGTAGTACCGGTCTCGTTTCTTTCCATGCCGTCGAGTTAAGTGTTCATAGTAGCGGAGCCCCTTATGTGCCGTCTTAATCCATTTAATGGCCATGCTGACACCTTCACCATATCCGTGCATCTTCTTTTACCGCTATTTTACCGCTTTTTCTCCTGAAACAAAGGCTTTCATAAACCCTCATTGTGTATACAGAGTACAGATAACTTATTTATATGTCAAGTATTATTTGACGCTTCGTGAAGGTATGTGAAATGTATCAGAACGGACTCTGACTCCGTGAATCGTGGTTCGAATCCACGTCTCCCAGCCACGAGAAATCAAGGGATTGGGCAAACCGCCTCATCCCTTTTTTTTGTCGCCACCCTAATAGCTACCCGGCCAGCGAGTCTTCAAATGACCCCTGCTCATCATCTTCACTATGGGGAATATATCGTTGGAAAACGCGTTCCGGAAGGAGCAACTCCGGAGGAGAAGAATACCAAGCTTTGGAATTATCCAATGCTGCCTGCAACAGGCGGCGGGGAGTCCAGCCTGTTATTTTGATGGCTCATACGTCTTGTTGAATTCCTCAATGACCCGCGCGGTCAAATCGTCTTTCTCTGCACGATAGGCTATCGGGATTGTAGCGATATCGATGATCATCGTATATTTTTCCTTTTCGCCGATGGATTGAGCGACTTTCATGATCTCGGGAATGAGTTTACTCGAAAGCTCCTTGTCCTTGTTTCGGAGTTCTTCGTCAGAATCCCTGGCGAATAGCTCATACTCTCTGACCTTCTTCTGGTAGGCAATCTCCTTTTCTTTAATGGCATCTTCTTTCAGCGTGGGGCGTTCTTTTTCGAGCTCGTCATGCAGTTTTTTGATTTCGCTCTCCAGGTCATCTCTTGTTGCTTTGCGTTTCTCGAAGATCATCCTGTACTCCTCGGCCGCTTTCTTGCCAGCACTGGAGGAGAGCATGACCGACCGGACATCCAGGAATCCGAATTTCTCTGCCGCCTCAGCCCATGAAACCGGCAGCGCTGTTGACATCACCATCAAGCCGATCGCGATCAAAATTCTTATTTTCATTGATTGATGCCTCAATCGATCCTCATTTGAATTATGCCCCACTATACATTCCTCGTTTCACCTTCTTTATCTTCTCGAGCTTGACAGCGCGGGTAACGATACTCCACGTTCAGCTCCGGTCCCCTGCTGTTAATGGACCGCACAAAAACCGATGGAGCATCACTTTCATAGCGTGGCTTACCATGCGAAATGAAAGCAGGGAGAGCCTTAGTATTCAAAACCCATACGTCACGGCATGGGGATCTGTGCCAGGTAAACAAAAACACCCCAGAACACAGCTCCCGATATGCCTGCCAGCAGGATTGACGTAACCCATGATTTTTCGCCGAACAACCGCGTAGCCGCGAGCAGGAAAGCCGCCGTGCCGAGAAAGTATCCGATATAGGGAATCAGGAATGTGTAAAAAGCCATCGCAAGGATGCATAAAGGAGCGGGACCCTTCCAGAAGGAAGCCGCTTCCGCCTTCTCATCCTCTTTGCCAAGCTTCTTGAAAGTGGTGGCGAGATAATACGATCCGCAGACGATCAATATGATGCTCAGGAAGAGGAGATACCATCCCGGTCCGTAGGCTTCCTCCGCCGCCGCGGAAACCCTGTTCAACCGGACACCTTCGATGACGCCTACGATCCCGATAACGGTCAAGATAAGGCCTTCATTGCAGATAATAGCAGCCAAGATCCGTATCTCCTCTCCATTGACTTCCCGGTTGGAAGCGCCACCCTGTTATGGGTGGTGCCTCCAACCGAGTTCCGATCATTGGGATACCTTACTGAAAGTTACTTCATCTCCTTCAATTCGGCGGCAAGGTTCAGCACATAGGTGCGGAAATCCTGGGAGCCCGCATATGCGGGCACAGCGCCGATCTTGGCCAGATCAGCTTTGATCTCCGGCTTGTCGATGGCCGCTTTGATGGGGTCCTCGATCGCCTTTACAATGTCGGCGGGGAGGCCTTTAGGTCCGGCAAATCCCACATGGCCCTGGAATGTAACCGTTTTCCACCCCTGCTCCACTGTACTGCGCAGATCCGGGTAGCCAGGGTACCGGCGTTCACCGGTAATGGCGATGAGTTTGATCTTGCCTGCGCTGAACATGGGCCCCACCGAGGTCGTCGAGGCGGACCCGATATCGACATGTCCGCCGGCAATCGCGGTAACCAGGTCAGCCCCTCCGGGATAGGTCACCATTTTGACCTTGGAGACATCAATTCCCTTCTTTTTCAGCGCCTCCCTCATCTGACCGACAGGACCGTCAGCGCCTGCCGTGCCGCCAAGCCAGCCCCACTTGATGCCTTCCGGATTGGCCTTGACCGCCGCCGCCACATCATCCAGCGATTTCCAGTTCAGGCCGGAGCGGATCGCAAATACCCAAGGGAATTCGGCGATCTTGGCGATGTAGGTCCGGTCTTCGATCTTGAAGGGAACATCCTTGCCCCAGGCGGCCGGTATCGCATTGCTGCCATCCGCATCCGCAAGAAGGGTGTATCCGTTCGGCGCAGCGCTCAGGGCCTCGACGGTTCCAGGAATGCCCTTGCCGCCGGGTTTGGCCGTGACGTTGACGCTGACGCCCCACTTTTCCTGCAATATTTTCGCACCCACTCTTGCCACCATGTCCGTGCTCCCACCCACCGACCAGGGAACGATCACGGTCACCGGTTTGGAAGGATACTTTCCTTGGGCCACTGCGCCGGGCACCCCCAGGAAAACAGCAAGAAGAGGAACGATGATCGCCAGAGAAACAATCCATTCGATTTTCCTTTTCATACAATTACCTCCTGATTCCTTTTATTTCGTCAATATTCCGCTGTCTCGGAGCGGCACACTCATCTATTCAAATTTTCAACCGAATTTCTTGAAGTTTTGCACGACCGACGGCCGGAAGCTGAAAATCAATACAATAGCCGTCATAACCAAAAAGAGGATCGCGATCGGCCGGTCGACGAAAATGGCCAGAGAACCTCCCGACATCTGCAGCGTGGCTCGAAAATGCTGCTCCAGGGCCGGGCCCAGAATGAATCCCAGGATAAGCGGTGCTGCCGGCCAGTCACGCATTTTCATCACGTAGCCGAGAATACCGAAGGCAATGGCGGTCCATACGTCGAACAACGTGTTTCTCACGGAGTATGCGCCGATGATGCATATGGCCAAGGTAACGGGTCCCAGATAACGGTATGGAATCATCGCCAAGCGCACCCAGACGCCCACGAGCGGCAGATTCAGAATCACCAGGATGACGTTTCCCACGTACATACTGACAATGATCGTCCACGCCATGTCTCCGTGCTGGGAAAATAGCAGCGGACCGGGCTGGAGCCCATACATCGTGAAGGAGGCAAAGAGCAGGGCACAGGCGGCGTTGGTCGGAAGCCCCAGCGAAAGCAGCGGGATCAATCCGGCTTCGCTTGCGGCGTTATTGGATGCTTCGACGGATGCGACGCCTTCGATGGCTCCGGTGCCGAACTTCTCGGGATGTTTCGATGAACGGCGTTCCACGTCATAGGCAACGAAGGAAATAACGGAGGGCATCATCCCGGGAAGTACGCCAAGGCCCAGCCCCACGGCCGTGCCGCGCAGGCTCGCATATAACCCCTTGGCCAATTCGGCGCCCCGGGGAATCATACTGCCCAGTTCTCCCTTGTAGATGGAAACCAGGCCCTCATTGGCGCTCGAGAGGATTTCCGCCATGCCGAAAAGGCCCATGAGTACCGGAATCACATCGAACCCCTTCATCAAGTCTGTAAACCCGAAAATCAACCTTGCCCTTCCGGTCATTGGATCCAGTCCGATGCTCGCGATCACCATACCCAGAGCGGCCATCAGGACTCCGCGCAGTTTGCTCTTGCCCGACACGGCCACCAGTGTGGTAAAACAAAACAGCATCAGCGACACATATTCCGGGGCGCCGAATTTCAGCCCCAGATCGGCCAGCGGTGGGGCACAGAGCTGCAACACAACGATGGCCAGGGTGCCGGCGATAAACGATCCGATGGCGGCTATGGCAAGAGCCTCTCCTCCTCTGCCCTGTTTGGTCATCTGGTAGCCATCGATGCAGGTGAGTATGGAAGAGGCCTCGCCGGGGACGTTGAGCAAAATACTCGTTACTGACCCTCCATACATGGCCCCGTAGAAGATGCCTGCCAGCATGATGATGGCCCCCGTGGGATCCAGATATGCTGTCAGAGGGAGCAGCATCGCCATCGTCGCCGTCGGACCCAATCCTGGCAAGACCCCCACCACCGTTCCCAGCAGACAACCGATGAAACAGTACAGAAGGTTGTGCAGGGAGAGCGCATTCTGTAAGCCGATAAAGAAATTTTCCATCCGTTTTCAGACTCCTTTTGCTGAAGTCGGCAAGCACACATGAGGGATGTTCATACTATGAAACGTTGATTCATTGTATGTGCTATCAGGTTTATTTTTTTTGTCAATAAGATATTGGGCACGTCTTCTTTTCCCCGCCGTCGAGCATATTTCGGAAATGACGACGCCAAATCCAAGTTGGTAATACTTGGAAATAACCTCAATATTACAGAATGATTTCCTTTAGAAAGCGCTCGTGTCCCTGAGATATCCGATCACCTCATTCAGGCAGAACATGACAGCCTCCATATATTCCCGGCATCCAGGACAATTCGTAAGAGGCTCCAGAGCAGAGAATCATATACGCGCGTAGACTCTCATACACCTTTGGGCTCCCCTTGGCAATACTGATGAGGGGAGAACGCAAAATGGCTTCAGAACGACTGCGGATTTCAACGCGACGCTGGAGAAATGCGGAGGCAGGGCACCGTGTGTCGAATATCTTTTCCAAGAAGGTGAAATCTATGCTGATTTCAACGGGTAGATATAGCCTCGCGATAGACCCGCCAGAGGGAGGCGTACCTTTCGACGAGTGCGATACTGCCGTCGCTGAGAGCCCAGATGCTCACCAGTCCCTGGATCAAGGTGAAGAGCAATGTTGCTGAGGCGTCCAGGTCGATATCCGGTCGGACAGCACCCTCCCGGACCCCTTCGATGAGGAGTTCCTTCAGACGGTCTATGTATTTCCCGATAGCCTGAAAGGCTTGTTTGTTCAGTTTTCGATCGCCGAGGCTGATGATCTCGGCGATGACCTGAAAAGAGATCCCTTTGCGCATACTGATCATGGAAAAGTGATTCTGGATGATTTTCTCGATGGTTTCGAGGGTCACCGGTTCGTTCGCCACGGCTTCCGCTGAGATGTCTCTTAGGAGCGACTCTTCGATATACCTGAGCAGAAAAGAGAGAATGCTCTTCTTGCTTTTGAAATGGCGGTAGATCGCGGCTTCGGAGATGCCGACCACCGCAGCGATTCTCTTGACTGTCAGGTGTTCGCTGCCGTATTTGAAAATCAGTATCGCGGCTGCATCGACGATTTGTTGCTGCCTCACCTCTGTGTTTTCTCTTTTTTTCACCATCGCCCTTCTCCATGAAGGATGAATGCCTCGGCCTTCCCCAGTCCGTACGGCATGCTTATTCGGGAAGCGCCAAACCATCACTTGGGAGTACTTAGCAGACGGTGACGAATAAATCAAGGGAGACAAGATATTGAACCTAACACCGGAGAATGAGAGGGTACTGACATTTCACCCTGATAAAACTCCCATTGTGACACCCGGATTACCGGTTTAGATTTGAGTCCACACGCGTGGGCGGTCGTCCGGGATGGTCGCCCGGCAATTCCATGCTTTTTCAATCGGGGAGACCGGTATGTACCAGAAGGTATTGGCTCCATTGGACGGCTCAGAGGCGGCCGAGTGCGCGCTGGTCCATGTCCGATCCCTGATCGAGAATGGCTTGGTGAAGCAGGTAACCCTTCTGAATATCGTCAGACTCGACAGGTCCCTGGCCGAGTCTGATCTTCGTGTGCTCCGCGAACACGCCTTCGCAGCGGCAAACAGGTATTTGGCCGGAATTCAATCCAAGTTCGTTTCGGAGGGGTTAAGGATCAGGGCCGAATCTATTGCCGCCAACTGGATAGCCGGCGCGATCACGGAATATGCTCAGAAGATACGGCATGGACCTGATCGTGATGTCGACCCACGGCTACACCGGCTTCAAAAAGATGACGCTGGGCAGCGTTGCATTGGGGGTACTCAACCACTCTGCCGTTCCTGTCCTCCTGATCCGGTCCGAATTCTGTGGGGTATAGCTGCGGTCCCGGCGCTGCGACGACTTTCAAAGCGGGCAGATTGCGATTTGGTTTAAAGCGCTCTATAATGAACCTCGTTTTCTTCATCCGGAACCGAACCGCGGAGGATCGACATGATCAAAAGGGTCGCTGTTTTTGTGGGGAGCCTGCGCAAGGAATCCTTTAACCGGAAAATGGCGAAGGCGCTCGCAACGCTTGCGCCCGAATCCCTGCAACTCGAAATCCTGGAGATTGGCGGACTCCCCCTCTACGACCAGGACTATGATGACGCAGGGAACCCGCCCGCGGAATGGCTCGCTTTCCGCAAGCGCGTCAAAGCGTTCGATGCCCTGTTGTTTGTGACGCCTGAATACAACCAGTCGGTCCCCGGGGTGCTGAAAAACGCTATCGACGTGGGGTCGCGGCCTTACGGGCAGAGTGTCTGGGGAGGAAAGCCCGCTGCGGTGATGAGTGTATCACCCGGTGCGATGGGCGGCTTCGGCGCAAACCACCATCTCCGGCAATCGCTCGTCTTCCTGGATGTTCCCGCCATGCAACAGCCGGAAGCATACATTGGGGGCGCTGCACAGCTGTTCGACGGGAGCGGCAACGTTGTCAACGAGAGCACTCGCCAGTTTCTCATCAGGTTCATGGAGGCGTTTGCGGATTGGGTTTCGAGAGAAAGCAGGTGCCATGAAGAATAGACACTGGACGATGGGATGGGTCCTGTTCGTCTTTTTCGTCCTGGCGGGCAGCACCTATGCCCAGGACAAGGCCCGCGAGGCGACCGTCTCCATGCTGGGTGATTTTTTCGCCGATCCTGCGGCGATCACCGAGCTCGCCTCCCAACCTGCCGGAGGATCGCCGGCAGTCCGGAGTCTCATGACCTTTCCGCCGCATATTCAGAAGAGGCTGGAGAAAGTGGTCCTGATGATCGTTCAGGAAAGCGGGGCCGATGCCGTCAAGTACACCGATACCCTGAAGACCTCCGGGTCGGAAGGCGCGTTTCACTCTTTTTCGCCCGCCGTGCAAAGGGAGATTCAGGAGATCGCCGAAGAGCTGGAGAAAGATCCGGAATTCATGAAAAGAGCAGGGATTCTGCGATAAATTCCCGGATCGCCTGAGAGTGAATCTACGGAGGGGCCGTCGGCATGGGACCGTCTGGCATCGGCAAAGTGCTTCTGGTGATCGGCATCGTCGTCGCCTTTCTGGGCCTCGCATTCATGCTGGCCGGAAAATTTCATCTCCCCTGGATAGGTCGTCTCCCCGGCGATTTCTTCTTCCAGGGGAAGAACTTTTCCTTTTATTTCCCGCTTACGACGAGTCTGCTGGTCAGCATCGTCCTGTCGGTCATCCTCTGGATCATCACCCGAAAGTGACTTTCGCCGCCGGAAACGCCCGCTGTTGCCGATCGAAGGCGAGGGGGCATCTCAGAACAGTACCCACACGGGGATGCCCTTTTCTGCGAACCCGTCTTTCAATGCCTCGGCCGTCTGAATGAAGAAGGAGTCCTCTTCGGCCCATTGCAGACTGTTTTCCCGATAGATCCGTCTCGCGTGGAAATAGTTGACCCTGTCCATCAGGATATAATCGACTTTGCCGGGGAGTTCCCGAATCAGCGCCTCCGCTCCGGGCAGGATCGGGGCGATCATGGCAAACGTCCTTATTCCCCTTGAGTGAAGAATGCTCAGTGCATGCAGCCTTTCGTCGACAGGAGAAGCCCCGGGTTCGAAAAGTCTCCGGATCTTGTCATCTGCGGTGGTGATGGAAAAACCGACATCAAGATACTTGAGACTTTCCAGGAGTTCGATGTCCCGCAAGACCAGGGAAGATTTGGTTTGAACGGTCACGGGCCACTGTTTCTCCACCAGAACCTCAAGGCACTGTCTGGTCAGCCGGTACTTTCTTTCAGCCGCCTGATAGGCATCACAAACCCCGCTGACCCAGACCCTGCCCATCTTCTTTCTGCCGATCTCACGGGCCAGCAGTTCCGGGGCATTGATCTTGGCATCGACGAACTCTCCCCACTTCTCCTTGTGGCCCGTAAACCTCCTCATGAACGATGCATAGCAGTACCGGCAGGCGTGGCTGCACCCTACATACGGGTTGACGGCGTAGTCGTAGATCTGTGATTTGGAGAGGACCGATTTTGCGTAGATCTCCCGGACAATCATTTCCTTCCAGCAACCTTTTTGGATGGGGAATCCCCGACTCCTTCTCGGTCAAAACGAAGGACCGCCGATCACTCCCCGATGATCTTGACGAGCACCCTCTTCCTGCGGCCCCCATCGAACTCACCGTAAAAGATCTGCTCCCAGGGGCCGAAATCCAGTTTGCCGTGCGTCGCCGCCACGACCACCTCTCTGCCCATCACCTGCCTCTTGAGATGGGCATCGCCATTGTCCTCGCCCGTCCGATTGTGCCGATATTGGGAAACAGGCTCATGGGGAGCGAGCCTTTCGAGCCACTCCTCATAGTCCCGATGGAGGCCTGACTCATCGTCGTTGATGAAGACCGACGCCGTGATGTGCATCGCGTTGACCAGAATCAATCCCTCCGACACGCCGCTTTCCCGCAGGCACTGTTCGACCTGGTCCGTAATGTTGACGAACCCCCTCCTCGAGGAGATGTTGAACCACAGCTCTTTTCGATAGGATTTCATCGATTTCCACCTCTTTTTTCGAAGATTCTTAGACAACAGCAAGGGGATTGGCAAGAGATTTTCCTTTTTTGACCGAGAGCCGCGGTTTCCAAAGGCCATAGATGATGCTCAGAAACGATCGGGGGATGACAGATTCAACGTTTCATTCAGCCGTTTAAAATTCTTTTACGAAAAGAGACCCCCGAACGGGTTTCCTGAGCCCGCCACTCCCCAGGAGGATTCAAAGATATAGCCATAATAACAATTATTTATAACAATTAAGGAAGGAATCATGATCATTGGCACGCTTTAAGCATATCCAAAGTAGGCGCGTTCGGAAATAACGCAATGATAAAATAGACATAGGAGGAAAAGTATCATGAAGAAGACATTCGGAACAATCATCGTGTCAGTGGCGGTGGTGCTTCTAACGGCGACTTTCAGTTTCGCAGAATATACGGCAGCCGGAGCGAGCGAATTTCCTTACTTCCAGCTCGGTTCCCTGATTGTCGGCGGGCTGATCATCATCTCCCTGAAGAGCAAATTTCAGCAAATGTACACGGGCGAGGCTGTTGGGGCCTTCGCGCTCTACACCGTCTTTATCGCCCTCTTCACCAACCCCGTGATCGACGCGGTGAAGACCCTGGTCAGCTAAAACGAATCAGGCGCGAGCGAACGTTCAGGAGGTTCGACACATGGAAACCCAGGTGACTGCCAAAAGCCAACGCCAGATGATGCATCAGCTCGGACCGGTTCTGATGTTGAGCGCCTGGGGATTGGCCATCGTGGCGGCATCGTTTTTCTTCCTCTACGTGGGCCATCTGCTGGATCAGTGGCTGGGAACCGAACCCAATTTCATGCTGGGCCTCTTCTTCCTGGCCGTGGTGACCACCGTTGGCAGGCTCTACCGAGAGGCATGGCTCAAGAGAAAAGACGTTTGAAGCCGTCCTGAACCATAACCATAGAACCCCTTCCTGCCCGCGCCGGAAGGGGTTTTTTTGTGATTTTCCCCATCGCTGTGGTATAAAGTGGCCGTCGGACGTGCGGGGAATGGAGTCGGCGCGTTCACGAGATCGTTCCGGTGAGGACGAGATGAGAAGATGCCAGGCATGCCTGAAGGGCTTGGAAATCAGGACTCCGGTGGGGCGACAGGAGTGCTGCCCTTTCTGCGGATCCGACCTCCACTGCTGCCTCAATTGCGGCTTCCACGAGAAGGGTGCCTATAACGAGTGTCGCGAGCCGCAGGCCGAGAGAGTCCTTGAGAAGGGCCGGAGCAACTTCTGCGATTTCTTCGTTTTCCTGGATGCCGGGACAGGCGGCGGCGAAAAGGATTCCCGGGTATCGGCAAAAGCCCGGATGGAATCCCTGTTCAAGAAGGGCTGACCCGGAGCAGATGAAGCGTGGCCCGGCAGCACACCAAAGAGAAAGGCAGGCCATCATGAATCCAGAGAAGAGGAGTCGGACGCGGGTCCCGGTGCATTTCGAAATGACCGTTCTGCTGGGGAACGAGACCGTTCATTCAGAAATATTGAACATCAGCCTGAACGGCGTTCTTTGCGCAACCCATCCGCTCTTTCAGAATGATGCCCCCTGCAGGGTGATCGTTTCCCTAAGCGACGAGACCCGGATTGCGGTCGATTCCAAAATCACCAGGGTTGGCAAAGGGGAAACCGCGATCAGCTTCATCTCCATGGATGATGAAAGCTTCGTTCACCTGAAGCGGCTTGTGCAGTACAACGCCGGCGATGCCGACCGCATCGATCAGGAGCTCCATCGCAAAGCCTTTTGACTCGCAACGGCCAAAGACGGGGTTGCATGAATCGAGGTCAATCATGCCGAAGATCGCGATCGACGAAAATGTCTTCACCTATCCGATGCCTATGGTCCTGGTGGGAACCATCGTGGAGGATCGCCCGAACTTCATGGCGGTCGGGTGGGTCACGAGAGTCAATTTCAAGCCTCCCATGATTGCCGTCGCACTGGGAAAGATCCATTTCACCAATCGCGGGATTCATGCTTCCGGCGCTTTCAGTGTCAATGTCCCAAGCATCGATTTCATCGAGAAGGTAGACTATTGCGGGCTTGTATCCGGAAGCAAAAAGGACAAGTCGACCCTCTTCAAGGTCATCGCCGGCAAGACAACCTCTGCGCCCATGATCGACGACTGCCCGCTCTGCATGGAGTGCAAACTGACCACCGTCGTGGACCTCCCCACGAACGAGGTTTTCATCGGAGAGATCGTGGGCGCGTACATAAGCGCCGACTGCTGCAGCGACGGCAAGCCGGACATCCGGAAGATCCGGCCCTTTACGCTGACCATGCCCGACAATCGGTACTGGGCTGTCGGCGAAAGCGCCGGGAACGCCTGGGAAATCGGAAGAAACTTGAAGCCTATTTCAACTTGAGCGCGGCCTTCATGACCGTGAAGATCTCCGTGTTGTGCATCAGCCCGTGGATTCTCTGAGAACCCGGCCCCTCCCCGAACAGGAACAACGGCGAAGCGGTATGGGTCTGGCTGCCCCACCCCACCCGGAGGTAAGGCCGCAGCACGAACGCCAGCGAGTGCAGATAATCGTAATTGTAGTTGTAGGGATCTAACTTCTTGATGGCGTCGTCGGCCACCGTCCGCGCCTCGTCGTCGGTGAGATCGATATCCATGGATTGCTTGACGATCTCCTGGATCTTCTCGGGGGTCGGTTTCTTCCCCCACTTTGCGGCCATCGATTCGAAAGACACCTTGGACTTTTCAATGGCCTTCAGGTCCATGCCGACGTACTCCTTGCTCTCCTTGCCGTGACCGACCAGGGCCATCCCGGCGGTCTCGTGATCGGCCGTGACGATGAGCAGGGTGGCGGGGTTCTTCTTCACAAAGTCCATGGCCACGCCCACGGCCTCGTCGAAGGCCAGGGCCTCACGGATCGTTGCGGCCGCGTCGTTGCGATGCGCCGCATGGTCGATCCGGCCCGCTTCGATCATCGCAAAGAAGCCGTTTTTGCTCTTCGATAGGAGCTGCAATGTCTTTTCGGCCATCTCGGCCAGACTCGGCTCCGCGGTCGCGGAGCGGTCGATCTCATAGCTCATGTTGCCCATGTTGAAGAGACCGAGGATCTTCCCGGCCGGGGCCGCCTTCAACTCCTCTGCCGTCCCGGCAACCGTGTAACCGGCCTTCTGCGCCTCTTCCATGAGATTGCGGCCGTCCTTCCGCTTCCCGCCGGCATTCTCGGGCAGGAAGAACTGCTTGCGACCGCCCATGAGGACATCTACGCCGCACTTCAGCTCCTGGTCCGCCACCGACTCCTCATCCGAACGGCGGGCCACATGCGCGGCAAAAGCGCCGGGAGTCGCATCGGTGATCCCGGAAGTGGTGACCAGCCCCGTCGCCATCTTTCTTCCTTTGGCCATCTCCAGGATCGTTTTGACAGGAGTCTTCCCGTCCGCAGCCATGCTGAGGGCGCGCGCGGTCATGCGCTGCCCGGTGGCGATCTGGCCAGCCGCCGCGGCCGACTCGGTCACGATGGCATCCGCCGTGTCGTTCACGAGGTAGGCGGTCCGCCCCTGGTTTATCAGTTCAGACATATGCAGCTCTTTTTTCAGGACCCGGTTGCTGTAGATCCAGGCGGCGCCGAACTGGCTCGGCCCCATTCCGTCGCCGATCATGATGATCACGTTTTTGGCCTGCGCCCGGCCCTGCGCGGCGGGCACAATTGACGGCGACAGCAGAGAGGTAACCGCGAACAGCAGCACGAACAGACGGAACGATCGATTCTTCATCATCTCCTCCTATCCTGGCGACGTCATTGCAATTTACAGAACAACTTGTTTTCAGACCGGATCATGGAACGTGGTACGGGCTCACTCTAGGTTGGCGGCCTGAACGTGTCAAGGAAAAGCAGGACAGGCGGCTGTATCGAAAAACCGGGGAACTTTCTGGGTCCTCCCGTCGTCTAAGATGGTAACGACAACCAACAAGGAGGAACGGATCATGAAGACCATCGCAATCGTCATTCTGGCAATCGTAGCGTGCACGGGTGTCGCCCGCGCGGAAAGCATCGGCGATGTCGTGGAGGTGAGCATCGTGACCGACGACGGCCGGACACTGCCGACCTACCCGGAAAAGATGCGTCTCGGTGTTCACAGGGTGTACGCAGAGGCCGTCCGGGGGGACCACTATCGCATCCATGTCAGGAACCGCCTTGCCCGGCGGGTTGGTCTGGTCATCGCGGTCGACGGCCGCAATATCATCAGCGGCGGGAGATCCTGGCTGAAGAGCAGCGAGCGGATGTACATCCTCGAACCCTACGGCTCCGGGGAATTCACCGGTTGGCGAACGGCCCAGGATCGCATCAACCGCTTCTACTTCACCGATGTCCCGGACTCGTACGCCGCAGCTTTCGGCGATGAGAGCGCCATGGGGGTGATCGCCGTGGCGCTCTTTCCCGAGGTGCAACGCTGCCAGCTCCCTGTGCCCCTTCCCCAGGCAGCTCCTTCGATTCTGGGCAAGTCCGACGGCAGCGCGGCCGGCTCAGCCGACAGGGCTCCGGCGGCCCCTGCGCGGGAGGAGGCCGGCAGGCTGACGAAGGAGAAGGATTCCCGGGTAGAGCAGACGATGGAGAGCGCCGGTACGGGCTACGGCCGGGAAGAGTACTCGCCCTCACGGATCGTGGCCTTCGAGCCGGAGAAGCGGGCGCTGGAGACGATCTTTATCAAGTACGAATGGCGCTCGACCCTCTGCAAGCTGGGGGTCGTCACGTGCGGCAAACCGCCCCGCCGGCCCCCAAACCGCCTCTGGGACAACAGCGGTTATGCCCCGCCGCCCCCGCGCTGCGGGCAGCCCTGACGCGGGGTGGAAACCGCGTCTTCCCGTCATTGCACGGAGCCCGGCAACATGCTACTCTTGCGCCGCCCGGACGTTCTACGGGATGGCGCAGCTCCGCGAGCTATGACGGGAGGCAACACCGTGCCGGATCACCTGGACCCAGTGGACGCACAAAACCGGATCATCGCGGATGATGACGCCGGTTTTGTCGCACGCTGCCGGGGTGGCGACACCGAGGCGTTTGCGGTGCTGGTCCGGAGGCACCAGAAGAAGATGCTCAACGTCGCCTTCCGGATGATCGGTGACTATGACGAAGCCTGCGACGTGGTGCAGGACTCTTTCCTCTCCGCCTACCGGGCCATCGGAAAATTCCGGGGGGATGCCCGGTTCTCGACCTGGCTCTGCGGTATTGTGCTGAACCATTCGAGGAATTACCTGAAAGGCAGGGTGGCCCGTTCGCGCCACGAAGCTGGATCGCTCGACGATCCCGTGGAATCGAAAAACGGAACTCTGATGAAGGAACCCCGGTCCCGGGAGGAGTCGATCGTCGAACGGATCGAAAAACGGGAGCGGGACGAAAGAGTCCAGGACTGCATCAGTTCCCTGGACGGTGAACAGAGGGAAGTCCTGATCCTCCGCGACATCCAGGGCTTCACCTATGAAGAAATCGGTGGCCTGCTGAAACTGCCCGAAGGAACCGTCAAGTCGCGGCTTTTCCGGGCCAGAAACGCCCTGAAGGAGGGGCTGTGCCGGGTGCTCGGTGATCTGAGATGACCTGCAACGAGATCGAAAATCAGCTTCCGGCCTATATCGAGGAGCTCCTCTCCCCGGAAGAGAAGAAAGCTGTCGCGGGGCACCTCGCGGCCTGCGACCGTTGCAGCCGTGCCCTCGCGGAGCTGGAGCGGGCGGGAAAGCTGGTACGGGAACTCGAAGAGGTGGAACCGCCGCCATTCTTCGAGCAGAGGATCATGTCCCGAGTCCGGGAAGAGGCCGCGGGGAAACAAGGGATCCTCCGGCGGCTCTTCTATCCACTCCACAGCAAGATCCCCGTCCCGGCCCTGGCCACGATCGTCGTTGCAGTCCTGGCTTATCACGTCTACCAGCAGGGCGTTCCGGAGATGAAACAGGTGGCGCCCCTTCCGGCGCGCCATGCCGAGCAGGACATCGGCCGGGTCGAAAGCCGACCTCCCACGCCTCCGGCAACCCCTCCGGCTGCAAGACCGTCCAAGGTGCTGCCCGCACCGGCCGGCGATCTTGCAGCAGTGACGTCCACCAAAGCACCGCCCGTGCCGCCCGTCGATCTTTCACGGGCAGCCTCGCGGCCCTATGTTACCCCTCCCCCCGAAGAGCGGCCGCTGGGCACGATCACGGCGGATTCGCAAGCCCCGAAGCCGCAGGAGAGCCTGGCGGTAGCCAGGCCCGCGGCTCCGGTCACGGCAAAGGAAAAGGATGCCCGGACATCCCGCGAGGAGGTTCCCAGCGCGGTGCGGGATCAGGCGGTCAGAGAGGAGCCCGTCCCGGCGTCCGAGACGTTTGCGCCGGAACTGAAACGGGAGAAGGCCGCCGATGCAGGTGCGGCATCAGGGGACAACCGGAAAGCCGCGGCCGCTCCAGCCCCTGCCCGCATGAAGGCGGCCATGATTCAGCCATCTGCGGTCGACCTGATGATCCAGGTCAGAGATCCGGCCGCTGCCCTTCGCGAGCTCGAATCATACCTGGCCCGGGTCAACGCCCGGATCATCGAGCGGCGGAATCTCAGCGGCAGCGAATTCTGGAAAGTGGAGATGGCTGCGACCAGCCTGCCTCAATTGCTCAGTCTGTTGGAAGGGATCGGCCGGGTGACCCCGAAAACGGACGCGTCCACGCTGCCGGCCGGTCAGGTGACTCTGGGTATCACCATGGTCGCGCTTCCGTAATCCGCATTGCAGGATCTGAAACCTGGGCAGAGCTTGGAATCCGATTCCGAGAGCGCCTTTCTACTTCCCCTTTTCTGCTGCCTTGGCCCAGGCATCCCGCAGGGTCACCGTCCGGTTGAAGACCGGGGCGTCCGCGGTGGAATCCCCGGCATCGACGCAGAAGTAACCCAGCCTTTCGAACTGGAAACGGTCGCCGGGCCCAGCGGCCGCCAGACTTGGCTCCAGCCGGCAGTTCTTCAGGATTTCCAGCGATTTCGGGTTCAGGTGAGACCGGAAATCCCCCTCTTCGGCCAGGGGCTCGGGAACGCTGAAGAGGCGGTCGTAGAGCCTGACTTCAGCCGGCACCGCATGGGCTGCGGAGACCCAGTGGAGCGTCGCGTCGACCTTCCGTCCGTCCGGGGCGAAACCGCTGCGCGTTTCCGGATCGTAGGTGCAGTGGACCTCGGCGATCTCTCCCGTCGCGGGATCTTTCACGACACCGGTGCACGTGATGAAGTAGCCGTAGCGCAGGCGCACCTCACGGCCCGGAGCGAGCCGGAAGAACTTCTTCGGCGGAATCTCCATGAAGTCCTCCCGCTCGATGAACAGCTCCCGTGAGAAGGGAACCTTTCTTGAACCCATCTCGGCCTGCTTCGGATGATACGGGGAGTCGAACTCCTCCACCTTTCCTTCGGGATAGTTGTCGATCACGACGCGGAGCGGCCGGAGCACGGCCATGACGCGGGGCGCCTTTTCGTTCAGATCGTCCCGGACGCAATTTTCCAGCAGGGCCATGTCGATCAGGCTGTCGTTCTTGGAGACGCCGATCTTCTCGCAGAACTTCCGGATCGCCTCCGGGGTAAAACCCCGCCGGCGCATCCCTGAAAGCGTCGGCATCTGCGGGTCATCCCAACCCGAAACGACCCGGTCCTCCACCAGCTCCAGGAGCTTGCGTTTGCTCATCACCGTGTAGCTCAGATTCAGCCGGGCAAATTCGATCTGCTGCGGACGGGGGCCTTCGACGAGCTGGTTCAGGAACCAGTCGTACAGGGGCCGGTTGTTCTCGAACTCCAGCGTGCAGATCGAATGGGTGATCCCCTCGATGAAGTCGGAGAGACAATGGGCAAAATCGTACATCGGGTAGATGGACCAGGCGTCGCCCGTCCGGTAGTGGCACTCCTTCTTGATCCGGTACATGATGGGATCGCGCATCGTGACGTTGGGCGAGGACATATCGATCTTCGCGCGCAGGACCCGGGCCCCGTCCGTGAATTCCCCGGAGCGCATCCGTGCGAAGAGATCCAGGTTTTCGTCCACGGAGCGGCTGCGGTAGGGGCTCTCTCTGCCCGGTTCGGTCAGGGTTCCCCGGTACTCCCGGATCTCGTCCGCGCTCAGGTCGCAGACATAAGCCAAACCCTTCTTGATCAGCGAAAGCGCGTATTGGTAAAGCCTCTCATAATAATCGGATTCGTAGAAGAGGCGATCCCCCCAGTCTAATCCCAGCCATTTGACGTCGCGGATGATGGACTCCACGTATTCCATGCTCTCCCCGCTGGGATCGGTATCGTCCAGGCGCAGGTTGCAGCTGCCGCCGTACTGGGCGGCGATGCCGAAATTGAGGCAGACCGATTTGGCATGCCCGATGTGAGGATAGCCATTCGGCTCCGGCGGAAAGCGTGTGGCCACCCGGCCCTGATGCTTGCCGGTTTTCATGTCATCGTCGATGATGTCCCGGATGAAATCGGAGGGAAGAGCTGGATGGGTCTCCATCATAAGTCGAATTTCCTTTCCATGGTTAATCGGAAGGCCCCCCGCGACGTCACGCCGATCGGGGGGCCTGGGACTTCAAGAAGAGAAGCCGCTCGCGCCGGTCACTTCCCGGAACCTTCGGTGGGTTTGAGGATGATCCGGCAGTCGGCGACGGTCGCCCCCTTCCCTTCCTCGTGGACGAGGAGGGGGTTGATGTCCAGCTCGATGATCTCAGGGTGGTTGACGACCATGTCGGACAGCAACACCATGCTCTTTTCGAGGATCTCGACATCGCCCTTCGGGCGTCCCCGGAAGCCGGTAAAGAGCTTGTAGCCCTTGATCTCGCGGATCATCCGGTGCGCCTCGTCGCGGTCGATGGGGGCGAGGCGGAAGACGACATCCTTGAAAATTTCGACGAAGATGCCGCCCAGCCCGAACATGATCAGGGGGCCGACCGCATAGCGGTTCATCCCGAGGATGACCTCGTCCCCCGGTACCGCCATCTTCTGCACCAGGACCCCCTCCAGGAGGGCCGCAGGATCGTAGCTCTTCGCATTCGCGATGATCCGCGCGAAGGCCTTCTCGGCCTCCTGCTTCGTCTTGATGCCGACGACCACGCCCCCCGCATCAGACTTATGGAGGATCTGGGGAGAGACGATCTTCATGACCACCGGCAGTCCGATCTCTTCTGCAATCTTCGCAGCCTCTGCTTCGTTCTTGGCGAGTTTCGTCGGCAGCGTGCTGAAGCCGTAGCACTTGAGGAGTTCCAGGCCGTCCAGTTCGCCAAGGTGCGTCCTCCCGGCCGCAAGGCAGCGTCGGATGACCGCCTCCGCGCCAGCCTTGTCGTGCGTGAGCGAGAACGGCGGGAGATGTTCGCGATTCAGCCAGTGCGAATATTTGTAGAGCGCCCCCAGTGCCTTGGCCGCGTCTTCGGGAAACTTGTAAACCGGATAGCCGTGTTCCTGGAGGTATTTCACACCGGCGGAGACATCGACCACCCCCATGAAACAGCAGAGAATCGGCTTGGGGGAGCGGCGGGCCACGCGGACGATCGCTTCAGCCGTGCCCAAGGCGTTCGTCATGGACTGCGGGGTGAGGATAACCAGCGCGCCGTCCACCCCCTCATCCTTGATCACCGCTGAGAGGGCCATTTCGTAGCGGTCCGACGGGGCATCCCCGATGACGTCCACCGGATTATGGATGTTGGCCGTCGTGGGGAGGCAGTTGGCCAGTTCGTCGACTGTCGCCTGCGTGAACCTCGCCAGTTCCAGGTCGGAGGAGATGGTCATATCGGTCGCGAGGATCCCGGGCCCGCCGGCATTGGTCACGATGGCCACCCTTTTGCCGCTGGGGATCTTCCGCTTGGCCTTGCCCAGAGCGCTTTCGCGCTTGTAGGCAAAGGCGTTGGCAAAATCGAAAAGTTCGGAGATCGAGTCGACACGGATGATGCCGGCCTGCTTGAAAATGGCGTCGTAGATGGCCTCCGTCCCGGCCAGCGCGCCCGTGTGGGAGGCGGCCGCCTGGGCTCCGGCGCTGGTCCGTCCCGACTTGATGATCAGCACCGGTGTGGGGCGGTGGCCCGAGGTGATCTGCTTGACCGCATCGATGAACTCCTGCCCCTTGCGCAGCTCTTCGAGATAGAGAATGATGACCGCCGTATTGAAGTCTTCGTGGAGATAGAGCAGGAGATCCAGTTCGTCGACATCCGCCTTGTTGCCGATGGAGATGAACTTCGAGAAGCCGAAATCCCGGTCCGCAGCGAAATCGAGAACGGCCGTGCAGAGCGCCCCGCTCTGGGAGATGAACGATATGTTCCCGCAGGCGGGCATCCGTTTCGCGAAACTCGCGTTCAGGCTGACGCTGGGAACGGGATTGATCACCCCGAGGCAGTTGGGACCGACGAGCCGGACCTTGGCCTCCCGGCAACGGGCTACGATCTTGTTTTCGATCTCCAGCCCCTCGCCGCCGACCTCCCGGAAACCGGCGGAGACGATCACGATCCCCTTGACCCCCTTTTCGATCGACTCTTCCACGGCTGTGAGACAGGCGCGCGGCGGCAGGATGATGATGGAGAGATCCACTCTGTCGCCAATGGCCTTGATTGTGGGATAGGTCTTCACACTCAGGATCGACTTGGCCTTGGGGTTGACCGGGTAGAGGGTACCCTGGAAACCGCCCTGGAGGATGTTAGCGAAGATATCGTGCCCCACTTTGCCGGGGTTGTTGGAGGCGCCGATAATGGCTACGGATTCCGGTGAAAAGATGGCATCGAGACTATTCATCCTCTTATTTCCTTTCTTTCGGGAAGCCCGTTTTCCAACCATTCCGGAAGGGCACCCGGTTAGCGAATGCGTCCGGATTATCGGCCACTGCATCACGAGTGTCAAGAAAAACCTCCCATGCTGCCGGGAAATGGCAAAAAGAAGAAAAGGATTGCTGCATCTCTCAAAAGCCGCTACAACATTCGCCGAACGGAGCGGCATGGGCATGTCATTGGGGGATGGCGGATTGAGGCAGAGCGACCGTGGGAGGTTGACGGACCCGGAATACGTCCGGGCCATCGATCTTTCCCGCAGGATCGCCGTCGAGGTCGGGACGCCGCGTTTCTATCTGGAGCGGGAGCGGGAGGTTGCCCTGTCCCGGGAGCTCTGCGTCTCGGACCCGCTTCTCGACGAAGCGCGACGGATCGTCGAGGAGCGCGGGGATCGTATCGGCCACGGTCTCACCCATGTCCGGAAAGTGGCCATCGATGCCGGCGCGCTGATACTCATCGAAAAGGCGGGCGAACTCCCCGGTGACCGCGTCCGGCGGCTTGTGCTGCTGGCACACCTGGCGGGGCTCTTTCACGACATCCGGCGATCCGAGAAGAACCACGCCGAGCGAGGAGCCGATGAGGCGGCAGGGCTGCTCGCTGCCTTCCCGCTTCAGGATGACGAACGCCGCGAGATCGCCGATGCCATCCGGAACCATGAAGCCTTCCGGCCCTCTCGAAGCCATCCCGGCCTTGCGGAACATCTCCTCTCCGATGCCCTCTACGACGCGGATAAATTCCGCTGGGGACCCGACAACTTTACCGAAACCCTCTGGGCGATGATCATCCCCCGCGGCATTCCCCTGCGGGCACTCCTGCCACGATTTCTCTCCGGGATGGAGGGGATTCGCAAGATCCGGGGGAGCTTCCGGACGGCAACGGGACGCGACTACGGCCCGGATTTCATCGACCGCGGCCTGGCCATCGGCCAGCAACTCTACAAAGAACTGACTGCACAAAAAAATATCCCCCAGGGGATCTCCCCCGGGGGAAACTGAGCCGATCCGTTCACTCCGTTCGGACGGTGATCTTTTTGACCTCGGCCTGCGGCGCCTTGCGCAGCGTCAGTCTGAGGACCCCATTCTTCACGACCGCTTCGATCCGCTCGCGGTCCACCTCATCCGAGATGGTGAAAACCCTTTCATAATCGCCCACATCGTACTCGGAATAGGCGATGCTGCGGCCCGGGAATTCCTGCGGTGCAACCGTTCCCGAGAGGGTGAGGATATTCTTCTCCAAAGTCACCTCGACCGATTTTTCGTCCGCCCCGGGAATATCGGCATACATCACCATGGCGTCGCCGGTCTCGATGATGTCCACTTTCGGCACATACACCTTCTTGTTCCGGGTCCTCTCCATCTCCGCGGGAGTCTGCGCAGGTATCTTCTGATATTCTACCTTGTTTTCCATCGTTTCACCCCCTCACTCGCTCATGACCGAAATCTTTCTCGGCTTGTCCGCTTCCGCTCGCGGCAGTGTAATCCTGAGAACGCCCTTCTCGTACTTGGCATCAACCTTTCCCGCCTCCACGTGAAAAGGCAACTGCAGCGAACGGGTAAATCGTCCGTGGCTCCTCTCCTGACGATGGTAATTCTCACCCTCCTTCAGGGGCTCCGCCTCGCGGCTGCCACTGATGGTCAGCGTGTCCCCGACGACGGATACGTCCACCCTCTCCGGGTCCACACCCGGCAGTTCCGCCGTGACGACCACATCGGACTCGCCCACCCAGGCGTTCACGGGCGGGACCTCCGGATTCAGGGGTTGCCCCAGCCCCGAGAAAATACGACTCATCTCCCCCTGCAGTCGCTGCATCTCCCGCAGGGGATCCATTCTACCGCCGAACCTCCACATTGCTGGTCCAAACATAATCTTTCACCTCCATAAGATTTTGATTCGATTCCCAGAATCGAATGATCAATCCAAATCGTCGGCCGGAGGAACGCTCACACATCCAAGAACCTGATATCGCTTGGTTCATTCCGGCTTGCCCGTAATGTAGACATCGATTTCGGGTTGTCAAGAAAGGGAGGGAGAGGCAAAGCGGGATCAGAGGATGCGCTCTCGGTCAACAGCCGGTCGGGAAGCGGTAGAGGGGATCGGTAGCAGCCAGCACCCCCGAGATTTCGGGATGGATCAAGCCGTTGGACGCCAGGATGAGTGACGATTCGAACGTGAAGGGGCCGCCTGGCAGGTCGGTCACCATGCCGCCCGCCTCTTCCACCAGGAGCCATCCCGCCGCGATATCCCAGGGCGCGAGCTTCAGCTCCCAGAAACCATCGAAGCGGCCCGCCGCCAGGTAGGCCAGGTCGAGCGCAGCCGAACCGACCCTGCGGACCGCCTGACTCTTCAAGACCATGGCCTCGAAGTAATTCATGTTGTTGTTCGGGTTCGACCGGAGATCGTATGGGAATCCGGTGGCCAGGAGGCTTCGCGACAGTTCCGCCGCCCGGGAGACAGCCAGGCGCCGGCCGTTCAGGAAGGCGCCTGCGCCCTTCTCCGCGATGAACATCTCTTCCAGCATGGGGTTGTAGACGGCGCCCAAACGGATCGATCCTTCGACCTCAAGGGCGATGGAGACGCTGAATACCGGAAATCCGTGGGCGTAGTTCGTCGTGCCGTCGAGCGGATCGACGATCCAGCGGAATGGCGATCCGTGTGCGATCGCCGGCGACTCCTCCGTCAGGATATCATGATCGGAAAAGGATCCCAGGATCCTCTCCACGATCAGTTCCTCGGAGAGGCGGTCCGCCTCCGTGACCAGGTTGACCTCCCCTTTGTACCCGATGGTATGGTGGTCGCCGATCTTCTCCCGGAGGAGTACCCCCGCCTCGCGAGCGGTCGCTTCGATGAATTCCCGGTACAGAGACATGACCATCTGCTTCACTCCGACTTTTTGGGCGCAATCTCAGCATAAAAGAGGATAAAAAACCAGCGCGAACTGACCGGGATCGCGGCCGCCGGGCGCCGACGATCTTTCTATTGCGCGTCCGCCGAAATGGTGTTAAGAATGCCCACAAATTACAAGAGGATCAGCGGATGGATGAGCAGATGAAGCCCGATAGAGCGCCTGAGGAAACCGCCCCGGACCTGAAGACCGTCCGGGAAACCCGAGGTCTCACCCTGCAGGAGATCTTTGAGACGAGCCGGGTGAGCCTCGAAAATCTCGCGGCTGTGGAAAACGGCGATTTCCACCGCCTCCCTCCACCTGTTTATGCGCGTAATTTCATTCGCAAATACGCACAGGCCATCGGGGTCGATGCCAAGCCGATCCTGGGCCGCTATGAAAAATATCTGGAAGGCCTCAAACCTCCCCAGGAGGGTGCGGAGGTCCGGAAGCCCTGGCCGGAAACCGATCGACGCTACCGTTTCCTGTTCATGAGCCTTGCCGCCGTGATCGTCGCCGGGATCCTGGTTTCGATCCTCTTCCTCTATGATCAGGCCGAAAAACCGTCTGCCCCGACCCCTGCCCTCCAATCTCCGCCGGCAAAGGAGATGCCCGCTTCCGCCCCCGTGACGGAGCCCGCGGCACCGGCCCCTCCGACGGCAACCGAACCGGCCCCGGCCGCTATCCCGGCCACCCCCGTGTCCCCCGCACAAGCCCCGTCGCCAGCCTCCGCGCCCACGTTAACACCGGCGCCGGATCCGGCGGCAAAGGCGGCTCTACCGCCGGCGGGCGCGGGAAAGATGTACCATCTCATCATCGAGGCCCGTGAGCTGACCTGGATCCGGATCACCGAAGACCGTAATCCCTCCTATCAGGCCCTCCTCAAGCCGGGCGACCGGATGGAACGGATGGCCTCCGAATTCTTCCAGCTCGACATTGGAAATGCGGGAGGACTCAACATGACCTTCGATGGGAAACCGCTGGGAAGCCTCGGGAAGCCGGGACAGATCATACACCTGCGCTTGCCGGAAAGGGGATCGGAGAGAAAAACACCCTGAAGAAGATGGCATTTGACAATGCAGGGTCGATCGTCTAGAATCTCCTTCAAGAAAAGAAAGAAAGAGGCCGGAAACATATGTTTGGAATAGGCATGCCAGAACTGTTGATCATCCTGGTGATCATCCTGATCATCTTCGGCGCCGGCAAACTCCCGGAGATCGGCGGCGCACTCGGCCGGGGGATCAAGAACTTCAAGAAGGCTACCCGCGAGCCGAACGAAATCGACGTGACACCGCCCCCCGAGAAGAAGCCGGACGAAAAGAAGGTCTGAAACTCTACCTAAAAGGGAACGTCCTCGTCGGAGAGCGGTGCGTCCGCTGCGGAATGGGAGATAGGCGGCTCGTCCGCGGCATCTCCGCCCCGCTGGCTTTTCGAATCGAGCATCCGCATATCCGAGGCAATGATTTCGGTCGTGTAGCGCTTGACCCCCTCTTTGTCTTCCCATGACTGGGTCCGGATGCGCCCCTCCACAAAGACCAGTTTCCCTTTGACGAGGAACTTGCCACAGATCTCGGCCAGTTTCCCGAAGGTCACAATCCGGTGCCATTCGGTCGTTTTCACCCGCTCCCCGCTCTTGTCTTTCCTCTGTTCGTCCGTTGCCAGCGTGAAATTGGTGATCATCATGCCGTCCGGCGTGTACCTCACCTCCGGATCCTTTCCCAGCCTGCCCACCAGGATTGCCTTGTTGATCATGTCTCGTCTCCCTTCGTAATTGCGATCGCGGTGGCCGATCATACACAAGTCGGGATGGTTGCGCAATGTGGAAATGAGATCCGCAGGCGCACTGCGACCTGGCGCTCAACCCGCAGTCCCGGCCTTGGAGACGGGCAGCGGGCGCAAATCGTGCTTGACTAATGCGGAAAAAAAAATTAAGTCAAATTCACTTTATAAAGAAGATGGACGAGGTACGGAAATTCATGCCAGAAGAGCAAAGGGACAAAGAAGAAAGCGAACTTTTGAAGAAACGCCGGGAAAAGATCGACTCCCTGAGGACGGACGGAATCGACCTCTATCCCAACGATGTCCGGGTCGCGGATACCACCGCGTCGATCGGCGATCGCTTCGGGGCCATGAGCCCGGAAGAGTTGGAAAAGGTCACGGAACGATTCACCCTGGCGGGCCGCCTGATGGCCGTCCGTGATTTCGGGAAGGGCGCTTTCATCAGCATCCAGGACCGCAAGGGCCGCCTTCAGGCATTTCTCCGCAAAAACCAGCTGGGCGAAAAGGGCTTTGCGCTGTTCAAACGGCTCGACATCGGCGACGTCGTCTGGATCGCCGGAAGGGTCTTCAAGACCCGGACCGGAGAACTGACCATCGACGTGGAGGAAAACGGCCTCCGGCTGCTCTCCAAATCGCTTCGTCCCCTCCCGGAAAAGTGGCACGGCCTCACCGATGTGGAGATCCGGTACCGTCAGCGCCATCTCGACCTGATCGTCAACCCCGAAGTGCGCAAGGTGTTTCACCTGCGGAGCCGAATCATCAGCCTGATACGCCGGTTCATGGAGGAGCGGGACTTCCTCGAAGTGGAAACCCCGATGATGCAGCCCAAGGCCGGGGGCGCCGTCGCCCGACCTTTCAAGACACACCACAACGCCCTGGGGATGAACCTCTTTCTCCGCATCGCCCCCGAGCTCTACCTCAAGCGCTTGGTCACGGGCGGTCTCGAGCGCGTCTTCGAGATCAACCGCAACTTCCGGAACGAGGGGATCTCCACTTTCCACAACCCCGAGTTCACGATGATGGAGTTCTACCAGGCCTATGCCACCTACGAAGACCTGATGAACCTGACAGAGGAACTCTTCGTCTTTGTCGTCCGGGAGCTCTTCGACTCCAACCGATTCTGCTATCAGGGTAACGAGATCGACCTGACGCGCCCCTGGCGGCGGCTCACCGTCCGCGATGCCGTCGTCCAGCTCGGCGGCGTCGATGCGGCCCTGCTCGACGATCCCGGCCGGCTGGCCGAACAGGCGCGGAAGATGGGGGTCGAGGTGAAGGAGAGCGACCCGCCCGGAAAGGTGATGATGGCCATCTTCGATGAGACGGTGGAGAAGAAGCTCATCCAGCCGACCTTCATCACCCATTATCCCGTGGATGTCTCACCCCTCTCCCGCCGTTCCGCCACGGATCCTTCGCTGACGGACCGCTTCGAACTTTACATCTGCGGCAGAGAGATCGCGAACGCCTTCTCTGAACTGAACGACCCTGTCGACCAGCGAGGAAGGTTCGAGATGCAGCTCAAAGAGAGGGAAGCAGGAGATCTCGAGGCCCACGAGATGGACGAAGATTACATCGCCGCCCTCGAATGCGGCATGCCGCCGACTGCGGGCGAGGGAATCGGCATCGACCGGCTCGTCATGCTCTTGACCGACTCCGCATCCATCCGCGACGTGATCCTCTTTCCGCTTTTGCGGGCGCGGGAAGAGTGACAGCCCCGGGGCAAGCGACCACAGCGAGAACACCCATCGATGACGTTTTATGAACTATTCATCAGCCTGCGCTACCTGCGGGCGAGACGGAAACAGGTCTTCGTCTCCATCATCACTTTCATCTCGATCGCCGGGATTTTTCTCGGCGTTGCGGCGCTGATCATCGTCCTGGCCGTGATGAACGGCTTCGAGACGGACCTGCGCAACAAGATCCTGGGGATCAACTCCCACGTCATCGTGATGCCTTACACCGGCGCGATGCAGGATTATCCCCGGGTGATGAAGGAGGTCGTCCAGGTTCCGGGCGTCGCCGCCACCACCCCCTTCATCTACAGCCAGGCGATGCTGAAACACAGCGGCAACGTCACAGGCATCATCCTGCGCGGCCTCTCGACAGAGGATGCGCTGAAAGTGATCAACCTGGGCAAGATTCGGGAGGGCAGGTTCGAAGACCTGAACGAGGGAGCGAAGATTTCCGGTCTAAAGAGCGAACTCGAGGGCCTTCCCGGGATCCTGATCGGGCGCGAGCTCGCCAAGAACCTCGGGGTCTTTCTGCATGAGACGGTCCACGTCGTCTCCCCCTCCGGCGTTGCCACGCCGATGGGGATGGTCCCGAGGATGAAGCCCTTCCTCGTGGTCGGGATCTTCGAGTCCGGTTTCTTCGAATACGACTCGACGCTGGCCTACATCTCCCTCAAGAACTGCCAGGAGTTCCTGGGCATGGATGACATGGTGACCGGGGTCGAGGTCCGGGTCGACGACATCTACCGGGCAGACAAAATCGCCAAGCAGATCGAGGCGAAACTGGGGTTCCCCTACTGGGGCCGGAACTGGATGGAGATGAACAAGAACCTCTTCTCGGCCTTGAAGCTGGAGAAGAGGGTCATGTTCATCATCCTTTCCCTGATCGTGCTCGTCGCCGCCTTCAACATCATCAGCGCACTCATCATGATCGTGATGGAAAAGAACAAGGACATCGCCATCCTCAAGACCATGGGCGCAACCCGTTCGGCCATCATGAGGATCTTCATCCTTCAGGGGCTCGTCGTGGGGGCGATCGGCACCTTCCTCGGCTGTGTCGCGGGGCTGGCTGTCGCCTTCCACCTGGAGGCCATCTCCCGTTTCGTGGAGAATCTCTTCGGCTTCAAGATCCTGCCGGGCGACGTCTACTATCTGAGCGAGCTCCCCTCCCAGGTCAACTTCGGCGACGTGGGGATCATCATCCTGGGGACCCTCCTGATCAGCTTCATTTCGACGATCTACCCGTCCTGGAGGGCCTCACGGCTCGACCCGGCGGAGGCGTTGCGCTATGAATAAGGGCCGGGAAACGGAAAGCGCATGATTCAGGTGAAGAATCTTCAGAAGACCTTCCTCAAGGACGGTCACCGGATCGAGGTCCTCAGGGGATTGGATTTCGACGTCGCCGCGGGAGGATCCCTGGCCATCGTCGGGGCCTCCGGGGCCGGAAAGAGCACACTGATCCACATCATCGGCACGCTCGACCATCCGACTGCCGGCGCCGTACTCTTCGACGGTGTCGACGTGTTCACCTGGCCGGAGAAGCAGTTGGCCGCCTTCCGGAACCGGAAGATCGGCTTTGTCTTCCAATTTCACAATCTTCTGCCCGAATTCACCGCGCTGGAAAATGTCATGATGCCGGCCCTCATCCAGCGGATGGCGAAAGCAGAAGCAAAGCGCCGCGCTGAAGAGATCCTCTGCGAGGTGGGACTGGCCGACCGGATCACCCACAAACCCGGGGAACTCTCCGGGGGAGAGCAGCAGCGTGTGGCATTGGCCCGGGCGCTCATCCTGGCTCCGGAGATCCTGCTCGCGGATGAACCTACGGGAAACCTTGACACGGAAACGGGAAAGAAGATAGAAGACATGCTGCTTGCTTTGAACCGGTCCAGACGGATCACCCTGATCGTGGTCACACACAACCCCTTGCTGGCCGACCGGATGTCCCAGCATATCGGTCTGCGCGACGGAAGGATTGATGCCCGTGAATAGAAAGTTGTTTTTTGCATGCATCGCGACGTTTCTGGTCTGGATCGCACCCGGACCGGCCCGAGGATTGGCAGCAGAGAACATCAAGAATGTCGCCCTATTTCCGTTTGAGGTCTACAGCACATCGGTCGAGAGAGCGGCGGAGCTCCAGGAGACGATCTACAAAGGCCTCGTAGCGGAGCTCCAGACGCTGAAAAGCCTCCACCTGGTCAGCCGGGACGAAATCAAGGCCGGTACCGAAGGGAAGCGCCTCAACGATGCCCTGATCATCGAGACGGGGAAAAAGGTGGGCGCCACCTATGCCGTTTGGGGAAGCGTCTCCGAATTCGGCGACCGGATCAGCGTCGATGCCCGACTGATCGACGTGCGGGGAGGCAAGGTCCTGCCGGGGGTCTATGTTCAGGGTCGCGGCCGGGAGAACCTGGGCGCCATTCTGACTCAGCTCCGGTCGGATATTCTGACCCGGATCGCTTCCGATGAGAGGATCGTCCGCGTCGAGTTCAAGGGGAACCGCAAGATCGAATCCAGCGCCATCAATCAGGTCATCAAAAGCGTACCCGGAAATATCTTTAACGATGCGGACCTTTCCGCCGACATCAAGTCCATCTTCAGGATGGGCTACTTCGACGACGTTTCGGCGGAGGTGACGGACGTCCCGGAAGGAAAGGTGGTCACCTTCGTCGTGGAGGAAAAACCCCTGATTGCCGAGATCCGGATCCGGGGGAACAAGGCTGTGAAGAAGGACGACATCGAAGGCGCCATGAGCGTTCGCAGCCGTCAGACTGTGAATCCCGAAAAACTCACGGCCGACATGCAAAAGATCAAAGACCTTTATGACAGCAAAGGCTTCTACAACGCCGAAATCGGCTATACGATCGAAAAGGCGGCGGGGGAACGGGATGTCAATGTCGTCGTCAATATCGTTGAAAACGAAAAGCTCTTCATCCGGGAGATCGGCTTCGAGGGCAACCGGACCTTCACCTCCAAAGAGCTGAAGAACATGATGACCACCAACGAATGGGGCATCTTTCATTTCTTCACCGATTCCGGCCTCCTCAAGAAAGACCAGCTCAAGCAGGACATCGGGAAGCTCGGCGGCTTCTATATGAACAATGGATTCATCAACGTGCAGATCGGCGAACCGGTCATCACCTACGAACGGAACGGTATCAAGATCAAGATCCCCATCTCGGAGGGAAAGCAGTTCCGTGTCGGCAAGGTCGCCATCACCGGCGACGAGCTCCAGACCCCCCGTGCAGACCTCCTCATCCGCCTGCAGATCCGCAAGAAGGATTTCTACGATCGCGAGGCGATCATGAAAGACATGGACTACCTGACCCAGGTCAGCAACGACGAAGGCTACGCAGGCGCCGACATCGTTCCCCGGACCGAGCCGGATGAGAAGACTCAGACCGTCGACGTGACTTTCGACATCCGCAAGGGGCAGCTGGTCTATTTCAACAGGATCAACATTACCGGCAACAGCAAGACGAGAGACAAGGTGATCCGGCGCGAGCTTTCCGTGGTCGAGGGAACCCTTTACAGCCGGACCAGACTCAAGAACAGCTACATGGCCCTCAACCAGTTGCGCTATTTCGAAGAGATCGATTTCCAGAGCGAGAAGGGTCCCGACGAGACCTTGACGGATGTGAACATCCGGGTCAAGGAGAAAGCGACCGGGATCTTCAGCGTCGGCGCAGGCTACAGCGCGCTCGACCATGCGGTCGTTTCCGCTCAGGTCTCCCAGCAGAACCTCTTCGGCCGGGGCCAGATATTGAGCCTCAAGGCGAGCATCGGCTCCAGTTCCCAGCTCTACGACATCTCCTTCACGGAGCCCTGGCTCTTCGACATGCCGCTTTGGAGCAAGGCCGACATCTGGAATCTCTACCGCGAGTACGATACCTACAATCTCGACTCCAGAGGATTCGGGGCAACCCTGGGCTATCCCCTCTGGCCTTATGTGACCGGCTACGTCGGATACCGCCTTTCGACCAACAACGTCAAGGACATCCTGTCCGGGGCCTCCTACTACATCCAGAAACAGGCGGGCGAGACAACCAGCAGCGGTGTGACCTTCACCCTGGCCAGGGATTCGACGGACGACCAGATCTTCCCCTCCACCGGTTCGCGCAACAGCGCCTCTGTGGAATATACCGGCGGCCCATTCCTGGGCGATGTCAGCTACACCCGTTACGGGGCTTCCTCCGCCTGGTTCTTTCCCCTTCCCCTGGATACGGTCATCGGCGCCCGTGCAAGGATAGGGGCAATTAAGGGCAACGAGGGGAAAGATGTGCCGATCTATGAGAGATACTATCTCGGGGGGATCGGCACCCTCAGAGGGCTCCGGTCGGTCGGGCCGACCGATCCGGCCACGGGAGAAGTGATCGGCGGACTCTCGATGCTCTGCTTCAACTTCGATTATGTCTTCCCACTGATCAAGAACGCCGGCATGAAAGGGGTCCTCTTCTTCGACACGGGCAATACCTGGGAGGAGGGCATTCATCTCAACGATATGCGGAAGACGGCCGGCATCGGCATCCGCTGGTATTCGCCCATCGGCCCGCTCCGTCTCGAGTGGGGTTACGTTCTGGACCGGAAGGAAGATGAATCTCCCAGCCGTTGGGAGTTCACGATCGGAATGTTCATGTAGAGAAACCGGAAGGCCAAAGGAGCGCCTTCTTTACGATCATCAACGCACAGGAAAGGGGATTGTTTCATGAAAGTGTTTAAATGGTTCATCTCAGGCATTGTGATACTGGCCATCGCCATCGCGGCCTCTCCCGCTTCGGCGTCTGAAAAAACGGGTTTTGTGGATATCCGGGAGATCATGCTCACCTCCGCCGCCGGCAAGAAGGCGGCCGAGGATTTCAAGAAGTCCTTTGAGAAGAACAAGGCTGCCATCCAAGAAAAGGAGGCCGATCTCAAGAAGCTCAAGGATGACCTCGAAAAGCAGCGGACGCTCCTCAAGGAAGAGGTCATGAAGGAGAGGGAACTCGCTTACCAGAAGAAATTCCGGGACTATCAACTTTTGGTCAAGGACTCCAACGAAGAACTCCAGGCCAAGGACCAGGATCTCTCGAAGAAATTGATCCCCGAGATCCTAAAACTGGTTCAGGCCATCGGCGAAAAGGAAAAATTCAGCATGATCGTGGACATCAGCACGGTTCCGCTGGCCTATTACTCGAAAGAGAACGATTTGACCAAAAGGGTCATCGAGGAGTTCAACAAGACTTACAAACCCAAGAAGTGAGGCCAGAGGAGCCAGGGTCCGAGGAAAATTGTGCATTGAAGAAGACACTGAATGAAATTGCCGCTTTTCTGGGCGGTACCGTCCACGGCGACGGCGACGTCGTGATCGAACGGATCTTCGGCATCGAGGAGGCAGGCCCCGGTGATCTCACTTTCGTGGCCAACCCGAAATACCGGAAGATGATGGAGACGACTGCCGCAAGCGCCGTCCTGGTCACCCCGGGAACGGTCTGCGCGGGGAAAAACCTGCTCGTCGTCGAGGCCCCCTACGTCGCGCTGGGCCGCCTGCTCGCGCTTTTTTATCCCGAGGATGAAGAGGTCGCGGGAATCTCCGCGGGGGCGACCGTCGAAGCGGGTGCGGAGATCTCTCCGGAGGCCACGGTCTATCCCGGCGCCCATGTCTGCCGCGGCGCCCGGGTCGGGAAACGGGCCGTCCTCTATCCCGGGGTCTTCATCGGCCGGGAGGCCGTAATCGGCGATGGCTCGGTCCTCTATCCGGGCGTAACCGTGTACCGGCGCTGCCGGATCGGCGAGAGGGTCGTTCTCCATGCCGGCGTGGTCGTCGGCGGCGACGGGTTCGGGTTCGCCCTGCCCGGGCAGGAAAACCGGAAGATTCCGCAGGTCGGCTTCGTCCAGATCGACGACGACGTGGAGATCGGCGCCAACACGACCATCGACCGGGGCACCCTCGGCCGGACGTGGATTCAGCGGGGGGTGAAAATCGACAACCTCGTCCAGATCGCCCATAACGTGGTGATCGGGGAGAACGCCATCATCGTCGCCCAGGTGGGCATCTCGGGCAGCGCACAATTGGGCAGGGGGGTCATCATCGGCGGCCAGGTGGGGATCGTGGGGCACATCCGGATCGGGGACGGCGTCATGGCGGCCGCCCGGGCCGGAATCCACAAGGACGTTCCCCCGGGACAGATCGTCAGCGGAGCGCCCCACATGCCGCACCGGGAGTGGCTGAAGATGGAGGCCAGCCTCCCGAAAATCCCGGAGATGCGGGAGACCCTTGCCGCGCTTCAGCGGCGGGTTCTCGCCCTGGAGAAACAAGAGAAGGAGAAATCATGAAGATCCATCCCACGGCGGTCATCTCCCCCGATGCGACACTCGCGGAGGGGGTGGAAGTGGGACCGTACAGCATCATCGGACCCGACGTGCACGTCGGCAAGAATACTCAGATCGGCCCCCACGTGGTCATCGAGACCCAGACCGATATCGGAGAGGACAACCGGATCGCCCAGTTCGCGTCGATCGGCGGGCCGCCGCAGGACCTGAAGTATCGGGGAGAGAAGACGCGGGTCGTCATCGGCAACCGCAACACCATCAAAGAGTATGTGACGATCAACCGGTCGACCACCGCGGACATCGGGGTCACCATCATCGGCGATGATAACCTCCTGATGGCCTATTGCCATGTCGCCCACAACTGCAAGCTGGGGAACCATGTCATCATGTCCAACGCGGTGAACCTCGGCGGCCACATCCACGTGGAGGACTACGCGATCATCGGTGGGATGACGGGCGTCCACCAGTTCACCCGGATCGGCGCCCACTGCATCATCGGCGGCGCCTCGGCGGTGAACAAGGACATCCCCCCCTTCGTCACGGCCTCCGGGAATTTCGCCAAGCTCTACGGCCTCAACATCATCGGGCTGAAGCGGCGGGGCTTCCCCGACGAAACCATCGCCGCCCTGAAGGAGGCCTACCGGATCGTTTTCCGTTCCAGACTCCTGCTCGCCGCAGCCATCCGGAAGGTCGAACAGGAGGTGGCGGACCTGCCGGAGGTCAGGCACTTCCTGGATTTCATCCGAAAATCGGAAAGAGGGATCTGCCGCTAACCGCGGGTCCCCGGTCAGGACTTGAATGGACAGGATCAGAGTCGGCGTGGTGGGGACCGGTCATCTGGGCCGCTACCATCTTCAGAAATACACGATGATCCCCGAATGCCGGGTCGTCGGCGTCGCCGACCTCTCGGAAGAGAACGCGCGGAAAGCCGCTGCCGGCATCGATTGCGAGATCATGACGGACTACCGCGGACTTCTGGGGAAGGTCGACGCCGTCTCTATCGCCGTGCCGACCGGCGCCCACCATGAGGTCGCCTCGGTCTTTCTGAAGGCGGGGGTGGACGTCCTGCTGGAGAAGCCGATCGCCACGACGATTGCCGAGGCGGATGAGTTGCTCGCCCTTGCCCAGGCAAAGGAGCTCATTTTCCAGATCGGTTTCGTCGAACGGTTCAACCCGGCCATCACGGCCCTCCGGTCCGTGATGGGCACACCCCTCTTCATCGAATCCCATCGGCTCCACCCCTTTTTCGAACGCGGCACGGACGTGGATGTCATTCTCGACCTGATGGTCCACGATCTGGACATCATCCTCCATTTCGTCCGCTCCCGGGTGGAGACCGTGGATGCGGTCGGAGTGTCCGTCCTCTCGGACAAGGTGGATATCGCCAACGCGCGCCTGACCTTTGCCGGCGGCTGTGTGGCCAACATCACCGCGAGCCGGGTCACGGGGAAGGTCATGCAGAAGATCCGCTTCTTCGGACTCGACGGGTACCATGCCGTGGACTTCGGCAAGCGGGAACTCGTCTCCCTGGGCCGGCGAAAGGGCAACGACGGCCAAATCGAAATCACGGAAAACCCCGTCAAGGTTCAGGCAGCGGATCCGCTGGAGGAGGAGATCCGCGCTTTTGTCCGCGCCGTGGCCGGCCGGACTCCGCCGCCGGTATCGGGAAAGGAGGGCCGCGACGCGCTGGAACTGGCCCTCCGCATCAACGAAGCGATCGTGCGCAACCGGGAGAAGGCCGCCCTCCTCGCCGATGGAGCGCCGACCGACGGGACGGCCATGAAAGGACGGATGAAGCCGTGACACGGAGGGTCATGATCGTGGCCGGAGAGGCCTCGGGTGACCTCCACGGGGGCAACCTGGTCCGGGCGATGCGCCGTATCGATCCGGAGCTCTCCTTCTATGGCGTGGGGGGGAAACGGATGGAGGCGGCCGGCGTCGAGCTCCTCGCCGATGCTGCCGATATGGCCGTGGTGGGGTTCACCGAGGTGGCCGTCAAGCTCGGAATGATCCTGCGGGTCATGCGGCGTCTGAAGGCATCACTTCTGGAGAAGAGACCCGACCTCGTCATCCTGATCGACTACCCGGACTTCAACCTGACCGTCGCCCGTGCAGCCAGGAAGCGGGGGGTCAAGGTTCTCTACTATATCAGTCCTCAGGTGTGGGCCTGGCGGAAGGGACGGATCGAGGCCATCCGGAAGACCGTGGACCGGATGGTTGTCATCCTTCCCTTCGAAGAGGAGTTCTACCGGAATGCCGGCGTGGACGTCACCTTTGTCGGACATCCGCTCCTGGACGAGGTGCGCAAGAAATATCCGCGCCCGGAAGCGATCAAGCGCTTCGGCCTGCGGGACGATGCCGTCACGATCGCTCTCCTCCCGGGGAGCCGCCGAAGCGAGGTGGCCGCCCTGCTGCCGGAGATGCTCCGGGCCTGCCGGATCCTGATGGACAAGATTTCCCCGCTCCAGTTCGTATTGCCGATCGCCCCGACGCTCGACCCCGTTTTCGTCCGCAGCATTCTCGGGCAATTTGCCGTACGGGTCAGCCTGATCCGGGACGAGATCTACGACGTCATCGGCATCGCCGACGCGGCGATCGTCGCCTCCGGCACGGCCACACTGGAAACCGCTCTCCTGGAGACCCCGATGGTCGTCGTTTACAAAGTCTCCGGCGTCTCCTACGCCATCGGAAGAAGATTCATCCGGGTGAACCACATCAGCCTAGTGAATCTCATCGCCGGCAATGCCGTCGTCCCCGAACTGATCCAGGCGGAGGCCAACCCGGAACGCATCGCCGCAGAGATCAGGAGTCTCGTCACCATCCGGGGAAAGGCCAAAGAGATGAAGGCGGCTCTGGCCATGATCCGGGGGAAACTGGGTACCCCGGGCGCATCGCAGCGGACCGCGCGGATCGCCTGCGACATGCTTCAATAGGAGATTGATTCTTTGGATATTTTCAAGAGGCTCCTGAAACTGGCCAAGCCGCACACCCTGAAGTTCGGCGTGGCCATGGTCTGTATGCTCGTCGTCGGCGCAACGACGTCGGCACTCGCCTTCCTGGTCAAGCCGACTTTGGACGAGATTTTTCTCAAGCAGAATGCGGCGACGCTCAAATGGATCCCGCTCGCGATCATCGGCATCTACCTGATCAAGGGGGGATGCAACTACGCCCAGACGATCCTGATGAACTTCATCGGCCTCCGGATCGTCGCCGACCTGCGGGCGAATCTCTACCGGACGATCCAGCTCCAGCCGCTCTCCTTCTTCACCCGGAATCCGACGGGGACGCTCATGTCCCGGATTACCAACGACGTCGCCTTCATCCAGAGCGCCGTGTCGGAGGCGATCACGGCCCTCCTGAAGGACACCTCCACCCTGATCTGCCTCATCTTCGTCATCTTCTACAGGGATTGGCAGCTCGCCATCATCGCCATGTTCATCTTTCCTCTGGCCGTCTACCCCATCGCCAAATTCGGCCAGAAGATGCGGCACGTGGCGACCCGGACCCAGGTCACTCTGGGAAGCCTCACCTCACTGCTCCAGGAGACCATCTCCGGAACCCGGATCGTCAAAGCCTTCAGCATGGAGGAGTACGAAAACAACCGTTTTTCCACGGAAAACGAACGCCTGTTCCGGCTCTCCCTGAAGACGGTCTCCATCAACGCCATCTCCAGCCCCTTCATGGAATTCCTCGGGGGGCTCGGCATTGCCGCCATCATCTTCTACGGCGGCTACCAGGTGATCAACGGCCACTCTTCGCCGGGGACCTTCTTCTCCTTCCTGGCCGCCCTGATCATGCTCTACGAGCCGGTCAAAAGGCTGACCAACGTGAACAACACGATCCAGCAGGGAATTGCCGGCGCCGAGCGGGTCTTCGGCGTCATCGACCTGGTCCCGGAGATCCGGAACCGTCCCGATGCCGGCCTCCTTCCCCGGATCTCGCGGGAGATCGAAATCCGGGATGTCACGTTCTGCTACGAGAAGACACCCGTCCTGAAGAACATATCGCTCACCATCCGGGCCGGCGAGGTGGTCGCGTTCGTGGGGATGAGCGGCGGCGGAAAGACGACGCTCGTCAACCTGATCCCCCGCTTCTACGACGTCACTTCGGGGGCGATCCTCATCGACGGCCGGGACATCCGCGACGTCACCATCGAATCACTCCGCGGGCAGGTCGCCATCGTGACGCAGCAGACCATCCTCTTCAACGACACGGTGCGCAACAACATCGCCTATGGCAACATCGTCAGGACGGAAGAGGAGATCGTTGCCGCGGCGAAAGCCGCCAACGCCCACGACTTCATCTCCCGCCTTCCCAAGGGATACGACACCCTGATCGGCGAACAGGGAACGAAGCTCTCCGGCGGTGAGCGTCAGCGGATCTCCATCGCCCGCGCACTGCTCAAGGACGCCCCGATCCTGATCCTCGACGAGGCGACCTCCTCCCTCGATTCCGAAGCGGAGATCGAGGTCCAGGACGCCCTGGAAAACCTCATGAAGGGCCGAACCACGCTTGTGATCGCCCACCGCCTCTCGACGATCCGCAACGCCGACCGGATCATCGTTCTGGTGAACGGGGAGATCCGCGAGGAGGGGACCCACGAATACCTCCTCGCCTGCCAGGGAGAGTACTGCCGCCTTTACAACATGCAGTTCAAGGAAAACGGGCGGGCCTCCGGAGAACCGGCGGCGAACGGCGCCGGCTGATGCCGGGATGGGGAATCGGATGACGGCAACGCCATTTGCCGATGGCGCTGGACATTTTTCGACCGAAAAACCTCCAATGCGCCCCCTGCAAAGGCATTTCCCGCCATCTGGACGGGTAATGTAAGGTCTTCAAGGATGGGAGGGCACTTTGCGGTCCTTTGGGGAGAGGCTGGAGGAAATCTGGGCGGGTAAACGGATGGGAGTCGCAAACCATACCGTTGCCGCAGCCCTCCGCCTTCTCTCCCTCCCCTACGCCGCGGCGGTCGCCCTGCGAAACCGCCTCTACGACCGGGGGATTCTCCGGCGAGAGCAACTCCCGGTCCCCGTCATCAGCGTCGGGAACATCACCGTGGGCGGGACCGGAAAAACGCCGACGGTGATCTTCATCGCCAATCTCCTGAAGCAGCGGGGCTTCCACCCGGCCGTGCTGAGCCGGGGCTACGGCGGCCGCTCGGGCGCTGCCGTCCGCATCGTCTCCGACGAAAACGGCATCCTCTGCGGGTGGCGGGAAGCCGGAGATGAGCCGGTCCTGATCGCCAGAGCTGCTCCGGGGGTCCCGGTCCTGGCGGGCAGCAGAAGGCTCCTCACCGGCCGGGAGGCTGTTCGAAGATTCGGCGCCGATGTGTTGATCCTGGATGACGCTTTCCAGCACCGGGCCCTCTGCCGAAATCTCGACATCGTCCTCGTCGATGCGCTCTGCCCCCTGGGAAACGGCTTCATCCTCCCGCGCGGGCCGCTCCGCGAAACGCCCAAGGCCCTGCGCCGCGCCCACCTGATCCTTCGCACCGGCGCGGAGGAGGAACCGGGCGGCGAGCCGCTGCCGAAGGCCTCCAGGCTTCCCTCCTTCCGGGGTATCCGCCGGCCGCTGGGGCTTGTCGAGGCGAAAACCGGACGGGTGCGGCCGCTCGCGGAACTCAAGGGCGTCAAGGTGTGCGCTTTCGCCGGAATCGGCCGGCCGGGATCCTTCCGCAGGAGCCTCTCCCGGCTGGACGCCGATATCGTCTCCTTCCGTGCATTTCCCGATCACCATCCCTACTCCCGCGCCGACATCGATGCCCTTCGGATTCTCGCCCGCGAGAGCGGCGCCACGAGGATCGTCACCACCGAGAAGGACGCCGCGCGTCTGGCAGACCATCCCGATCTCCTCCGCGAGCTCACGCTCCTCCGGATCGGGATGGAGATCTCCCCCGCCGAACCATTTGCGGAGTTGATTTTTTCCGCCATTGCGATTAAGTAGCGGCCAGAAGGAACACCCATGGAGCGTAGCCGGTGAAATCCGAGCGTCTGGTTGATATTCTGCTCTTCTGCTTCCGGGCCATACCCACCCCGCTGCGGAGAGCTCTGTTCGTCGGTTTCTTCCGGCTCTTCTATTTGTTCGTTCCCCGCCAGCGCCTCATCGCGCACCACAACCTCCGGTGCGCGTTCCCTGAAAAAAGTGAGGCTGAGATCCGCCAGATCGTCCACGGAGTCTACCGAAACATGGGTCTCGTGGCCGCGGAATTCTTCGACATCCCCCGCCTGACCCGGGAGAACATCGGAGAACTCGTCGACGCGCAAGGGCTGGAGAACTGTCGGAAAGCCCTGGAAAAGGGAAAGGGGGTCCTGATGTTCGGGGCCCACTTCGGAAACTGGGAGATCGAGGCCATAGCGGCTTCCCTTTTCCTCAAGCCCTTTGTGGCCATCTACCGCTGCCTCGACAGCCCGCTTTTGGAGCGGCTTGTGTTCAAGGTCAGGACGGCGACCGGGAATACGCTTCTCGAAAAAAGCCGGGCGATGCGGCCCATGCTCAAAGCCCTCAAACATAACGAAATGGTGGCCATTCTGATCGACCAGAATATGGACGTCTATGAGGGGGTCTTCGTCGACTATTTCGGCCGGCCGGCCTGTACCACGGACGGCCTGGCCATCCTCGCCCTCCACACCGGCGCGCCGGTTCTGCCGGGCTACATGTTCCGGCAACCGGATGGACGGTACCGGTTCGTCGTGGGTCCCGAGGTCGACCTCATTGACACGGGCGACCGGAATGCCGATATCGTCGCGAACACCCAGCGCTTCATGAAGGTGATCGAGGAGACCGTCCGCCAGTACCCCGATCAATGGCTTTGGGTGCATCACCGCTGGAAGACCCAGCTCTGCCAACGCCACGACAAGGAATGAGAATATCGGCCGGATGGAACTAACGATCAGGGGTGGGAAAAAGCTCCCCGTAGACGGTATTGAAGGGATACTCGTCCGGGGAACGAACTGGATCGGGGATGTCGTCATGACACTCCCCGCGGTCGCTGCCATCCGCCAAAGTTGGCCCGGTGCCCGGCTCTCGGTGCTGGCGAAGCCGTGGGTCGCCGAGGTTTACCGGCTTTCGCCCGATGTGGACGAGGTGATCGTATTCGAAGAGCCGGGGCGCCACGCCGGGATCATCGGGAAACGGCGTCTGGCCGGAGAACTCAGGCAAAGGCGGTTCGACTGCGCCATTCTCCTCCAGAACGCGATCGAGGCGGCGATCATTGCTGCCTGGGCGGGCATCCCGCTCCGGGCCGGCTACAACTCCGACGGCCGTGGGGCTCTTCTCACCCACTCCGTCCGCCGCACTAAAGAGATCCGCCGGGTTCATCAGATAGGCTACTACGGCGAGATGGTCCGGGCGCTCGGCTGCGCGCCGGCCGGACGCGATGTCCGGCTCCGCCCGGGACCGGAATACGATGCCCTGGCTGCTGTGCTTCTGACCCGTTTCTGCATCGCAGAGAACCGTCCCCTGGTCGGCATTGCGCCAGGCGCCGCCTACGGACCGGCGAAAAAGTGGTTTCCCGACCGGTTCGCCGCGGTCGCCGACCGCCTGGCGGGCGAAACCGGAGCTCAGGGGCTCCTCTTCGGGAGCGCCGGCGACCGGGAGAGCACGGCTGCGGTACAGAAGAACGCCCGGCTTCCCCTGACCGATATCGCGGGGAAGACGAACCTGAAAGAGGCGATCTCCCTCATCTCGCGGTGTGCACTCTTCATTTCGAACGATTCCGGACTGATGCACGTCGCCGGGGCGCTTGGGGTTCCGACGGTGGCTATCTTCGGCTCGACGGACCCCGTCGCGACATCTCCGGTGGGGGAGCGGAGCGTCGTGATCCACCATGATGTTCCGTGCAGCCCCTGCCTCAAACCGGTCTGCCCGACCGATTTTCGCTGCATGGAGCTGATCGGCGCAGAGGAGGTGTACGCGGTTGGTCGGAAGCTCATGGACGATTCAGGAAAGAACGGTTGATGCCGGGCAGCCAGCCGTAAGAAAGGGGAGGATGGTCGAGACAGAGGGGCAGGCGGCGGTTTTCCTGGACCGCGACGGAACGATCAACGAAGAGTGCGGGTACATCGACCGGATCGAGGCGCTTCGGCTGATTCCCGGCGCAGCCGCGGCGATCCGCCAGATCAATGAGAGCGGGCTCAAGGTGGTCGTGGTGACCAACCAGTCGGGCGTGGCCCGCGGTCTATTCGACGAGGCCTTCGTCGGCCGGGCAAATGCGCGGCTCTCGGAGATGCTTGCGGCCGAGGGGGCGCTGATCGATGCCTTCTACTACTGCCCCCACCATCCCACCGAAGGAAAGGGACGCTATCTTCAGACCTGCACCTGCCGGAAACCCGCGCCGGGAATGCTCCTGAAGGCCGCGGCGGAGCTCGGAATCGATCGGCGCCGTTCCTATCTGGTGGGCGATACCCTGAAGGATATCGAGGCCGGCACACGGGCGGGGGTCCGGGGGATTCTCGTCCGGACAGGCTACGGAGAAGAGTCTGCGGCATCCCTGGCCCGGAGTCCCGAGACCACGGGGGCTGATTCATTTCATCCACTCCATATCGCAGCGAACCTGACGGAAGCCGTCGCCTGGATCATCCGGGATCGGAGGGGGAGAGGGTTTTGAACATCCTGATCGTCAAGCTGAGCGCCATCGGGGATGTTGTCCACACGCTGCCGTCGCTCGCCGCCCTCCGGCGCCGCTATCCCGACGCGGAGATCACGTGGGTCGTCGAAGAGGCCGCTTCCGACCTCCTTGCGGACCACCCCGACCTGGACCGGGTTCTCGTCTCGGGACGCAAGCGCTGGCTCCGGGAGATGCAGCGCGGCCGGATCCTGGCCCCCATCCGGGAGATGCGTGCGTTTCTCCGGCAGCTTCGGAGCCGCCCCTACGATCTGGTCATCGACTTCCACGGTCTGCTCAAGAGCGCCGTGATCGTCGCGGCTAGCGGCGGCAAGCGGAAGTTAGGCTATGACAGCCTCCAGGAGGGAAGCGGCTTTTTTTACAGTGAGAAGATTCCCGAGGAGATGGGGAAGCACGCCGTGGACCGCTACCTCGACCTGGTCCGCCACGTCATCTCCCCCCCGTCGCGGCAGGACGGTGGGGGTCCCTTTGCGGGCGGATTCCAGATTGCGATCGGGGAGACGGAAAAACAGCACGTGGAGGCACTCCTCGCGGAAAATCGGGCCATTCTGTCGGTGGATGGAGAGGGGAAAAAGGCGGGAAGCGGAGGCAGGGCTTTCGTGGCCGTCAACCCCGTGGCCTTCTGGGAGACGAAACTCTGGACAGATGAGAAGTTTGCCGAACTCTGCGACCGTATCCGGACGGAGCTCGGGATCGGCGTCGTCCTGACCGGGGGAGAGACCGCTCCCCTCGACCGGATCCGGGAACGGATGAAAACACCCGCCGCCAACCTCGGCGGACGGACGACGCTCAGGGAGCTCGCCTGCCTCTACGGGAAGGCATCGCTCGTCGTCACGACCGATTCCGGCCCGATGCACATCGCGGCAGCGGCGGGCACCCCGGTCGTCGCCCTCTTCGGGCCGACCGATCCGAGCCGGACCGGCCCCTACGGTCCCGGCCATCGCGTCATCCGGCGGAATCTCCCGTGCAGCCCCTGCTTCCGGAAGCGGTGCGAGACAAAAGAGTGCATGCGGGGGATCGGTGTGGAGGAGGTCCTTGAGGCGATCAGGGAGACGATGGCCGCCGGGAAGAGTGATCCCGGGGAGGGGTGAGGGAGAGCTGCCGGGAATTTGCAGCTTGCTGGCCAACCTTGGAAGGGATCCCCGGAAACGTTCGAACGGAGGGATCCGATTCCAGAGATACTGAGGAGTTCGAAATGGGAATCCGCAAAGAACTGTTGGAAATCCTGGCCTGCCCGAAGTGCAAGGGGGAGCTGCGCCTGACCCAGGCCGGGGACGGCCTGATCTGCGACCGGTGTCGTCTGCTCTACGAGATCCGGGACGATATCCCGATCATGCTCATCGACGAGGCAAAGAAGATCGAAATCTGCTAGGCGTTGAGACGATCTTGGGGGCTGTATTCGGGAACAATCCGGGCGAGGGAGTTCCTGATGGCGGCTGCATCATGGGTTGCCGAGACGGCAATCAGGTCGTCGATCCCGCGGCTCAGATCCGCGAGGTTGCGTTGGTTTTCCTGTATGACCCGGATCTTTTCATGCACCGTGGGCTGGCTCCCCTCTCCCTCTGTGATCAGCTCCTCATGGAGTTTTTCGCCGGGCCGCAGGCCGATGTACCGGATGGGAATGTCCACATCGGGCTCCAGACCGTGAAAACGAATCAGATCGCGGGCCATGTCGGCAATCCGGACCGGCTTGCCCATGTCGAGGGTGAAAATCTCCCCTCCGTCTCCCAGCACACCGGCCTGAAGGATGAGCTGAGCCGCCTCGGGGATGCTCATGAAATAGCGGGTGACGTCGGGATGGGTGACGGTAACGGGTTCCAAGTTGGCGATCTGCCTCTGGAAAATCGGCAGAACGGACCCGGACCCCCCCAGAACGTTGCCGAACCGGACAGCGAGGAAACGGGTCGTCCGTGCCGGTACCGCCGCGGCGGCATGAGGCTTTTCCGATGGGTTGCCGGGCGGCCCCCCTGGCATCGACGGATCCCCGGACGGCGGCGCGTTCATGCCCAGAATCAGCATCTCCGCGACCCGCTTGGTTGCCCCCATCACACTGGTCGGCCGGACGGCCTTGTCCGTGGAGACCAGGACGAAGAGCTCCGCAGCCGTCTCCCGGGCGAGCTCGGCAAGATTCCGCGTCCCGACGATGTTGTTGTAAACCGCCTCCCGGGGACAGAGCTCCTGAAGAGGCACATGTCTGTAGGCGGCCGCATGGAAGATCACCTCGGGCCGGCATTCCCGAAAAATCGGGGCCAGCGCGTCCCGGTCGCGGATGTCCGCAAGACAGGCGTGGATGGCAAGATCCGGGAAATGGGCCCGGCTCTCCATCTCCACCTCGGACAGATTCAATTCGCTGAAGTCGATCAGCGCAAGTAGACCGGGCCGGTAGCGTGCAATCTGCCGGACGAGTTCGGCCCCGATGGAGCCGCCGGCGCCGGTCACCAGGACCCGCCGGCCGTCGAGCAACCGCCAGATCCCTTCCCGATCGGTTCGCACCTCTTCCCGGCCCAGAAAATCTTCCAGCTGAACCTCGCGGACGGCCCGCATGGAGACCCGGCCGTCGATCAACTCGCCGATGGGCGGAAGCGTGCGGTAGCGCTTTCCCGTCCGCTCGCAGGCCGCCACGATCCGCCGCATCTCCTCCCCTTTCGCCGAAGGCATGGCGATGAGGATCTCGTCGAATTCCAGGGGAATCCGGTCCGCATCGTTCACGAAACCGACCACGGGCACACCGTGGATCGCCTTCCAGTGTTTCGCCGGATCGTCGTCCAGGAAGCCGACCGGGTCCAGCCGGAGACCGGGATTGTCCCGGATTTCGCGAAGGGCCTTTTCGCCGGCGTCTCCTGCCCCGATGATGATCACTTTGCGGTCGGCGGGGTCCTTGTATCGCCGGAAGGTCCAGAATGTCGGCAAACCGCCCGCGAATGCAATCCGGATGATTCCCCGGATCCCTCCGACGAAAAAGCAGGTGAGGGCGCAATCGATGATGTAGACGGACCGAGAATACCCCTCGAATCGGTGACCGAGCACAATGACCAGAACAACGAGAAGAGAGGAGACGATCGCGGATTTGAACACGTTGAGAAAATCGAGGAGGCTTGTGTAGCGCCACATCCCCCTGTAAAGGCCGAAAACGAAAAAGACCGCGATCTTGACGGGAATCACAAAGGGAAGTGTCTGGACGATGCGCGTCCATTCCTCGGCGGGAATCCCCATGTCGAAACGGAGCAAGTAGGCCAGTATGTAAGAAAGAAACACCAGAAGGGCGTCGACGGCGACCATGATATAGAAATGCTTGTTCCGCGAAAATGGGAAAACCGTTCGGGTGATGATCAGGACATCATGGAAAAGAGAAGGGTTCGCCCCGTAGTCCAGGTTGATGCGGATCTTGTCCGGCATGATCTCACGGATATAGGCCGTTTCAGGATCGGCGCTCTTCGCCAGGACGGCGTTCTCATTCTCGTATTTCATCGAAGCCGGATCGGTGATTCCCGGTATCAGGTTCAGAACCCGGCGCTGCTCCTCCGTGTAGAGGGCAACATACTTGGCCACCTCGGGCCGCGGACCGACAAGGCTCAGATCGCCTCTGAGGACATTGATGAGCTGGGGAAGTTCGTCCAATTTGTAACGGCGGAGACGCCGGCCGATTCTCGTGATCCGCGGGTCCTCCTCAATGGTCAGGGGCAGACCGTGCTGTTCCGCATCAACGACCATCGTCCTGAATTTCCACATCCGGAACGTCTTGCCGCGGTAACCGATGCGCTCCTGGCGGAAGAAAACGGGACCGCCGTCGTCCAGCTTGACCAGCAGGGCGATGACCGCGAAGAGGGGCCAGAGGAGCAGAAGCCCCGCAATCGTCCAGAAGAGATCGAAAATCCGTTTTGACACTTTCATCGTTTGAAGGTCTTGACGATGTCAATGACTGCTTCGACCACATCTTCCACATCCCTGTTGGTCATGCGCGGGTAGACGGGGAGGCTGATCATCCGGAGATAGTTGCCGAACGCCACGGGGAAATCCTCCGGCTGATAACGATATTTGTCACGGTAGAACGGGTGGAGATGGATCGGGATGAAATGGACCGACACCCCGATATTGCGCGCCCTGAGCTCCTCGATGAAGCCGTTGCGGTCGATCCTTAGCGCCTTCAGGCACAATCTGAGGATGTAGAGGTGCCAGGCGTGCTCGACTTCCGGCCGCGCCACCGGGATCTCCAGCGCATCGTTATCCCGGAAGGCGGCAGAGTAGGCCGCAACGATCTCCCGGCGGCGGCGCTGAAACCCCTCCAGTTTCCTGAGTTGCCAGAGGCCGATGGCCGCCTGGATGTCCGACATGTTGTACTTGAAGCCGGGCATCACGACTTCGTAGTACCAGGCGCCCCCCTTCTCGTAGCGCTTCCAGGCATCCCGGCTCATGCCGTGCAGGCCCACCACCTTCGCCTCATCCAGGAATGCGGGTGTTCCGGTCAGCATCCCCCCCTCGCCGGTCGTGATGTTCTTGCTTGCGTAGAAACTGAAGGCGGCAGGATTTTCCCAGGAGCCGATGGGGCGGCCCCTGTATTTCGCCGGCAGCGCGTGAGCGGCGTCTTCGACGATGAGCAGATCGCGCCTCTTTGCCAGTTCCCGGATCGGGTCCATGTCCGCCGGATGCCCCGCCAGATGGACCGGCATGATCGCCTTCGTCCTGGGTCCGATCGCCTCGGCGACCCTTTCCGGATCGATGTTCAGGGTATCCGGCGACACGTCCACGAGGACCGGGCGGGCGCCCACGTGTTCGATGCAGTTCACCGTAGCGGCAAAGGTGAGCGGCGTCACGATCACTTCGTCTCCGGGTCCGACTCCCGCCACAACCAGGGCCGTGTGGAGACCGGCGGTGCAGGAGTTGAGCGCCAGGGCACCGGGTGCCTGCACACAGGCGGCAAAATCCGTCTCGAACCGCTTCGTCTTGGGACCCGTCGTGATCCAGTCGGACCGCAGGGTGTCCGCAACCTCACCGATCTCCTCCTCGCCAATCGACGGCGGGGAGAAATTCAAAAATTCATCTCTCATGAAATGGCCTCATCTATTTTCAATGACCCGAGGGGTCCTGCGATGGGTCTGCCGATGACGTTGATCACAATCCCTGTTTGCCCTGCCCTTTTCCCGGAACGGCGCCGCTATCTTTTCAGACAGGCCAGGTTATGGGTGCGGAGGAACGGGAACCTGGCCAGGATCGGATAGAGCGCCTCCGTCCAGCCGCCGAGCCTCCGCGTCAGCGGCGGCAGCAGGGTCAGGCTGCGCGCCTGCATGGTGAACCCCGGGAAAAGCCGGATCAATTCGCGCCGCGTCACACCGCGGACATTCGGATTGTAGGGATTACCGAAGCGAAAATCGTAACACAGAACGGCGCCGCCCGGTTTGAGCACCCTCATCGCTTCGGCGCAGAGGTTGTTGGCCATCGCCGGATCGAGGATGGAACTGAGCACGGTGAACAACATCACCAGATCGAATGCCCCGTCGGGATAGTCGATGGATTCGGCGTTCCCGCAGGAGAAGGTCAGCTCCGGATGGGCCTCGCGGGCCGCCGCGATCCTCTCCGGGAGAAGGTCCACGCCGTGGAGATGCCGGGCTTGGGCGCCCCAGGTGAACAGATGGGCCAGCTCCCCGCCGCTGCCGCAGCCCACGTCGAGGATCTTCCGGCCGGCCAGCGGCAGCAGATCACAGGCTGCCAGCAAGGCGTGCATCGCCGCGTGGCGCTCGCGGAGCATCGCCCGGTTGCCGGGGTTTTCCGACGACCAGCGCTGACGGTCGATTCCCTCTTCGTGGTAGGCGCGGTAGGCCTTCTTCAGGCGGTCGACTTCCGCGGTTGAAGAGTTCGTCATTTATCGCGTGACCTGGGAAAACTGTCGGCGGCCCTGCCGGCGCAAAAGGACAAAATCGACAAAACCTCTCAGGAAACCCCAGCCGTAGCCGAAGTGGAAGGCGGCAAAAACTGCGGGCAGCACGGGCAGCAACCGGAGTTGACGGGCTCTGAGGCTCGCGGCGCACGATGCCGCCAGATTTGCCGCCGCATAGAGCACCAAAAGGGCCGCGAACAGGACACCCGCCCCAGCGTTGAAAGGGGCCAGAACCAGCAGCACCAAGAGCGCTCCGACGAACCCGCCGGGGACGAGGTGACGGATGCTCGCCGGGAGCCGGTGCTTCCGGATCACCCGCACCTTCCAGTAGCCGTACTGGTAGTACTGGAGGAAGAGCTGACGCAGGCTGTCCCGGCAGACATAGAAAAAAAGGATCCGCGGCGACTGCCAGATTTTGCCCCCCGCCTTCACGAGACGGTAATTCAGTTCATCGTCCTGGTTTCGGACCAGTTCCTCATCGAACAGGCCGATCCTTTCGAACACCTCCCGTTTGTAGAACCCCCCCCAAACCGTATCGAGATACCCCTCGTAGTCCGGATCATGCCCCTTCGCACCGCCGACGGCGAAGGGAGCCTGAAAAGCCACGGCGATGGCCTCGCCCACGCGTCCGTATCCCTGAGCCCGCCAGGGACCTCCAACGTTGTCGGCATCGACCTGCTGGATGACGCTCAGGCAGCTCTGGAGATAATCCGGCGCAATCTCGGCATGGGCTCCGAGGATGCAGATGTACCTCCCTCGGGCCTCCCTGATGCCGAGGTTGAAGGCAACCGGCGTGATCTGCTTCTCGTTGACGATGAGCCGGAGCGCCGGGCGGCTTCCCATCTGCTCCCGCACCACGCTCTGTGTCCGGTCGTCGCTCTTTCCATCCACAATGAGCATTTCCAGGGTGAATCTCTCGCCGGCGCCCGTCTGGGCCGCCACCCGATCGATGGTCTCCCCGATGTACCGCTCTTCATTCCGGCACGGGATGATGACGCTGATGTCCGGCGGAAATTCAGACCGCATGACTGTTTCGCCCCTTGATGCCGTCTCCGTAGCAAAGGGCCCCGTCCGGGACGTCCCGGGTCACCACCGTTCCCGCGCCGATCAGGGCGCCCTCGCCGATCCGCACTCCCGGCAGGATCGTGACGTTCGCCCCGACGACGGCATTTTTTCCTACGATGACGCCGCGGAGGTTTTGCTTCGTGTCGGGCCGGTTCGGGTACTTGGCATTGGTCAGCACGACGTTGGGGCCGATCCAGCAGCCCGCCTCCAGAACGGAATATTCGGGAATGAAGGCCTGGGAGTGGATCCGGGCGCCGTGGCCGATCCGGACATGGTGTTCCACCACCGTCCCGGTCCCGATGCTCACGTCGTCGCCGATCTCGTTTTCCTCGCGGATCATCACGTGATGTCCCGTCTGGAACCGCGCCCCGATCCGGTTGCCGGCATAGATGACCGTGTGGGAGCGGATCACAGAACCCGGACCGATCCAGGTCGGCAGGTCTCCGGGCTTGCGGCCCCGGGGCGGCTCCCCGACAATAGCGAAAGGTCCGATTTCGGACCCTTCGCCAAGTTCAACACGCGGATGGATCAGAGGCACCATGGATCACCTCCCCTGGCCCAGACGGCACAGGCGGGGGCAAAACCGGAGGGAGACGGTCTGTCCGCTCTCCGCGGATTCGTAAAGAGCGTTGATCAACTCCAGCGATTTCCGCCCTTCGAACCCTTCCACGAGCCCCCGCTTCCCCTCCTGGAGGCAGCGGATGACATCGCGCAGGTACTGTTCGTGGTTCCAGGCCGGAATGTCCGGGTTTTTCCCCCAGCGGGCGAAGACTTCGGCGTCTTCGGGAACGGGATTCCGGAATTGCCAGGTTTTCAGGTCGTTCATGAAGAAGCCGCCGATCTCTACGGCACCGTGCTCGCCGAGGAGGCTGATCGAACCCTCGAGGTCCTTCGGCCGCGTCGCCGTGGTCGCCTCGATCACGCCAAGGGCGCCACTTACGAAGCGGACGGTCGCCACGCCGGTATCTTCCGCTTCGATGGCCGCCAGGCGGGTCGCGGTCATGGCCGTGACGCTCTCCACATCACCCAGCATCCAGGAGAGCATGTCGATATGGTGGCTCGCCTGGTTCGTGAAGACCCCCCCGTCCTGGGCCCAGGTGCCGCGCCATGGTTTCGCGTCGTAGTAGACCTGCTCCCGGCACCACCGGACCCGGACCGTCCCCAGGACCATCTTGCCAAAACGACCGGCCTCGACGGCCTCCTTGAGTTTTCTTACCGGCAGGTTGTAACGGTTCTGCTGGACGACGAAGACCTTGGTCCCGCGTTCGTCGCAGGCGCGGATCACCCGATCGGCGTCTGCGATGCGCAGGGCCATGGGTTTTTCCACCACGAAATGGCGGTCGTGGCACGCCAGCTCCAGCATGAGCTCGGCGTGCGTTCCCGATGGGGTCAAGATGGAGAAGAGATCGAACTTTTCCCGCCGGGCCATCTCGTGGGGGTCCGCGTACCAGGGCAGGCCGTGGGCCTCTCCGAAGGCCTTCGCCGCGGCCGGATTCAGGTCGCATACGGCGGCGACGCCGGCGTCCGCGATCCGGGCGAGGGCCGTCATGTGTTTTGCGGTGATGCTCCCGCAGCCGACCAGGGCAAAGCGGATCTTCCTTTCGCTCATTGCGCCTCCTTTCCCCGGACGGCCCGCCGGAGGACATCGCAGACATGGACGACCTGTTCGTCCGTCATCTCCGGAAACATGGGCAGGCTGAGGATTTCCGCAGCATACCGGTTCGCCACGGGAAAATCTGCCGGTCGGTGGCCCAGATGCCTGTAGGCCGCGAGGCTGGGCAGGGCGATCGGGTAGTGGATTCCCGTGGCGATCCCCGCCTCCTTCAGTGCGGCCTGGACCGCCGAGCGGTCCGGCACGCGGACCGCATAGAGGTGGTAGACATGCGTCATCCCGGGTGCCACGACCGGCGTGGCCACGCCGCTCCCCGCGAGGAGCCTGTCGTAGAGCGCCGCGCGGCTGCGCCTCTTCTCTGTCCAGTCATTGAGGTGATGCAGTTTCACCCGCAGAATCGCCCCCTGGAGCCCGTCCAGACGGCTGTTGATTCCCTCGAAATCGTGGTCGTATTTTTGGATACGGCCGTGGTTGGCGATCATCCGGCACTTCACGGCGAGCGCCTCGTCGTCCGTGACGATCGCCCCGGCGTCGCCGTAGGCCCCGAGGTTCTTGCCCGGATAGAAGCTGAAGCAGGCCAACCGTCCGAACGCTCCGACGCGCCGGCCGTCGATTTCGGCCCCGTGGGCCTGGGCGGCGTCCTCCACGAGGAAAAGCCCCTTCTCCCGGGCGATCCCGACCAGCGCCGGCATGTCGGCCGGCTGGCCGTAGAGGTGGACCGGAATGATGGCCTTCGTCCGCGGCGTGATCGCCGCCAGGACCTTCTTCACGTCGATGTTGCAGGTCCTGGGATCGCAGTCGACGAATGCGACACGCGCCCCCGCCATCGTGATCGCCTCGGAGGAGGCGATGAAGGAGTTGGCCGCCGTGATCACCTCGTCCCCGGGACCGATGCCGAGGCTGCGCAGGGCGATGTAGAGGGCGTCGGTGCCGTTGCCCACGCCGATGCAATGCTTCACCCCGCAGAAGGCCGCGAAGGCCTCCTCGAAGGCTTTGGCATATTTCCCGCCGATGAAGGCAGACTCGGCGATGACCGCCGCCATGGCCGCATCGATCTCGCCCCGGATGGAATCGTACTGCATTTTCAGGTTTGCAAAAGGGACCTGCATCTCATCTTCCTCTGTATTGGCAAGTTTTTTCGCTGCAACGCCGCAGGCAAGCCGATCCTTATCACCTTTCGTGCCCGGCTTCAATCAGTCGGAGGTAATGGTTTTCCATCAGCTTCATGCTGTTCGCCCAGGAGGCTTGCGTACGGATGATCCCGGCATTCTCCTCCACGACCGACGAACGCCAATCAGGCTTTTCCAAGGATTCGACCAGCGCGGCCGCCAGCCGCTCGGCATCCCGGCAGGGGTAGAGAAGGCCGTTTCGGCCGCTTTCGACCCAGTTCCGGTTCGCCGGGATGTCCGCCGCCACCGGGAAGGCCCCGCAGGCCATCGCCTCGTTCAGGGAGATGTTGTTCCCGTCCGACGGGGAGGTCGACACGAAGAGGTCTGCCCGCCCCAGGAGTTCCGGCATCCGATCATGTTCAACCGGCCCGATGAATTCCACGCAGTCTGAGACGCCCAGGTCCCGAGCCAGCGCCTCCAACTCGCCCCGCTGCGGCCCGTCGTTGGCGATGACGAATCGGATGCCCTCCCCGGGGAGCGCGTCGAGGACCCGCGGGATTGCCCGGATCAGCGTGTCGACGTCCATCGCCGGACCCAGCAGCCTGTTGCTGACGACCATGGCGTTTTCCCGGTCGTGCCGCCGCGTTCGGCGCGACGGATTGAAGAGCTCCGTATCCACCCCGAAGGGGAGGGTCAGGATCTTCTCCCGCGGTGCATACCCCCGGGCCACGAGATGGTCCGTCATGTGCGGAGCCATCGAGGTGACCAGATCGGCCCGCTCCAGCGTGAAGCGCACGATCTGACGGAAGATCCGGGACGTCTCCGGTGAGATGAGTACGTCGGTCCCCCAGGCGGTCGCCACGAAAGGCCTTCTGCCGGAGAGGGCCCCGGCCAGGCCGTAGCTCGTCACGTAATGGGCGTGGAGGATATCCGGCCGGAGCTCCCGGATGATGCGGCGGATGGGGCCCATCTGGAGGAGGATGTTCAGGGGCCGGAGGCGTGCCCGCGGGGGCAGGACGATCACCCGGACATCGTCGATGGCGCCTGCGTCGTAGGAGATGACGGTGACATCGTCGCCCCGGCCGCGAAAATGGCGCGCCCACCGTTTCGTATGGATGCTCTGGGCGTCGGAGAGAAAGCAAATCTTCATGGGGATCCCACGCCTATCCGACGATCATGCGATGTCCAGCACGGGAAAGGGACGGCCGAACAGGCGGAAGAGAAAGTAATGAAAGAGTCGCCTCGGAAAGAGAAGGACGCGCGATCCGAAAAGGAGCCTTGTCCGCGCCGGGTTTCGCCAGTCGGGCCACAGGGACTTTGAAATTCGGTAATGTTCGTCCGCGAGGTCGTAATAGCCGCGATGCACCGCCATGGTGTCGCCGAACCAGATATGAGCCTTGGCTTGGGTTCGGGATTCATCGGCCAGCTGCGCCCTTTCGGGAAAGATGCCGCCGATGCCCCATTCGCAAAAGAAGCGCTCATAGAGAGTCCGGGTCTCCTTGCGCTGTCCGGTTCTGAAATTGACGCTGCCCTGTCCGGGATGGGAGCGTTGTTTGACCAGACTTTCAGGCAGATGACCGATATCATACCGGCGAATGACTCGCAGCCACATCTCGGCATCCTGGGTGTAGCGCAACGATTCGGAAAAAAGCCCGATCTCGGTGAAGCAGTTGCGTTCGATCAGTACCGTAGAGCCGCTGATGTACATGTCCCCGAACAGAGCCCGGATCGCCTTTGCCCGCGGATACCAGGGCGGCACGACTTCAGAGCGGATCTTCATCCTCGGATCGGTAATGTAGTAATTCGTGTAGCATGCTTTGAATTCTTTGAATTCGTTAAGAAATTTAACTTGATGGGCGAGTTTTTCCGGAAGAAAAAAATCGTCATGGCTCAGCCACGCGATATACTTTCCTTCCGCCTCCCGGATACCGCAATTCAAAGCGCTGGCAACCCCGCCGTTCTCCTTGTGAATCCCCCGGATGCGCGTCCCGTAGGATTGGATGATCTCCCAGGTCCCGTCGGTGGAGCCGTCGTCCACGACGAGGATCTCGCAATGGGTGTATGTCTGCGCCAGAACACTGTCTATCGCCTCGCGGAGATAGTTCGTACCGTTGTAGACGGGTATGATGACGCTGACCAGTGGTTGATCTTCTTTAGGCATGGCGGCCCTGCTTCGGCTTGTGAAGATATCCCGCGAGAATCTTGACGACGGTGTCGCTGACCTTCGGTGCCAGGTATTCGGGCGGTGCGGCCCAGTCCGGTTTCCGGTCGACCACCGTGCGGACGCTCCGCAAGATCGTTTCAGGATCGGCGCCAGCCAGGATGTTGCTGCCGCATTCGATCGTTTCGGGGCGTTCGGTGACATCGCGGACGGTCACATTCGGCACCCGGAAAATGCAGCACTCCTCCTGCACCGTGCCGCTGTCGCTCAGGACGCAGAAGGCATTCCGCTCGAGGGTGATGAAGTCGAAAAAGCCGAAGGGGGGCAGGAACCGGATCCCGTCGTTGTTCACGGCAATGCCGAATCCCTTCAGCCGAGCCTGTGTGTGGGGATGGGTGCTGACGATGATCGGCAGACCATAGGTTTTCTGAATTTCCTCCATGGTCGCCGCGATGCTCTTCAACCGCTCTTCGATATCCACGTTTTCGGCCCGGTGGACCGTGACGAGCATATACCCCTGCTGCTGAAGCTTCAGGTCAGCCAGGATGGAGGATTGCCGAATCAACGGGTCATAATGCTGGATGACCTCCCATATCGGGTTTCCCGTCACGTAGATGCGCTCCCCCGCGATACCCTCCCGCAGGAGGTTCTGACGGCTCCGCTCCGTATAAGGCATGAGAATGTCGCTGGAATGGTCGATGATTCGCCGGTTTACCTCTTCGGGAACGCGGTCGTCGTAGCAGCGATTGCCCGCCTCCATATGAAAGACCGGAATGGCCAAGCGCTTGGCCATGATGACCGAAAGGGCGCTGTTCGTGTCCCCCAGTACCAGCAACCGGTCGGGTTTTTCGGCTGCCATCACCCGCTCGCTCTCCACCAGGATCTTCGCCACCTGCTCCCCCAGGGAGCCCCTGGCCCCGAAATAGTGGTCCGGGCCGCGCAGGTTCAGCTGGCTGAAGAACAGATCGTTCAGGTTCGCATCATAGTTCTGGCCGGTGTGGACCAGGACGTGGTCGCACAGCTTGTCGAGTTTCGGGATGATACGGCTGAGGCGAATGATCTCCGGACGGGTCCCCAGGATGGTCATGATCTTCATTTTTCGCTCCGCCTCCATTCTTCGTAGATCGGCCACTCCTGCGCCAGTTCATCGATCATTTCATCCCAGGACGGCGCCTTCCAGCCGGTCATTCTTTCGAATCGCTGCGCTGTAAGACTTCGGTCGCAACGGAAGGTCTCATCCTTTTCGATCCGGATGTCCGTCCAGCCCAGCCGGTCCCTCAGGCGGGACAGGAGATCGTATTTTGAAATCGGTAGGCCGGCAACGTGATAGAGCCCGGACAGCTCCGGCCTCGTCTCAATGATCTCCCGGATCAGACGGGAGAGCGCCCCGGTGGAGACGCCGCTGTAAATCGCCCGGTCGTACCCCTGGATGGTCTTGCCGCGCTGGGAGGCGAACCACTCCAAAAGTCCCGAGCGGCGATGCAACTCCCAGCCGATGATCGATGTTCTCAAGGTCAGACACCCCTCGCGGTTGACCTCCCCTAGGAGTTTCGTTCTCCCGTAGAGGTCGACCGGGTCCGGCAAATCGATCTCAGAATATTCTCCCTTGAATCCCGAAAAGACGCAGTCCGTGGAGATCTGCATCAGTCGTGCCCCGATCTCCTGACAGGCGTCCGCCAAGCGATGGGGGAAAAGAGCGTTGACCTCGATGGAGAGGACCGCCTGCTTCGCCTCGTCCCGCTGCTTGACGATGCCGATGGCGTTGACCACAACATCGGGCCGGGCCTCCTTCAAGGTTGCCAGGAAATGGGGCCAGTCGACCGCGTCCAGGCCGCCGATCATCCGCCCCGCCGGCAGGATAGGGTCCTGCGCAAAACCGTCCGGCTGGTTATGGAAAGTTGCCAAAACCTCCTGCTTTTTCGATAAAATACGGCAAAGCTGGTGACCGAGCATGCCGCTTCCGCCGAGAACGAGAACTTTCATCTGTGCCGTTTGGCCTCCTTCAGGTCGATGGTTGCTCAATCCCGAAGTTACAGGGCGATTTTGCGTGTCAAGAGCGCCTCTTGGACGAAATCGAGTTTCAGGAGCAGTTCCGTCAGCCCGGCTTCATCCAGGCGGCGGGTGTTGTGGGAGTTGTAATCGTCCAGGCAGGAGACCTTGGTTTCACCCTCCGAAAAGTAGCAGGAATAGTTCAGATCCCGTACATCCGAGGGGATGCGGTAATAGTCACCCGTATCCTCGGCTTTGGCCATTTCCTCCCGGGTCAACAGGGTTTCGTACAGCTTCTCCCCGTGCCGTGTTCCGATGGTCCGGATCTCTTTCTTGACATTGAAAATCCGTTGCAGGGCATTGGCCAGAGAGCCGATGGTCGCCGCGGGCGCTTTCTGGACGAAGATATCGCCAGGGTTCCCATGCTCAAACGCGTGGACCACCAGATCCACGGCATCGTCAATGGACATCATGAAGCGCGTCATGTTCGGGTCGGTCACCGTGATGGGATTCCCGGAGAGAATCTGGTGAATGAACAATGGGATCACGGAGCCACGGGAGCCCATGACGTTCCCGTAGCGGGTCCCGCAGAAGATGGTGTTCGCATCGCCCTGCGCCCTGGCCTTGGCAACCATCATCTTTTCCATGAGCGCCTTCGACATGCCCATGGCATTGATGGGGTAGACCGCCTTGTCTGTGCTCAGGAGGATCATATTCCTGACACGGCAGGCCAACGCGGCATTCATCGTATTCTCTGCGCCGATGGTATTGGTGCGAACGGCTTCCAGGGGGAAAAACTCACAGGAGGGCACCTGTTTGAGTGCGGCGGCGTGGAAAACGAGGTCCACGTTCGTCATGGCCGCAAGGATGCTGTCGTAATCCCTGACGTTCCCCAGGTAGAACTTGACCTTCGGGTTCCTGATGGCATTGCGCATCTCGTCTTGTTTCTTCTCGTCGCGTGAAAAGATGCGGATTTCTCCGATGTCCGTTTCCAGGAAGCGGTCCAAGACCGCGTTCCCGAAGGTTCCGGTGCCGCCCGTGATCAAAAGGATTTTGTTTTTGAACATCGTTTTATCCCACCAGTCCTGTTTTCCGTTTACACGGTTCTCACACAGAATGATCTGAGCTTTCGCGGCAAAAAACATACGAGTTGTCGACGCAGGGTCTGAGCGGCCAGCGCCGCGGCCGCCAGAACCAGGATTCCGGAAATCGACAGTGCGGTGAGCTGCGCCCAACTCCCGGAAAAAACTGGCATCGCCCAGCGGAGCAAGACTGCAACGGCGGCTCCCGCAAGCAGGGGCATCGCAACATCCTCCTGGTACCAGCGCCATTTTTCGGTGGTCAGCAACCGGCGGTGCATGAGAGAAATCGCAATCGTCACATAGCCCGCGTTGAGTGCGACCCACACCCATGCGGCGCCGATGGCGCCGTATTTCGGCGTAGCCCAGAGAATAGCCGGTACGATAGCCGCGACTGCAACAACGTTGACCTTCACGCCCAGGCTGGTCCATCCGTGGGCAAGCTGCGTTTGGTATGGAATCCACATCAGTCCGTTGAGGAGCGTTCCCAGAGCCAGAACGGCAACCAACGGCGAAACCTGCCGGGCAAGTGCGTGATCGGCAGTCCACAGCGTCATCACGACATCACCGAATACGATCAGCACAATCGCGGCAGCGCCCATGAGCACGGTGACCAATTGCGCACCCTTGTGGTAAGCGTTGATCAAACCAGCCCCGTCAGCACGTGCCATCAACTCCGTAAGGCGCGGATAAAACGCCGTCGAGACGGGTCCGGGCAGCACGTAAAGCGCATTCGCCACCGTCCCCGCCAGGGCGTAATAGCCGAAGGCTTCGAGCGTGAGCAAGCGGGAGAGCAATATCTTATCGACCTGGGTGAGCAGAAGCGCCAGAAAAGTAATCGTCATCATGCCTGCTGCGAACTTTCTGATTCCCTTCAGCGCCGTCAGGGAAAAGCGGGCGGTGCGTTCGACTGGCGGAAGCGCATGATGCAGGAAAGCTGCAAAAATACCGACGGTGACGATGGACAGGATCCCCTGCCAGACAAAAAAAGCATCGATGGTGGGGGAAACCCAGACCAGGATGCCGACGGCCCCCAAACCCCGCACGGTTGCCATGATGCTCATGATGACATTTAGCATCACTTGTCGTTGCAGCCCGCCGATGGCGCTGCGATAGATATTCTCGACAAAACGGAGGGCTGTCACCACCCCCATGACGGTAAACGCCCGGGCGACGTCGTCGACAGGCAGTTTTTCAGCCCGCAGCCAGTCGGAAGCCAGCCATCTCGAAACCACCCAGATGCCCAGGGCAATCACGACGGCAACCCCGAAGGCCATGACTTCGACGCTTCGCAGCAAATCACGAGTGGACTGCGCATCACGGGCACCGCCGGTAAAACGCGCCATTTCGCGGCTCAAAGCAGGCGTCATGCCCATGTCGAGCAGCACCATCCATGCCTGCAGCAGGGCAAAGATGCCGATGAGACCGTAGGCTTCCATCCCCAGATACTTGATATACAGGGGGACAAAGGCCAGCGCCATGAGGGCGCTCCAGCCCTGGCCGAGGTAGTTGGCGATGACGTTTTTCCTAACGATACCCATGTTCAGGCGTGTTCAAAGGCGGACAAGCTAAGGCGACAAACCCAAAATATCTCATGTCCAATTTGGGCTTAACTGCTTCTTAATCAGACCGCTGACTCTTTTCACCATCTTGAAACCGTACAGGAGATAACTTTTGATGGTGAGGACATCATACATCTTGCTGACAATCAGAAATACTCTCAACGACAGGTAGAGCTTCTTCACCCCACCGAGAGTATAGACACCGGACGTCCATATCCTTTTGATGAATACCTGGGAACTGGCCATCCCGGGGAACCATGCGTTCCATCTCGGCAGTTTCAAGGCCGCGACCATTTTCTTTCTCGATTTGGAGCTGCCCCCCAATCGGTAAAAGATGTGGGTGGAATTCAATGTCCTGATTTTTCCCAGGAAGACCATCTCGGCCACCGTGGCGGAATCGCCCGCGAATTCGTTGCATAGGTGGGCCTGATCGATGAAGTCTTTTCTCATCAGGCCATAAAAGATGCAATTCCCGCGGCCCTTTGAAATATGCCGGTAATAACCGATGACCCTCTGGATTGGCGAATTCGAATCGACATTCAACGGCTGACTCTCGATGACGACATCTCCTGAGTCACCCACATACCGGGCCTGTCCGCCGACGATGGCGTGCCCGTCATTCTTCAGGGAATAATCCAAGCAGCATTCGACATAGTTCTCGTCGAACCAGTCATCATCGGCAGCCCACATGAAATAGGCTCCCTTCGCCAGTCTGTGCACAAAGATAAAATTGTCCAGGGCTCCGATGTTCCTGTTTTGCCTGATATATCGGATTCTTTGATCATGGCGTGTGAATTCATGGATGATTCTCTCAACATTCGGGTCTGGGGAGCAGTTATCGGATACGATGATCTCAAGATTCCGATAAGTCTGTCCGGAGATGGACCCTAATGTCTTCTTCAAGCCTTCCGGCCTGTTATATGTGGGAATTCCTACACTTACAAGAGGCTGCTTTTCGATCATTTCAACCTCTTCAGATAACCGTCCGGCGCCACGGTGATCAGCAGTTTACTCTCGATCCGTTTGTCGATCTCGAACCCCGGATGACCCTTTAAGAATTCCCAAACCGCTGTTTTGGGATTGTTGCCCCTGCCCCAGGGACGGTCGGAGAACATGCCTTCGGGCATATCCTCGATCAGCGTGTCAAAGACCACGCAGTAGCTCCCGGGGCTTGTCAGGGGGGCATAGGCCTCCAGTTCCGCCAGGACGTGGTCATGGGTATGCATCGAGTCCAACAGAACGAGAATCGTCCTGTGCTTCGCGGCACAAGCCCGCACCCGTGCTACAACGGCAGGATCGATGCTGGACCCCTCGATCATATCGATCTTGTGCGCCAAGGGATGGGCTTCGATAGCCGCACGGTTGTGCGCACGGATGTCGATATCGATGCCGAGCACCCGGCGGCCTCCAGCCTTCGGATCCAGGACCGCGCTAGCAGCAGCCGCGTCACAATAGTCAATCAGAGCCAGCATGGAAGCGCTCAGAATCAGCGATCCCCCGTGGGCGATTCCGGTCTCGATAACGAGATCCGGCTTGATCTGCCAGATGAGTTCCTGAACGGCGACCATGTCCTGCGGATACTGGATGATCGGCCGATCCAGCCAGGTATGGTTGTACGTGTAGCCGTGCACATTGGACTGTATGATCCACCTCAGCGTGGTTTCGTGTAACGCAGCGTCACTCCCCAAAGCGTTGATATTCTGAGAGACACTCCGGCGGAAAGCTTCCAATGGGTTCATCAACACACCTCGTTCTCCTTGACGATGATCAACGGGTTTGCCCCCGGGTGGCACAGACATAGATGATGTTGCAGTCTTCGGGTTGCTCCTTGCCGAGTTCATAGCAGGCACGACAGAACTCTGCCTTCCAGTCCTTATCCTTCTCCGCTCCAACCCTCCCCCAGCCGAATCCTCCTTCTTCCCAGAGACCGTTTTTCAGGAACCAGTCCATCTGGGCCGTCGACAGCATCTTGTAGAAGATACCTCCTGATGCAGCGACAGAAAGTCCGGCCGACTCGGCATCTCGGATCAGTGACCCCAGGTCATAGGCGCGGCGATGACCCGCCACATGAATATCGAAGGGCGAGAGCTCTTCACAGGAAAGGAGCGTTCCCATCAGGACGGCCAAGCGGCGATTGATCGCCTGGGCATTCGGGACATGGGCGATCAAGATTCCGTCTGGTGTCAGGAAGCCAGCCGCCTTCCGCAAGACGGATACCGGATCGACAACATGCTCCAGAATATCCAGCAGAAATACGGAATCGAATCTCTCTTTGGTCTCGAAATCTTCGATGAGACGGTCGTGGAAGCATGCCTCCGGCAGCCGTCTGCGTGCTTCGGCGACATGAACCGACGAGGCGTCGACGCCCACGATCCTTTTGAAACGGTCGGAAAACATGGAGGTGATCAGACCGTCACCGCAAGCCAGGTCGAGCAGCGAATCCCCCCGGGCATGCTCGACGCAGGATAAGACTTTGTAGTGTGCCAGGACGGCATTGTAGTCGGTGTGATATTTGGATCTCTCCCAGGGAAAATGTTCCTGCCGTTTCTTTTCATCAATCAAGTCGGTCATGGGTTTTCTCCGGTCAAGGAATGCGATGACGTTTGCGAATTTGAGAGCATCTCCTTGAGGCCCTCCTCGAAAATGACGGACGGCTTCCAGGAGAGTCGCTCGGATGCGGTATCACTTTTCATGGCGATATAGGGTGCCTCACCATCGATGAATCGGGTCAGAATTTCACTGGGAGACCCCAGCAGATCCCGAATCAGAATCGCCATCTGCCGGGTCGGGATCAATCGGCCTGCTCCCAGGTTGGCATCACCCTCGAATCCGCTCCGGATGGATGACGAAACCGCCTTGCAGAAATCGTTCACATGTAGCAGATCGAGCCCGGGAATCCCGTTTCGGTATTCGTGCGTATAGATCGGCTCTCCCGCCCGAGCATGTGCAATGAACGTCCAGAGGAATTTCGGACGATCGGCAGCTCCGTAGAGAACCGGGGATCTCAACAATCCGCAGCGCAGCCCATATTTCAGGCGATGATGCCCGATCAGCAGCTCACAAAGCCATTGGGTTTCCGCCTTCACTCCCAACGGATTCGGCGGCAATTTCTCGTCGGCCGCGATCTCTTTGCCACGATAGCCTGAGTAGATCTCACCGCCGGAGGGGTAGATCAGGTGAAGATTGTGATCGCTGCAGACCTCCAGCACATTGCGCAGCATGACAAGGGTCTCCCCTACTGCACGGTTCGATGTGTAGACACGGGGATTGGCCAAGTGGACCAGATGGGTGATCCGGAGTTCCCTGATCTGCAAATCGAGTTCGGCATTCCCCAAGGCGAGGTCCATCTCCTGACGCGAAGGAGCGAAGACCGGCCAGCACTCAGCCAGCATCGGCCGCAAAACGGTCCCGATGAATCCGGAGCCGCCTGTCAGTAATATGCGCGGCTCAGAACAGGCGGCATCTCTTTTCCCCCCCTCTCCCAGAGCCCGGCGCACCGTATCGAGCGGAGCCAGCTTAATCTCCTGTTCCCCCGTTGCCCGGACGACCTGCCGGACGGCGTCGTCGAAAGGGACGTCCCGGTAAGCGGACAGCAGTCCGGCGGCGATGGCATTGCTCCGGGAGATGCCGTAGTCGCAGCCGACGATCACCGTGAATCCAGATCTCAGCCAACCCAGCCCCTCCTCGATCTTCTTGCGGACAGCGTCGACCGAGTTGCCCTCTTTGTCGACCAAATCCCGCACGTCCAGAAGACGCAGGTCCTCCCTAGGGACTACCGACGAAGCCGGCGCCGTCCCCAGAATCGGGATGATCCAGCGGATCATTGAGCGACCTGTTCCCGGGAAACGAATTTTTCCGTCAGACTACGCAGATACCATCCTTCGCGAATTGGACCCACCCGACCTTTTTGGCCCGACTCCAAATAACGGAGGAAGAGATCCACTTCGTTGAATCCCGCCATCGCCCGCAGATAGGTCGATGCCGAGAAACGAGGGTTGATCTCAAAAGGCAGGAAGAGGCCGTTTCGCACCCGCCCCTGGATGTTGATCGGCCCCCGGCTCCCCACGGCGGCGGAGATCGCCTCCGCCTGGGCTCTGATTCCGGCAAAATCTCCGATATAGCCCTGTGTATACCCACTGGAGATGACACCGCCGCGGCCACGCATCAACACTGAGAGCTTTGCGTCCAGCACCCTGCGCAGAGCGATCGAGCCGGCAATCTCGCCGTCCGGCCAGGAGAGAACCCCCACGGTGAATTCTCCTTCGTCGTCTGGGATATACTCCTGGGCGATGGGGATGGAACCGGACCGGCGGATATAGGCTTCATAGATCATGGCTTCGTCGATGCTCGTCGCAAAAAAAACCATCGTACTGCCGCCCGAACCGGTGCTTGGCTTGACGATGCAAGGCATCCCCACCCGCTCCCAGTCGGCCCGGCTTTCGACCAGAGCGGTTCGCGGGACGGCAATCCCCAAGGATGTCAAGATATCGAACGTCTTTGATTTGTCCGAGAATGTCCTGATGACCCCGGCATCGTTGGCCGCCAGATGGATGTCATTCCGCCGGAGTTGCTCCTGCCCTGCCCCCAGCAGGACCATGGGCTGTTCGCCTCCGGGAATCAGTAACGACGAACCCGATTTCCGGCAGGCGGCCATGACGGAATTCAGGTAGTCATCGCGGTCGATCCGGAAGGTCTGCCGGAATACCGTTTCATAGAGCCCGTAGGCTGTCGGTGAAATATCGCAGCCGAAGAGCTCGTAGTCTCCCGGCAAGGCAAGACATTTCATCAGTTCAGTGCCCAGCGAGGCACCGCCAATCCCAGCGATCATGACTTTCATCACGGCCTTCATCCCTGCCCCCGGCTGCCGAAAACGTTCCGCACCGCGCGGATGACCCGCTCCATCTCCTCTTCGGAGAGATCGTGATAGGTCGGCAGGTTCACCGCCCGCGGGTAGAGGCCGTAGCTGACGACATGTTCCGGCCGGGCCTCGAATGCCGGCAGCATGCTGAGCGGCCAGAAGAAAACCCGGCCGTCGATCTCATTGCGTTTGAACTCATTCAGTAGAGCCTGCCGGTCGAAGGAGACGTCCGGATCGGTGACAATCGTCGGCATCCAGTACCCGTTGACCGTTCCGGGCGGCTCGGGGTTCATCTTCAGGGGCAGCCTGGAGAGTCCCTGTTCATAGGTCTTGAAGATGAAACGCTTCCTGGCGATCAACTCCTCGATCCTCGTCATCTGGGCGCAGCCGATGGCGGCCTGGATGTTGGAGATCTTGTACTTGAACCCCACAACCTCCGGCCAGAACTGCCTCGTCTCCCCCCGGGCGCGGCCGTGGTTGCTGAGGGTGAGCACCTTTTCGTAGAGGGCGTCGTCGTTGGTCACGAACATCCCCCCCTCGCCGGTCGTCACCGTCTTCGTGCCGTGGAAAGAAAAGGTGCCGAAGGCGCCCAGACTCCCGGCCCGGCTTCCGTGGCAGACGGAGCCGATGGCCTCGGCCGCATCTTCGATGACAGGGATGTTGCGGCGCCTGCCCAGTTCGAGCAAGGCGTCCATGTCGCAGAGATTCCCGTAGAGATGCACGGCTATGATGGCTTTGGTTTTCGGGGTGATCGCAGCTTCCGCCGCGACCGGGTCGATGCACCAGCTCTCCGGCAGCACATCGACCAGAACCGGCTTGGCGCCCAGATAGGTGATCGGCGCGGCAGAGGCGATCCAGTTGATATCCGCCAGAATGACCTCGTCACCCGGTCCTATTCCCAGAGCGGCCAGCCCCAGGTGCAGCGCACCGGTGCAGCTGGAGGTCGCAATGGCGTGCCTTACGCCAAGGTGCAGGCGGAAGGCCTCCTCAAAACGGGCGATATACTCGTAACAGCGATCCCCCCAACCGTTCGCAGCTGCATCGGTTGCATAGCGGATCTCCAGTTCCGTGATGCTCGGTTTGGTGTAGTAGATGCGGCTCATCGGCCAGACTCCAGAATCTTCATTTCAGGCACGGCGGTACAGAATCTCCCCCCCCATTCCTTCAAATACGCATACTGTTGAACGATTTCCCCGGCGATGTTCCACGGCAGGATCAGAACGAGGTCCGGACGGCGCTCCCGGAGCGCCGACGGCGGAAGAACCGGGATATGGCTCCCCGGGAGGAACTTCCCCTGTTTCGACGGGGAAGCGTCGCAAACATAGGGGAGCAGATCGGTTTTGACGCCGGCGTAATTGAGGAGAGTGTTCCCTTTGGCTGCGGCGCCGTAAGCCGCGACCTTCTTCCCCTCTCTCTTCTGCTCGATCAAAAACAGGAGAAGCTCATCCTTGATGCGGTCCGCGCGAGCCTGAAAGCTCCTGTAGATCTCGAGGCTGCGCAGCCCCCGCCGCTCCTCCTCCTTGAGCAAGGCGTCGACTGCCCGGCGATCCCCCCTGGGATCCTCGGCATGACACCCATAAATGCGAAGACTCCCTCCGTGGGTCTTCAGTTCTTCCACATCGTAGACCCGCAGGTCCGCTGCGGCAAAGATCCGCACGACGGTGTAGAGCGAAAGGTAGGAGTAGTGCTCGTGATAGACCGTATCGAACTGGCTCTGTTCGAGGAGGCGCATCAGATGGGGAAATTCGAGGGTGATCGTGCCGCCGGGCTAGAGCGCTTCCTTAAGGCCGGCGGTAAAATCATTGATGTCCGGCACGTGGGCAAAGACATTGTTGCCGATGATGAGATCGGCCCGCTTGCCCTGCGCTCGCAGCCGCTCCGCAAGACCCCGGCCGAAGAACTCTCGCAGGACCGGGATGCCGAGCCTTTCCGCCGCTTCCGCTGTGGAGGTGGTCGGCTCGATGCCGAGACAGGGGATCCGGGCTGCGACGAAATTCTTCAGGAGGTAGCCGTCATTGGAAGCCACCTCGATGACAAGACTATCCGGCCCCAGGCCGAGCCGCTTTGTGACGGTCTCGCAGTAGCGCGCCGCATGATCGAGCCATAGCTGCGATATCGAGGAAAAGTAAGCGTAGTCAGAACTGAAAAGCTCATCGGCGCGGGCATAGTCCTCGGTCTGCACCAGCCAGCAGCGGGTACAGACATGGAGCTTCAGGGGGAAATGAAGCTCTGGAACGGACAGGTCCTCAGCCTTCAGATAGGCATTGGAGGGCGGGGCGAATCCGAGGTCGAGAAAAACGTGATCCAGCGGGGAGTGGCAGTGCCGGCAGTTCATAGGGCAACCCCCGCGAAAGCCTTATCGAGAAAAGGATGGGCGCTGTCCCGGTCAGAGAGCTCCGTAATGGACAGCGGCCAGCGAATCGCGAGGACCGGATCGTCGAATCGCAATCCCCGCTCGTTCTCCGGGCTGTAGAATGCGGAGTGATGGTAGATCAGCTCGGCCCCCTCCGTGAGGGTCTGAAAGCCGTGCGCGAACCCTTCGGGGATGTAGACCATCCGGAGATTCTCCTTCGAGAGTTCCACCCCGTGCCACTTGAGGAACGTTGGCGATCCGGCCCGGAGGTCCACCATGACATCGAAGACCGCCCCCTGCACGCACCGGATGATCTTGACCTCGCAGGCTGGCGGACGCTGATAGTGCATGCCGCGGATCGCCCCCCTTTGCCTCGTCAGTGAGTGGTTGATCTGGACGATCGGCTTCGTAAAGCCGATCCCGGCAAACTCCCTTTGACAAAAGGTGCGGGCAAAAAGCCCCCGGTCGTCCCGGAACGGCTCCAGCTCGACCACATACGCACCCGCGAGCGGCGCTTCGATAAATTTCATTCTGCTGCCCACGCCATGCCGTTATCCTTCGCCCCGTCGATATAAGCGTCGAGATCCTCGCTGCTCCGCGGTGAGCCGGTTTCGTAGAATGTCCGGTACCAGAGAGCCGTTTTCTCGATCGCTGTCTTTCCGCTCCAGACGGGCGACCAGTCTAATTTCGCTCGAGCCTTCGAACAGTCAAGCCTGAGCAGGCCTGCCTCGTGCGGCTGACCAGGCTGCGGCTTGATTTCCCAGTCGATCTTCGGCCAGACCGCCTGAATCTGTGCGCAGATCTCCCCGACTGTGGCGCTCCCCTCCTCCGGTGGTCCGAAGTTCCACGCTTCGGCGAATTCCGTCCGCCCCTCCAGCAGCTTCTGCCCGAGGAGCAGATATCCCGAGAGCGGCTCCAGGACGTGCTGCCACGGGCGGACAGCCTGCGGGTTGCGGATCGTCACTCTTTCATTGCGGTGAACGGCGCGCATGATATCGGGGATGAGCCGGTCCGCGGCCCAGTCGCCGCCCCCGATGACGTTCCCCGCCCGCCCGCTCGCCAGCAGGGTATGATGATCTCGGCCGTAGCTCCCGGGGTTGAAGAACGAATTCCGCCAGGAACCGGTGATGAGTTCCGAACAGCCCTTCGACGCGCTGTAGGGGTCGAAGCCGCCCAGCGGATCGATCTCCCGGTAGCCCCACGGCCACTCCCGGTTCTCGTAGCGCTTGTCGCTGGTGACGTTCACGATGGCGCGGACCGATCCGCACGCCCGCGCCGCCTCCAGCACATGGACGGTCCCCATGACGTTGGTGGCCAGGGTCGCTGCCGGCTCCTGGTAGGAGCGCCGCACGATAGCCTGCGCGGCGAGGTGAAATACCGCTTCCGGCTGCACCTCCCTGAACGCCCGTTTCATCGTCTCTCCGTCGCGGATATCGCCCTCAATCGAACGGATGCCCATGTCGAGCAGCTTGAAGTGGCTGGGGTCGGTCGGCGGCGCGAGGGCGTAGCCGACCACGTTCGCCCCCAGCCGGGTAAGCCAGAGGGCGAGCCACGACCCCTTGAACCCGGTGTGGCCGGTGACGAGGATGGTTCGGTTCCGATAGATATCGTTGAACATGGCTTATCCTTGCCCTATGCCCAGGTCTTCCACCGGGCCTGGCCGCTCTCCCAGATCCGGTTGAGATACTCCATGTCCCGGAGGGTGTCCATGCAGGCCCAGAATCCGCTATGCCGGTAGACCATCAGCTGGCCCTCCTGCGCGATCCGCTCCAGGGCCCCGATTTCAAGATCGCAGGCCGCATCCGGCGAAAGGTAATCGAATATCTTCCGGCTGAACACGAAGAACCCGCCGTTGATCAGTCCATCCCCCTGCTCGGGTTTCTCGCTGAACGACTCCACGCGGTCGCCCGCAATCTTCAGTTCGCCGAAGCGGGAGGCGAGGTTGATCCCGGTGACAGTGACCATCTTTCCGTGCCCCCGGTGGAAGGCGAGCAGGGCGTCAAGGTTGACATCGGAGATGCCGTCGCCGTAGGTCATCATGAAGGTGTCGCCGGAGACGTACCGCTCCACCTTTTTCAAACGGGCCCCTTTCAGCGATTTTTCGCCCGTGTCGGCCAAGGTGATTTTCCATCCGGCCTCCTCGTGGGAGTGGTGGATCTGGATGCATTCCGGCTTCCCCAGCTCGATCGTCACATCATTGTTCATCAGCTCGTAGTGGCAGAAGTAGTTCTTGATCATCTCACCTTTGTAGCCGAGGGCGAGGACGAACTCCCGGCAGCCGAACTGCGCATAGTATTTCATGATGTGCCAGAGGATCGGACGGTCGCCGATGTTGACCATCGGCTTGGGGCGGAACTCCGTCTCCTCTCGGAGTCGCGTTCCCGCACCCCCGCAAAGGATGACCACTTTCATCGCTTGCATGCCGCTGCTCCTGTCAAAGGGTTCAAATACAGCTCCGCCCTCTGGATTCCATGCGCATCCACGGGGCGAACCTTTCATCAACCGGTCCGATGCTCTCAGAACGTCCTGAGCATCCGCCGATCATCGAATGCGATTCACGGCCTGTCGCTGCTTTTGCCGGGCTCCTCGGCGGGAATGCCGATCTCCCGCGTCTCTTCCCGCAGTTGCCCGATTTCGTGCTCCAGCCGCTCGTACTCTTCTATCTTCCGCTTGAGGAAGAAGTAGGTCGTCCTCGCTTTTTCCTCGATCCCATGCGGCGTCAGATAGTAGAGATAGGCCTTCTTGCTGGTAGAACTCTTGAAGTTTTCCACCTTGACGAGCCCCCGCTGAATCAGGGCATTGAGCAGGAAATTGACCTTGCCGAGGCTGATGCCGACGCGGGAGGAGAGTTCCCGCTGCGTCATCTCGGGAGACTTCTTGATCTCCCGGAGGATGCGGAGCACTTCCTCGTTCTCGATTCGATCGTCCGGTTGAAGCGTCATATCTGGATTTCCTTCATGTTCATTCCGTGAACATTGCGCAGAGGCTAATCAAATCGAGATCGGAAAGTCAAGAATAAAGATGGGGAAAGGGCCGGTCAGGGGCAGCACCTCAGGTGCCACAGGAGCAGTTGGCCGTAGACCATCCATTTGTCCCGCAGCGCCCGCTTCAATCCGAGCGTCATGAGGACGCCTGCGGAGGTCAGCAGCCAGTCCGCAGCAAGCCGCATGAAGACGACGATCCGAACGGCCACATAGTAGGCGTCGCTCCGCCATTTTCGGAAAAACTGGTAGCGGGAGCGGTAGAATGCGATCCGGGAGCGGACGTTCCGGCCGATGCTCCGTCCCTGGTGGTGGATGATCCTTGCCGCCGGCACATGGCAGATCTTCCAGCCGGCCCGCCGCATCTGGAAGGCCCAGTCTGTCTCCTCGAAAAAGAAGACGTAGCGCTCGTCGAGCATTCCGACCGCATCGACGGCCGCTTTTCTCACGAGCAGGCAGGCGCCGATTCCGGACTCGATTTCGATCGGAGCCGGGTGCGGATAGCGCTTGCTCGGATACCGCCTCGGGAAGAGATACTCCAGCAGGGCGGTGTTGGCCAGGAGCGTCCAGAGGGTGGGAAAAGCGGCGATCGAGTTCTGCAGGCTTCCGTCGGCGTTGAGGAGCTGACCGAAGGCCATGGCGGCATCGGGGCAGGTCTCCAGGAATCGGTAGAGGGTTGCCGCGGCATTCTCCAGCAGGACGGCGTCGGAGTTCAAAAGCAGCGCGTAGCGTCCTGCCATGACCCGCAGAGCCTGATTGTTGGCGGCGGCAAACCCCCGGTTTTCCGCGTTGACGATGGCCCGCACCTGCGGGAATTCCGCCGCCACCATGGCCGCGCTTCCGTCGGCGGAGGCGTTGTCCACGACGATCACTTCGAAGGGGATCTCCCGGAGGGTCTGGTAGACCGACCGGAGGCACTGCCGGAGCAGGTCACAGGTATTCCAGTTGACGATGATGACGGAAATCTCCAACCTTTTCGCCCTCACCCCCTCGCCCGCTCCCGGCGGCCCATCTCCGCCAGTTTGGCGTATTTGAAGAATTTATTGACTGCGTCGGTCGCGGCGAGGGTCAGGCCCGGTGCACCGTCGAGCAAGCCCCCCCGGAGAAGATAGTCCTGAAGGAAGGTGAGGTTCGCCCTCAGCAGAGCCCCCGGAGCCGTGGAGCGCCGACCGGCCGCGAAGGCCTCTTCCGCGCCGAGGGTGGAGTAGCGGTCGATCTTCCGTAGAATCCTTCCGAGGTCGCTCTCGGTCCGGTGTTCGAGCGGCACGTCGAGCGGCTCTACCGCCCCCGCAACGACCACCGCCTCGTGGACCTTCGCCTCCGTCATCCTTCCGCTCCCCTTCCGGAACAGCCGGGTCACCCGGTCCGGCCACCACCCTGCGTGCCGGATCCAGCGGCCCTGGAAAAAGTTCTTTCGCGGAAAGCTGTAGCCGGCGGTGCCGCCGGGCGGCGACGAGACGATCCGCCGGATCGCTCCAGCCGCCTCCGGGGTGATCCGTTCGTCCGCGTCCAGGACGAGGATCCAGGGCTCCCGGCATTGGTCGATCGCGAACTGTTTCTGCGCGCCGAACCCCCGCCACGCCTCGGAGAAAAGGTCGCAGCCGAAATCGGCAGCGATCCGGTCCGTCCCGTCGGTGCTGCCCGAATCCACGACCACGATCTGACGGGCAAAGACCACGCTCTTCAGGCAGTCCGGGAGGTTCATCGCCTCGTTGAAGGCGATTACGGCAACGGAAAGCGCCGACTTTTCATCCATATTTTGCCAACCTCCCGCCCGCAACATCCCCGCCGGCTGCGCACCTTGCCCTGTTTTCGGAAAAGAATTCAACGGGGTTTCTATCACAGTTGCCTGTTTATTAGAACTGTGATTTTTCCGCTGCTTGTGTTAGAAATCGCCCTTGACCAAGGGGGTGAAAACGGTTGGATTCCCACGATTCACATATCGCCTATCCGGCGAAAAGCCATTTTCGCGCCGATCGGGCCGATATCGCAGCGCTGGCTTTGATCCTCATCCTGGGGCTCGCGGTGCGCCTCTTCGCCTGGCATCAGACCAGCATCATGAATTCGGACGGGACGGTCTATATCCAGCAGGCCCGGGCCATATACTTCGGTCTGTGGGATGCCGTGACGAGTTGCACGATCCGCTATCCTTACCTTAACACCTTTTTCATTGCGGCCTTTTACGCCGTTTTCGGTGACTGGATCACCGCGGCCACGGCCGTCTCCGTCTTCTTCGGGACCCTGGCCCTCATTCCCCTCTTCTATCTGGCCAGGAACTTCTTTCCAAGGGAGATCGCGTTCCTCATTGCGCTGATCCATGCCGTGAACCCGATGCTCGTCGACGGCAGCGTCGATATCGTCCGGGACCCACTCCACTGGCTTCTCATCCTCCTCGGCCTCTATCTGCTGACCCGCTGGAAGGGACAAACCACGGCCGGCCTGCTGCTGAGCAGTTGCGCCTTCATCCTGGCGACATGGACCCGGGTTGAATCCGTTGTGTTCATCCTGATCGCACCGGTCTACCTCTGGCTGGACGGGCAGGAGAGGCCCCTGCAACGGATCGCGGCCTTCCTCTCTCCGATCGCCGTGCTTCTGCTGGCCGGCATCGGCGGCCAGTGGCTGATCCATCCCGAAAGAATCGATACCTACCGTCTGGCGGAGATCCCCGCCAGGCTGACGCTCGCATTCTCCCAGTACGAGCACCTGCGGTCGACGCTCCGGGTGATGACCCTCCTCCCGCCGCCGGGCCTCTCTCCGGAATTTCTCAACAACCTCCAAAGCAACGTCTGGTTCCTCGGTTTCGGCGTCATCGTTCAGAACGCGCTGGAAACCTTTTTCTATCCTTTCTTTCTCGTCTATTTGGTTGGGCTGGGGCATATCCGACAGGAGATCGGCAGGGACCGGAGGGTGCTCTGTTTTTGTCTGCTCGTGCCGGCCGCCTTCTTCCTGCTCTATTTTTACGTCTTCATCAACTGGGAAATGGAAAACCGCTGGCTCGCGCTCGCCCTCTTCCCGTCGTTTCTCTTTCTCGGCTTCGGCCTGGAGAGGGTGATCGCCTGGATGCAGGCCAAGTTCAACCTCAAGAAAGGAATGGCTCTGGCGCTGATCGCTCTTCTGGCCCTCGCCATCACGCTGCCCAAAGACATGAAGCCTCGGGGCGAGGACAAGGTCGTCTATCGGGAGATCGGGGAGTCGATCGCCGCCCGGGAAGGCAACGCGAAAAAGATCGAAATCATGACGGTCGGCGCCGCGTCCCGCTGGATCCTCTTTTTCGCCAACCTCCATTTCCGCGGGGCGCCCTGCCCGGATGAGTTCTACGATTACCTCGGATGGATCGGGCATGATTACGGTGCCTTCGTCGAGGCCATGAAAAAAAGGGGGATGAAATACCTCGTCTGGGAGGAGAGGAACTGGCCGGCCGGTTCCTTCGATTTCATCCACTCCCCGCATGAGCGGGACTTTGTCCGCCTCGGCGCCTGGAGTCACCCGGATACCGGCCGGATCATCCTTTTCCGGTTGAGGTGAGGCAGCATGGCCGAGGGCGTCCGCAGAATTGCCGTGGTGATCCCGAAGTACGGCCTCGTCGGGGGGGCCGAGGGTTTTGCGGCCGAGCTCACCGAGAGGCTGGCCTGCGACCCCCGGTTCGAGATGCACGTCTTCGCAAACCGCTGGGTGCGCTATTCCGATCGTGTCTCGTTTCACCGCGTCCCGATCGTCTCCTTCCCGAAATTCCTGACCACGCCGAGCTTCGCCTGCTTCGCCGACCGGCAGATCCGGAAGGCGGGGATCGACCTGATCCACACCCACGAGCGGATCTTCCGGGCCGATCTCTTCACGATGCACGGCGTTCCGCACCGCTACTGGGTCCGCGAGGTGCGCCGCAAGGGCATGAGCCTCTACGACCGGGCCACGGCCCGCGTGGAGGGTCGCCTGATCGCCGATCCGAACTGCCGCCTCTTCCTTCCGGTCTCCGGGTTGACCGAGGAAATCTTCATCCGCGAATACGACACGGCGCCCGAACGGGTCCGGGTGGTCCATCCCGGCGTCGATCCCGGCCGCTACGAAGGGCTGGACCGTTCGCGCTGCCGGGAAGAGCTTGCGGGCCGGTTCGGCATTACCCACGGGGAGAGGATCGTCCTCTTCGTCTCGATGAACTTCGAGGTCAAGGGGCTCGACGCGCTCCTCGGGGGACTGGCGGCACTCGCCCGGAACAGTTCCGCGCCGCCTTTCCGGCTCCTCGTCACGGGAAAGGGGGACATCCGGAAGTACCGGGCGCTCGCCGCCTCGCTCGGTATCGGCGAGCGGGTCACCTTCGCCGGCGTCATCCCGGGAGCGGAGCTACCATCCATCTACGCGGCTGCGGACCTCTATGCGATGCTCTCCCGTTTCGACACCTTCGGCATGGTGGTTCTGGAAGCGATGGCCGCCGCGCTGCCGGTTCTGGTCAGCGATCGCGTGGGGGCGAAGGATCTCGTCCGGGAGGGGGTCAATGGCTCCATCCTCCGTTCCGATGCGAGACCGGAGGAGATCGCCGGCAGACTCGGCTCGCTCCTTTCACCTGGGATCCGGGGGCGGATGGGTCAGGCGGCCCGGGAGACGGCCCGCGCGCATACCTGGGACGCGGTCGCCGCGCGCGTGGCGGCGATCTACGAAGAGCTTCTGCGGCGCAGCCCCGGAAAGGAGACGCCATGATCGATCTTTCGCTCATCGTCGTCTCCTACAACACCGCCGCCCTCACCCGCGATTGCCTGGAGTCGGTGCAGGCGGCCGACACCGGGGAGCGCGAGCTCTTCGTGATCGACAACGCCTCCGCTGACGGAAGCGCCCGGCTGATCGAAGAGCGATTCCCGTCGGTCCGCCTCATCGCCAACACCCGGAACCTGGGTTTCGCCGCCGCAAACAACCAGGCGCTTCCCGGCTGCCAAGGGCGCTATCTCTTCTTTCTGAACCCGGATACGCAGGTCCGGCCGGATGCCTTCGCCCGGGCCGTCTCCTTCATGGACGCAAACCCGCAGATCGGCCTGGCCGGCTGCCGCATCGTCAACCCCGACGGCTCCCCGCAGGAGTCGGTCTCCCTCCGCTATCCGGGACAGAAGCACTGCCGCGGTGAACTCGACGGCCTTCCCGGCCGGATCGCCTGCGTCCTCGGGGCCGCCATGATCGCCCGGACCGGTCTGGTCCGAAACATCGGAGGGTTCGACGAGAGCTTTTTCCTCTACGGGGAGGAGCAGGATCTGGCCCTGCGAATCCGCCAGTCGGGCTTCGAGATCGGCTTCATCCCCGATGCCGTGGTCGTCCATCACGGGGGACAAAGCGAATCCCCCGCAAACCCCGCCGCGACGTGGGAGAAGAAGGTCCGGGCAGAAAATATCTTCTACCGGAAGCACTACCGGCCGGAGACGATCCGGCGCATCCATCGGGAGGAGCTGCTGAAGGCGGCCTGGCGCAGGGCAACGCTCCGTCTGAGCCTCCCCTTCACCCGGGACCCCGAAAAGGTCCGGGCAAAACTCATCCGCTACGAAACCATCGCGCGGATCACGCGGGAGACGGCCGTGGGGGAGCGTGGCACAGATGGTCCATGAATGGAATGCCCGACCGCTCGGCTCATCCTCGCCGAGGAACGGCGCCGATCCGGGAATCGGTGATTGGATACCGCTAAAGAGAGATCTGCGGAGAGAGACATTGTGACGGTTGCGCGCAAAGAGGAATTCCCCGGGTTCGAAGGCGACATCCTGCTCATCCAGCTGGGCGATATCGGCGACGTCGTTCTGACTTTACCCGCCATCCGGGCGCTCAAGGAGAACTTCCCGGATCGCAAACTGGTCGCTTGCGTTCGGGACAAGGCAAGAGATCTCGTGCAGGAGTGCGTCTGGACGGACGGGGTGATCGCGATCGGCAAAGAGAAGAGGGACCTCCGGAACGAGATCCTTCATCAATACAATTTTTTCCGGGCATTGAGAAAACGGGATTTCGGCCTTGCCGTCGAGTTGAGGACGGGAACCCGCGGCGCCATCCTGGCGTTTCTGTCGGGGGCTCCCTGCCGCATCGGACGTTTCGCCGACGACGGCATCTGGTGGCGAAACAGGCTCTTCACCCATCTTGTCCGCCCCGCAAACGAACTGACCCAGTACTCTGCGGAACACAGCCTGAACATCCTCGCCCCCCTGGATCTGCGCATCCGAAACAGAATTCCCGAGATTGCCGTCTCCGCAGAGCGCAAGAGGGAGGCGCGCGCCCTCTTCGCAAGGGAAGGCGTATCGGCGGACCGCCCGGTTTTCGCGATCCACCCTTTTTCCCTCTGGAAGTACAAGGAATGGAAAGTCGACCAGTGGGTCCGGCTGGTCGATGATCTCATCGAACGTTTTCAATGCGATGTGATCATCACGGGTTCGCCGGACGAGAGGATGAGGGCCCGGGAGATCCTGGAGAAGAGCAAAGGCCACATCTTCAATCTGGCGGGCAAAACGCCCATCGGCCTGCTTCCCGCCGTCTTGCAGGCCTGCCGTTTCTTCATCGGAGTCGACACTGCGGCGCTTCACATCGCGGCTGCGGTCGGAACACCCACGGTCGGCATTTTCGGCCCTTCTTCGCCGATCTGCTGGGCGCCGCGGGGGGAGGGACATTACGTGGTGTCCAGGAAGATGGCGTGCGTCCCCTGCCGGGACAAGGGGTGTTCGGGAAGCGAAATCAGCCGTTGCCTCGACGAGCTCGGCTACACCGAGGTGAGGGAGAAAGTCGCAGCCCATTTTTCCCCGGGCCGCAGAGAAGCGGAAGAATGAAATCTGCGCGGGCCGGCGCTTCGCGGGTGCGGAGGCCGGTGGTGTACCCGCTTTGTATCAGTCTGGTGCAAAGAGGCCTCACGTAGCGCGATTGAAGGGTTTTTCGGGCACCCCGCCGGCGAGCGAAGCGGCCGCAACGGCAACTGTCTGAGCGACGCCAGGCGCGGAATTCGAAGAATCAGCGGAGCGAAGCGCAGCTAATTTTGCCGTTGCAGCACAGCGAGTCGTTGCGGGGTCGAAAAAGCCTTGTGAGCGCCAGTGAGGCTTCGGCGCCTCAAATTGAGACACCACCTGAAGGCGCGGCAAATGGACGGCCGATGCGAAATGGCCGCGTCCTAAAGCGGATCGAATCTTGAAAGAGAGGGAACGGTCATGGAACATGCCGCTCCGCAATGCATCCTCTGCGGCAGCGCGGAAAGGAACCTGCTTTTCCGTCAGGGGGAGTGGACCATCTACAAATGCAAAGGGTGCGGCCTGGGCCTCCTCGACCCCCGTCCGGACGCGCTCGAACGGATCCGGCTCTATGAGGGGGCCTATTTTCAAAGCCAGTACGACGGCGGGCTGAAGGCGGGTTCCCCGGAGATGAAAAAGCGGCTTTCCCAGGAAACGCACCGCGTCCGTTTCATTCGCAAGGTCCGAAAACAGGGCCACGTCGTCGATGTCGGCTGCGGCATGGGCTATTTTCTCCACGCTTGCCGTCAGGCGGGTTATGACGTTTCGGGGATCGACATCTCGGAGGATTCGGCCGGTTACGTCCGGGGAGAGCTCAAAATTCCCGTCCGGACGGGCCCGATCGAAAAGATCGACATCTCCGGCGGCTCGGTCGACATCGTCACGATGTGGCATTTCCTGGAGCACACGCCGGATCCCCGGATCTACCTGGAACTGGCCCGGCGCTGGCTGAAGGAAGACGGGCTGATCGTCGTGGACGTGCCCAATTATGCGGGAACGGATGCCCGGAAGAGCTGGGAAGGATGGAAGGGTTGGCAGCTCCCCTTCCATCTGTATCACTTCACGCCGGAGACCGTGACGGCGCTCCTGGACCGTCACGGCTTCGAAGTTATCCGGACGAAGCGCTACCTGTCGGAATATGTGAAGGAGAAACTCTCACCGATCCCGCTCATCGGCCTTCTTTCCCGCCCCATCGCGCAGCTCTTTTCCGGCCACAGCGTGGCTGTCCTGGCAAGGAAGAAATAACGTCTCTGCCACCCGGACCGGCCTCTCACGGAGAGGGCTGAATGGAAGAATACGAAAGGCGGGGGAAGCGCCCCCGCCTTCGAGAACTCCTCTCAAACCCCATTCCGGAGCCAGCCTGTTACTTTACCTGATACTCCTTGATAATCCCGATCATCTTCGTAAGCTCTTCCTGAGGCAATTTACCGTTGTAGACATACCGGCAGATCCTTTCCTTGTCGAGGACCACGACGTCGGAGGAGTCATTCTTGAGGCCCCACTGCTTGAGGATGGTATAATCGGGATCCAGGATGATGGTGGCCCCTGTCTTCTGCTGCTTGCTCTTGATGGCCGACTTCAGCAGGAAATTGGGCATCATGCTCGCCTCAAGATTCACGATCCCGAATCCCTCGTACCGCGTCTTGTCCAGGCCGCCAGAATCCCGCTCTTTCTTCAGGGCATCCTCGACATGGTTGTTCGTGTCCTTCTCATCGGGGTCCACGTAGGCGATGTAGAGAACCTTACCCTTGAATTGCGGATGATCCAGGGAGTACTCCTTGCCGGTCGAGTCCTTCAGCTTGAAGTCCGAGGCCTTGTCACCGACCTTGAGTTCGGCCGCAACGGCCGCGGAAACGGTCCACAACAACACGAACAGCACTACCAGCACGGTCTTCTTCATACCTTCCCTCCTTGATTGAGTGGTCCCTTTCATGGAAAACGTCTCATAGCGGCGGTCTGTCCCGGGTTTTGGGGGTTCCCGAAATCAGCATGACGGTATTTCAGCGCCCGGCGGGCTGTATTGCGAGGCGGGGGCATTATAAAGAAAAGGCCGAATCCGATCAAGGGAAAAGAGAGAAAAAACCATGACCGCAGGCAGTTGAATCATCCGGGCGTCTTTATTCTGTTGGAATTTTTTCGTCTCCTGTGTTAAGCACAGACGAAAAATTTAGAGGTAGGAAGAGCCATGAGTCTGGGAAAGATGCTGACGGAAAGCGCCGCGAAACATGCGGAAAGGGTAGCCGTGATCCACGGCGACCACCGGATCAATTACCGGGATCTGGAGCGGGCAGCGTGCGCCCTGGCCAATCACCTGCGCGCGGCGGGGTTTGGCCGGGAGGACAAGGTGGCCATCATGCTCCCCAACTGCCCCGAGTTCATCATCGCCTATTTCGGTATCCAGAAGATCGGCGGCGTGGCCGTGACGCTGAACGTCCAGTCCACCCCCTACGAACTCCGCCACCTTCTGGGAAACAGCGATGCCAGAGGCCTGATCACGCAGGGTTCCCTCGCCAAACGGTTCGAGGAGATCCGGGCCGAGCTTCCCCTCTGCCGCTCGCTCATCACGACCAACGGTCTCGACGAACCATCGCCCTTCCTGGATGCCATCACGAAGGGCCCCTTCACGACGGAGATTCCGGACTTGGGAGACGACGACCCGGCCGTCATGATCTACACCGCCGGGCTCACGGGCAAGCCTCTGGGAGCTGTCCTGACGCACAGGAACCTCCTCACCCAGTCCCTGCTCCTCCGGACGATCTGCCACCGGAGCGAGGAGGATATCGGGCTTGCCGTCATCCCCTACTTCCACTCCTTCGGGGCCGTGGCCAACATGCTGGCGCCGCTCCGGATCGGCGCGGGTGTGGTGCTGATGGAGCGCTTCACCCTCGACGGGATCTTCAGTGCGATCGAAAAGGAGAGGGTCTCCTATCTCTGCGCCGTTCCGAGACTCTTCCTCGGCATGTATTTCCACGAGGGGGCGGAAAGATACCGGGTCGACGCACTGAAGCTCTGTATCACCGGCGGGGCAGCGATGCCGCCGGAGTTCATCCCCGTTTTCGAGCAGAAGTTCAACGTCAAGATCATGGAGGGTTACGGGCTGACCGAAGCGTCCCCCGTCGCCTCCTTCAGCCGTCTCGAGATGCCTCAGAAACCGGGCTCCATAGGGATTCCCATCCCCAACGTGGCCGCAAAAATCGTCGACGAAGAGGGACGGGAGCTGCCTCGGGGAAGCGTCGGCGAACTGATCCTCCGGGGAGAGAACGTCATGAAGGGATACTACAAGGCCCCGGAGGCGACCGCGCAGGTCCTCAGGAACGGCTGGCTCTACACGAGCGACCTGGGCCGGATGGACGAAGACGGCTACATCTTCCTCACCGGCCGGAAGAAGCGGATGATCATCACCAGCGGCTTCAATGTCTATCCCAAGGAGATCGAAATCGTCCTCGGCCTCCATCCCGCCGTTCAGGCGGTGCGGATCGTCGGCAAGGAGGATCTCCTGCGGGGAGAGATCGTCAAGGCAATGGTCGTGAAAAAACCCGGCGTCGAGGTCGAGGAGCGGGAGTTGCTCCGGCATTGCCGGACCTACCTCTCCTCCTACAAGGTGCCGCGTGAAATTGAATTCGTTGCAGAGATCGGAGAATGAACATGGAAAAGGTGCCACAGAAACTGGATTGCAAGATGTCCGAAAAATACGCCAAGGCGCCTGTCGCGGGGTATGGCGAGAGAAAACCCGATTTGGCCGCCACGGGAAGGAAAAAGAAAGCGGGGCCAAGCCTCCGTCAAGTCGTTATCGTCGAAGCCTGCCGGACGCCCTACGGCCGCTTCGGCGGAGCCCTGAAAGGCTTCACCGCTCCGGAGCTCGGGGCTCTCGCGATCAAGGAGGTCCTCCGCCGCACCGGCGGCAAGGTCAAGCCTGCCGATGTGGATTACGTCTTCATGGGGCAGGTCGTGCCCGCGGGCTGCGGCCAGGTCCCCAGCCGCCAGGCGACGATCCTGGCGGGCCTTCCCGAATCGGTGCCCAGCATCACCGTGAACAAGGTCTGCTCCTCCGGGATCAAGACGGTCGACCTCGCCGTCCAGATGATCCAGCTCGAAAGGGCCGACATCTGCATCGCCGGCGGCCAGGAGAGCATGACCAACGCCCCCTTCGGCCTGCCCGAGATGCGCTGGGGGGCCAAGATGGGCCTCCCCTCCCGCCCCGCCGTGGACCTGATGGTCAACGACGGCCTCTGGTGCGCCTTCTACACCCGCCATATGGCGCTTCACGGCTCCGAGGTGGCGGACGAGTTCGGCTTCTCCCGGGCCGACCAGGACGAATGGGCCCTCCGTTCACAGATGGCCGCTGTGGCGGCGATGAAGGCCGGCCGTCTGGACGACGAGATCTTCCCGGTCGAGATCCGGGAGGGAAAAAAGAGCGCCGTCATCAGCCAGGACGAGGGACCCCGTCCGGAGACGACGATCGAGGGGCTCTCCAAGCTGCTGCCGGTCTTCGGCCACAAAAGCACCGTCACCGGCTTGCCCGGAAGCGTCACAGCGGGAAACGCTCCCGGGGTGAACGACGGGGGCGATGTCTGCCTCCTGATGAACGCCGAGAAGGCGGAGGAGCTGGGTCTCAGGCCGCTCTGCACGATCCTGGACTATGCGGAGGTTTCGCAGCCGCCCAAGGATATCGCGACCGTGCCCGGCCTCGCCATCCGGAAGATCCTGGAGCAGAACGACCTGCCCCTGGGCGGAATCGACCTGGTCGAGATCAATGAGGCCTTCGCTGCGGTCGTCCTGGTCAGCGCCCGGTCGATCCTCGGGATGACGAAGGAGGAGATGTTCGCCAAGGTCAATGTCAACGGAAGCGCCATCGCCTACGGCCATCCCATCGGGGCGACCGGGGCGAGAATCCTGATGACCATGGCCTATGAACTCCGGCGGCGCGGCGGAGGCGTCGGCGTCTGCGGCATCTGCTCGGGCGCCGCTCAGGGCGACGCCATGCTGATCCGGGTATGACTCTGAGCCCGCAGTAAGCAATCAGGCAGTTCCATCCCAGCGGCAAACCATGCCACGAAGCCGCGGTAATCGGGCTATGGCTCCCGACTGGCAGATTGATCCGGCCATTCCTGCGCAGCGCCGAAGGTGCAGCGCACCGCACCATACTGATTTGTTACGCAACCATCAACCTTTGAAAGGAGACGGAGTCAGATGAGGGATGTCGTGATCGTGAGCGGTGCGAGGACCGCCGTAGGCAGCTTCGGCGGCTCGCTCAAGGGAATCGGAACCGTTGACCTGGGTGCATTGGTCATTCGTGAGGCGATCCGCCGGGCAGATCTCCGGCCCGAGGTGAGCCCGGCCGTGCGCGGCTGCTGCCCCGACGTCTTCCGGGAGGTGGAGAAGACGGAGATCCATAAAAAGCACTATGACTATTCCGACGCGGCGGCACCCGTCTATTTCGACGAATGCATCATCGGCAACGTGCTCCAGGCGGGGCTGGGACAGAACCCGGGCCGCCAGGCCGCCATCTATGCGGGCCTGCCCGAGGAGACCAACGCAATCACCGTGAACAAGGTTTGCGCCTCGGGCATGAAGGCGATCGCACTCGCCGCCCAGTCCATCATCGCAGGGGACGCCGAGGCCGTCATCGCAGGCGGTATGGAGAACATGTCGAACGCCCCCTTCGCGCTGCCGGACGCCCGCTGGGGGTACCGCATGAGCATGCCTTTCGGGAAGATCACCGACCTGGTCGTTTTCGACGGCCTCTACGAGATCTTCAACGGATACCACATGGGCTTCACGGCGGAGAACATCGCCGCGCGCTATGGGATCACCCGGAGGGAGCAGGATGAGCTCGCGCTCGTCAGCCATCAGCGTGCCCGCGCCGCGATCGCGAATGGCACCGTCGATGACGAGATCGTCCCGGTGCAGATCCCCCAGAAAAAGGGAGAGCCCCTCTTCTTCAAAACGGACGAACGGCCGATGGACACGTCGCTCGAGAAGATGGCCAAGCTTCCGCCGGCCTTCAAGAAGGATGGCGGCACGGTCACCGCCGGGAACGCTTCCGGAATCAACGACGGGGCGGCCGCGGTCGTGGTCATGTCCGCGGAGCGTGCCAAGGCGCTCGGCCTGAAGCCGCTCGCCCGGATCAAGGGCTACGCATCGGGGGGTGTCGATCCCGCCTACATGGGGCTCGGACCGATCCCCGCGACAAGAAAGGTCATGGGCAGGCTGGGGCTCACCATCAAGGACATCGACCTGATCGAACTCAACGAGGCCTTTGCCTGCCAGGCGATCGCCTGCATGCGGGAGCTTGGGATCGGCCTCGATAAATGCAACCTCAACGGCAGCGGAATCTCGATCGGACACCCCGTCGGCTGCACCGGCGCCCGGATCACCTACAGCCTCGCCATGCAGCTCCAGAAGCGGAACCTCAACCTGGGGCTCGCCACACTCTGCATCGGCGGCGGCCAGGGGATGGCGATCGTCCTCGAACGGGTCTAGAGAATACAATCTCGGCGTAATCCGGGAATCGGATCCCGGAAGCGCGCATTGGAGATTTTTCGGGTCGAAAAATATCCAGCGCGCGGAGGGATCACGATCTACAGAGTCTCAAAAAGTTGAAACGGCGGAAGGAGCAAAAAAATGGACTACAGGAACATCCTCTTTACCGTGGAGGAAGGGGTGGCGACGCTCACCTTCAACCGGCCCAAGGCGCTCAACGCCATGAACTCGGAGACGATGGCGGAACTCCGGGCCGCGGTCAACGTCTGCAAGGAAGATGAAACGATCAAGGTTCTCGTCCTGACCGGGGCGGGGGACCGGGCCTTCGTGGCCGGCGCCGACATCTCCCAGATGCAGACCCTGCGGCCCCAGGAGGCCCTGGCCTTCATGGAGCTGGGGCATGAAACCCTCCGGCAGATGGAGGTCATGCCGAAGCCGGTCATCGCCGCGGTGAACGGCTTCGCCCTGGGCGGCGGGACCGAGATCTCGCTCGCCTGCGATATCCGCTTCGCCTCCGAGAAGGCGGTTTTCGGCCAGCCTGAAATCCTGATCGGCCTCATTCCCGGCTGGGGCGGCACCCAGCGCCTCCCCCGGATCATCGGCATGGGCCGGGCCAAGGAGCTGATCCTGGGCGGTGCGCAGATCAATGCCCAGCGGGCCTATGAGATCGGCCTCGTCAACCGCGTCCTCCCGCCCGGGGAACTGCTTCCGGAAACGCTCAAGTTTGCCCGGAAGCTCGCGGGGATGCCGGGGTTCGCCATCAAGATGGCCAAACACAGCATCAACTTCGGCTACGACCTCGCCCTCGACAATGCCTGCCGGATCGAGGTGGAGTGCTGCGCCCAGTGCTTCAGCACCGACGACCAGAAGGAGGGGATGAAGGCCTTTCTGGAGAAGAGGAAGCCCGTGTTTACCGGAAAATAGAAATGACCCTCCGGCCGGGGACCGCAAACCTCCTTCGGAGGACAGAATCAAAAAGCCCCCCGCAGTTGAAGCGGGGGGCTTTCGGATCCACGCCGTCTGTCGGCTATGACTTCTTCCGCTTCTCCAGCTCTTCCGCACGAAGCTGCTTCCGGAGGATCTTGCCCACGTTCGTCTTGGGGAGCTCCTTGCGGAACTCGATCTCCGTCGGGAGCTTGTAGGTGGCAAGCCTCGTCTTGCAATACTCGATCAACTCCTCCTGGGTGGCTGTCTCACCCTCCTTGAGCACGACGAAGACCTTCACGCTCTCCCCGCGTGTCGGGTGGGGAACGCCGATCGAGCAGGCCTCCTGAACCTTGGGATGGAGGTAGAAGACCTCGTCGATGTCCCTCGGGTAGACGTTGAAGCCGCCGGAGATGATCATGTCCTTCTTCCGGTCGACGATGTAGAAGTAACCGTCCTCGTCCATCGTGGCGATGTCGCCCGTGTAGCACCATCCGTCCCGGAGCGTCTTGGCCGTTTCATCGGGCATTCCCCTGTAGCCCAGCATGACCTGCGGCCCCTTGACGATCAATTCGCCGCGTTCGCCGACGGGCACGTCGGTCACCTCGTCCTCCAGATCCACGATGCGGGCGAGGGTGTCGGAGATGGGAACGCCGATGCTCCCGACCTTGCGGGCGCCGCCTGCAAAGGGGTTCACATGGGTGACCGGCGTCGTCTCCGTCATGCCGAAGCCCTCGACGATCGTCGCCCCGGTAGCCTTCTCGAAATCGTGAATCACCTCGACGGGCAGGGGCGCGCTTCCGGAAAAAGCTCCCTTGATGCAGCCCATGTCCGTCTTCTTGAGGTTCGGATGGTTCAGCATTCCGATGTACATGGTGGGAACCAGCGGCGCAAAGGTGGGACGGTAGAGGCTGATCGCCTCCAGCAGGGGCTCGGGCTGGGGGCGGGGCACCAGGCCCTGCGCCCACCCCATATGGATGGAGTAATTCATGGAGGTGGACAGGCCGAAGACATGGAAATAGGGGAGTGCCCCCAGCATGATCTGTCCGCCCCTTCCGAAGGCGGGGAACCAGGCCTCGAGCTGCTGGACCTGCTTGCTTAGGTTCGCGTGGGTCAGCATGACCCCTTTGGAGACGCCGGTCGTTCCGCCGGTGTACTGGTACATGGCCACCTCATTGAAGCCGATCTTCACGACCGGCGGTTTCGGGTCGTATTTGGCGAGGCAACCCTTCCAGCTGTAGAGGTCCAGGGCGGGCGCCACATCGGCGAAGGGGTATTTCTTCAGCATCTTGCCGAGGATGCGTTTGACGACCGGCAGGTAGTCGCCGATGCAGGTGAAGACGATCTGTTTGACCTTGGTCTTGGGCCGGAGCGCGACCATGCGCTTGGCCAGGACATCCAGCGTGATCAGAGCCTTGGCGCCGGAGTCGTTGAACTGGTGTTCCAGTTCAGGATCCGAGTAGAGGGGGTTGTTCATCACGACGATCCCCCCGATCTTCAGGATCGCGTAGTAAGCGACGACGCAGGGGATGATGTTGGGCAGGAGAATCGCCACGGCGTCCCCCCTCTGGATCCCGAAGTCGGCCAGGCAGGCCGCGAAACGGTCCACCATTTCCTTGAGCTGCCCGAAGGAGATGCTCGTCCCCTGGAAGAGGAGGGCCGGTTTGTCGGCGAACTGCTTCGCCGACCGGTCAAGAATGTCCGGCATGCAGATCTCTTCGTATTTGACAAATTCCGGAACGCCCTTTTCATAGGACTTCAGCCACAGCTTATCCTGGTACCTCGTCTCAGCCATTCGTCCACTCTCCCTTCTTTTTTTGATTGGTCCGTTTGACAATTGCCCCGGGAATGCCGGCACCCCTGAGCGCCGCCTCGCGAGGGAAACCCGCGAAGAAGAGCGGCGTTTGAGGGAGGGCCTGTTTCAGCCTTCCCGTGGTTCACGCGGAAACGCTTCTACGCCCATCTGGGTTGTCTTTTAAAACAAATCGCAGAAAATCGCCATACAAAAAGCCCGCTCACCGGAGCAGGACTGACGATGGATATGGATGACGGCTATGGATAAGTTCATCGTTCCCGCGCCGGGGCGCGGGAACGATGATGATGTGATGCTGTCGGGCCGAGGCACGCGGCCTGCGTCCCCGTCGGGAGATCAGCGCCTGAAACAGGCCTGACGCCGGGAAGGTCCGGGATCAGGTGGCCGGCGGCGCGCAGACGTCGACCGGTGGCTTCTCCTCTTCGAGGTCCATGGACCTCCAGACGATTTCGGCGATGTCGAGCGCGGCCATGGACTCTTCCTTCTTGCGGTCCTTGATGCCGTCGGAAAGCATCGTCAGGCAGAAGGGGCAACCCACGGCGATGCGGTCGGCCCCGGTGGCGATCGCCTGGTCCGTGCGCATGTCGTTGATCCGCTCGCCGATGTCCTCCTCCATCCACATCCTCGCCCCTCCGGCGCCGCAGCAGAAGCTCTTGGCGAGTTTCCGCTCCATCTCCGTCAGCTTGAGGCCGGGGACGGCCTTGAGGACACGCCGGGGCGGGTCGTAGATTTCGTTGTAGCGGCCGAGGAAGCAGGAATCGTGGTAAGTGTAAGTCCCCCCCCCCTCGACGGGCTTCTTGAGGGTGATTTTCCCCTGGGCGATCAGATCGGCGATGATCTCGGTATGGTGATAGACCTCATATTGACCGCCGAAATGGGGGTAGTCCTTTTTGAGCGCATTGTAGCCGTGCGGGCAGGTGGCGATGATCTTCCTGACGTTGTAGCCCTTCATGGTTTCGATGTTCGCCTGGGCCAGCATCTGGTACAGATACTCGTTTCCGCCCCGCATGGCGGAGTCGCCGCAGCACCCCTCCTCGGTTCCGAGGATGCCGAAGCTGATGCCCGCCGCCTTGAGGATCTTGGCGAACGCCACGGAGACCTTCTTCCCGCGGTCGTCGAACGACCCGGAGCAGCCCACGTAGAAGAGGTACTCGACATTGGGGTCTTCGGCCAGGGTCTTGATCCCGAGGTCCTTCGCCCAATCCGCCCGGAGATGCGCGCCGATACCCCAGGGGTTGGAGTTGTTCTCCATGTTCCGGTAGGTGAGCTGGAGCTCGGGCGCGAAATCCGCCTCGGTGAGGACCTTGTACTGCCGCATCTGCACGATCTTGGGCACGTGCTCGATCGAAGAGGAGCAGTTCTCCTGGCAGTACATGCAGTTCGTGCAGGCCCAGAGTTCGTGGAGATCGATCACCTCGCCGACCATCGCCTTTTCCGCCGGCGCTTCCGCCCTTGTCGCCCCCTTCACCGCGGCATCGACCAGGCCGTCGACCCGGTCGAGGGTCTTGACCAGGACGTTCGCCTTGGCCGGCTGGGCCTCGGAAGACACGGCAGCGGCCACTGCGGCTTTCTTCGCCGCAATCGCCAAGGGTGCCTGCTCCAGCCAGTAGGTCTTGAGATCCTGGATCACCTTCTTCGGCGAGAGCGGCTTCCCGGAGAGGTAGGCCGGACATCCGTCCTGGCAGCGTCCGCAGCGCGTGCAGGCATCGGAATCGAAGACCTGCTTCTTGGTGAACTCCTCCAGTTTCCCCACGCCGAAGGATTCGGCGTTTTCAAAATCCCGGATCGGCTCGATGTAGCCCGCCGGCTGCAGAGAGGCCATGAAATGGTTGGCCGGGGTCGTGAAGATGTGCATCAGCCGGGAGTAGGGGATGTAGGCGATGAAAGAGAGCGAGATGAAGGTGTGGGTCCACCAGGTCACCTTGTGGAGGATCTTCGCGGTCCCGGGATCGACGCCGATAAAGGCCTTCGAGAGCGACCAGCCGATGAAAGACCAGTATTCCCAGGGGGGACGGGTCACATGGATCCGGAGCGCCTCGATGATGAAGCCGGTCACGATGATCCCCAGGAGGAGCAGCAGGACGATGGCGTCGTCCGGGGTGTTGTCCGGCTCTCCCTTATAGCCGAGCCGGTCGGGCCGGCCGATGTACCGCCGGTCGATGGCCAGAAGCACGCCGATCACGACGCACAGGCCGAAGAGGTCCATGAGGAGCGAGAAGACCAGGTAGAAGGTGCCGCGGAGGAAGGCCCAGCCGAGCGGCTCCGTGATGTGAAATTCCGTGGCGTCAAAGGCGGCCCCGAAGATCAGGACGACGAATCCGAAGAAAATCAGTCCGTGCATGATTCCGGGATAGGGATCCCGGAAGGTCTTCACCTGGAGGAGACCGTTTGCGAGGAGCAGGCGGACGCGCTCTTTGATGCGGTCCGTCCGGATCTCCGGCTTGCCGACGGCGACCCACATCTGCCATCGCCTGTAGACACCGTAGGCGAAGATGGCCATGGCGATCGCGGTGAAGAAAAAGAGAATGGGCTCGAAGTGCTCCGCATTCCAGAAGACCTCCCTGCCCTCATTCCCGACCGAAAATGCCACATGCTCCATAGACCCTCCGCTAACCTGCAAATCCTCTGCCGGAACGCTATCCATGGCACGCCACGATGCCTGGCGTATCGCGCCCGCGGAAAATCGTTATCACGCCGCGCAGAGCATCCTGCCGAACCGACGTTCGCCGGGCAGCGGGGCGGTCACCGCCCTGCTGCCCGGCCGCCGCGAGATCATCCGATCATTTTCTTGCACTCTTTGGCGAATTCGGGGACGACTTTGAAGAGATCGTCGACGATGCCGTAGTCCGCCTTCGCGAAGATGGGGGCCTCGGCGTCCTTGTTGATGGCCACGATGAATTTCGACGAGCTCATCCCGGCCAGATGCTGAATGGCGCCCGAGATGCCGCAGGCGATGTAGAGGTTCGGGGAGACGATCTTGCCGGTCTGGCCCACCTGGTCCGACTGGGGCCTCCAGCCCGCGTCCACCGCCGCACGGGAGGCGCCGACCGTGGCGCCGAGGATTCCCGCCAGCTCTTCGAGGATCGCGTAAGCTTCCGGCCCCTTCATGCCGCGGCCGCCGGAGACGATGATGTTCGCCTCGGTCAGATCCACCTTGCCGCTCGTATCCTTCTGCACTTCGATGACCTTGGTCTTGAGCTTCGCGGGATCGAGAGCCGGATCGAACTTCACGACCGCCCCCGCCTTGGCATTCTCCACCGCCGGGAAGACGTTCGGCCTGAGCGACGCCATCTGGGGGAAGGTGGCGGTCACCACCTCGCCGAAACACTTTCCCGCGTACATCGGCCGGATCGCGAGCAGCTTGCCGTCGGCGATCTTCACGTCCGTGCAGTCCGTCGCCATTCCGGTCGCCAGTTTCCCGACCAGGCGCGCGGAGAGGTCCTTGCCCTGGGTCGATGCCCCCATGAGCAGAATGGCCGGATCGTTCTCTTTGACGATCTTCGCCACCGCCATCGAATGAGCATCCGTCGTATAAGGTTCGAGGGCGGGATCATCCGCGACAAAAACCTTGTCCACGCCGTACTTGCCCAACTGCCCAGCAATACCCTCGATCCCCGAGCCGCAGAGAACGGCGCACACCTCTTCACCGAGGACGTCCGCCAGCTTCCGGGCCGTGCTGGCCAGTTCGAAGCTTATCTTGCGGAAGCAGCCGTCCCGCTGTTCTGCAACAATCCATACACCTTTTGCCATGATCATTCCTCCATCGATTCAACGAGCATCGAATTTCGAAGTCGCATTAGATAACCTTCGCCTCTTCCCGAAGGAGCTTGGCCAGCTCCGCGGCCTTCGCCGCCGGGTCGTCTCCGCAGATGATCTTTCCGGCTGCCCTGGCCGGAGGAGGCAGAAACCGGGCCACCTTGGCTTTGGCCGAAACCGTCACGCCCAACGCGGCAGCATCCTTCACATCGACAGGCTTCTTCTTGGCCTTCATGATCCCGGGGAGGGATGCATAGCGCGGTTCGTTGAGACCCTTCTGGGCCGTGATCACGCAGGGAAGCGGGCTCTCGATCAGGAGCTGCGCCCCTTCGATGGGTCTGATGACCTTGACGGAGCTTCCCGCATACTCGAACTTGGTCACCACCGTGACCTGGGGAATGTCGAGCATCTCGGCCAGGATGGCGGCCACCTGCCCGGAATCATCGTCGATGGCCCGCTGGCCGCAGAAGATGATGTCATAGGGAATCCCCTTGATCGCAGCCGCCAGGGCCGACGCGGTCGCGTAGGCATCCGCGCCGTCGAACACCGGATCGCAGATGTGTATCCCCTTGTCCGCGCCCATCGCCAGGGCGGTCCGGATCGTCTCCATGGCCCGCTGCGGCCCGACGGAAACGATCGTCACATCTCCGCCGTTTTTCTCCTTCAGCCGCAGGGCTTCTTCCACGCCGAACTCGTCATAGGGGTTCATGACCCACTTGATCCCCCCTTCTTCGATTCCCGAGCCGTCCGGCTTCACCTTGATCTGGGCCTCCGTATCGGGGACCTGTTTTACACAAGCAACAATATTCACTTTTTCCTCCTTCCGATGCGCATGGGAGCTGGCGGGGAGAGGTCTCTCAAATCCCCTCCCCGCCAGCTCCAGAGTCTTGACCGCGGAGCGCATCCGCCGACTAGATCCGACCGCTTACGTCGTCGCAAGCAAAAAAACAGCCTGCACCACCGCCGAAGATGGGGGCGGATTCAGATCCGTCCCCGCCTCACGAAATCCGTTCTAGAGCCTGTTCTTCACCAGGTCCGCGACCACGCCCGGATCGGCCAGCGTGCTCGTATCGCCCAGATCGTTGATGTCGTTCGCCGCCACTTTCTTCAGGATGCGCCGCATGATCTTGCCGCTCCGGGTTTTGGGAAGGCCGTCGGCCCACTGGATCTTCTCCGGCGTGGCGATGGGCCCGATGATGTTCCGGACGTGCGCGACCAGTTCCTTCTTGAGGGCATCGGATTTCTCGACGCCCGTGTTCAGCGTGACGTAGGCGTAGATCGACTGCCCCTTGATCTCATGGGGATAGCCGACAACCGCCGACTCCGCGACCTTCTCATGGGAGTTCAGGGCGGCCTCGACTTCGGCAGTCCCCATCCGGTGGCCGGAGACGTTGATCACGTCGTCGATGCGGCCGGTGATCCGGTAGTAGCCGTCGCTGTCGCGGAGCGCCCCGTCGCCCGTGAAGTAATAGCCGGGGAAGGGTTCGAAGTAGGTCTCCTCATACTTTTTGTGGTCGCCGTAGATCGTCCGGGTGAAGCCCGGCCACGCCCGCTTGATGCAGAGGGCGCCGCGGCCGACCATTTCCGTGACCTCCACGCCGGTGGAGTCGTCCACCAGGGCCGGCACGACCCCCATGATGGGCAGGGTCGCCATGGCCGGCTTGATGGGAATCGCGCCGGGCAGAGGCAGGATCATGAATCCGCCCGTCTCGGTCTGCCACCAGGTGTCGACGATCGGACACTGATTGCGGCCGATGACGCTGTAGTACCAGTGCCATGCTTCGGGGTTGAGCGGCTCGCCGACGGAGCCGAGGATCCTGAGCGAGGAGAGGTCGATCCCCTCCACCCACTGATTCCCCTCCTTGGCGATCGCGCGGATGGCCGTGGGGGCCGTGTAGAACTGGGTCACCTTGTACTTCTCGACGATCTGCCAGAAGCGGCTGTAGGTCGGATAGTTCGGAACCCCCTCAAACATGATCGAGGTGGAACCGTTGCAGAGCGGCCCGTAGAGGACGAAGCTGTGGCCGGTCACCCAGCCGATGTCGGCGGTGCACCACCAGATGTCGTTTTCGTGCACGTCGAAGGCCAGCTTGTGGGTGTAAGCCGCGAAAAGCAGGTAGCCCGCCGTGGTATGAAGGGCGCCCTTGGGCTTGCCGGTGGAGCCGGAGGTGTAGAGGATGAAAAGGGTATCCTCGGCATCCATCCATTCGGGTTCGCACTTCTCGTCCACTTTGGCCATCTCCTCGTGCCACCAGAGATCGCGGCCGGGGGTCCAGTCCAGTTTGACCTTGTCGCCGACCCTCTTCACCACGATCACCTTCTCGATGGAGGGGCACTCCTTGAGGGCCGTGTCGGCGTCTTTCTTCTGGGGCACCGCCTTGGCGCCGCGGAAGGTGCCGTCGCAGACGACCAGAATCCTCGCCTGCGAATCCTGGATTCGGACGGACAGGGCATCGGGGCTGAACCCGCCGAAGACGACGGTATGGATGGCGCCGATTCTCGCACAGGCCAGCATCGCCACCCCCGCCTCGGGGACCATCGGCATATAGATGCAGACGCGGTCGCCCTTCTTGATTCCATGGGCTTTCAGGACGTTCGCGAATTTGCAGACCTCGCGGTAGAGCTCCCGGTAGGTGATAGCCCGCTCCTCGCCCGGCTCGTTCCCGACCCACTGGATCGCGACCTTGTCGCCCCGCTTCTCGAGCTGGCGGTCGAGACAGTTGTAGGAGACGTTCAGCTTAGCGCCTTCGAAATATTTGACGTGGATCGGCCCCTTGCGGATATCGAAATTGAAGTCCTCGACCTTGTCCCACTTCTTGAAGAAAGTCAAATATTCGTCGGCCTGCTTCGCCCACCAGGCCGGTGGATCCGCCAGGAATTCCGCGAAAAGCTTTTCGTATTCCTCACGGCTCTTGATGTAGGCGAGTTTGCGAACCCTTTCGTGTACCGGATAGACCTCCTGCAACTGAACCTTACTCTCTTCTCCCATGACAACCTCCCTTTTTTCTGAATTATTTTTTACGCTTGAGCGACTTTCAAGATTTTCAATCGTCTGGATAACTCATCAAGGGTACGTTGGAAAAAGTGACCCGGATCGACCATCAGGAGAATTAAGGATTCCGCTCTTCGGGGAAGAACCCGAAGCACCCCTGCCCAAGTCACCCGTCTCATCAATGACACGCGATACTGCCGCTTCGGAATACTTTAACTGGGGCACTGATTCGGACCGCGAGGAGACGACACTGATCGTGAACGGCGGTCACTATATGACCAAAGGTCATGTCGTTTAGTGTCTGCTCTATATCAGGATGCGCCGGAATGTCAAGAAATATTTTGACGCGGGAAAAGGGTCATTTTTGGCTGTCCGGACCGGTCCCTTCCGAGGGGTTTCCGGCATCTTCCTTCCAACGGTCCAGAAGACCGCCGTGAGATCGCCCGTGGAAGCATGCCGGGGTGTAGAGATCTGTTTTCGGCCCGGACACCGGGCGGAGTTCCTCCCTCTTTCCTCTTTTCGGACTTTGAAATGTGTGGTTTTTTCGACACACTGGAAGGAACCAGACCAGGCCAATTCTGCCCCATCCGCTCCCGCCGGGAACCGACCCGGCAGGAGGCCGAAATCGCGGCTTCCGGCGGGAATCGGAAAGAAAAAACAATGTATGTATCCGCTTATACTACAATTTTAAATATTGCTCCTCGGATCTCCCCCGGGAGCCGGCCAAAGGGCCACCGCCTTTTTTCGCATTGGTGCGCTTATTGCAGCCATATCTGTATATCCGGAACGATGCATTTCCTATCGCAGCCCGGAAGATTGGGGCTTGACATCGCCGGATGGTTGATGTTAGCCTCGGCCGCAATGTCTGCAACGGGGGGTGGTGGCCCGGAGCGGATATTGGGCAGGCCTTCGGGAAGGCAGTGTGGTTCCCGAAGAGGCTGCAAGCGGTGACGCGAAAGCGTCGGTTTCAAGGATGGTCCCCATGCCCGTGGGGATCGAACAGACCAAACAGGAGGAAAAAATGAAGAAATTTTTGGTCGTTTTACTGTCGCTGGGGCTGCTCGTAGCCTTCGGCGCGACCGCATCGGCCGCGGACGTAAAGTTCGGCGGGTCGTATTACGTGGTCGGCGTGTATGAGAACAATCCCCTGCTCTCGCCGGATGAAATCGGCCAGAGCCGTTATTCCCGCGCCTTCTTCTATCAGAGGATCCGGCTCCAGCCGGTCTTCCAGATCGCAGAAGGTCTGACCTTCACGGCCCGTATGGACGCCATGGAGAAACAGTGGGGAAACACGAACTGGAAGGGCGGCACGGATGACCTGACCAGCAGCCGCCGGAACCAGGGCGCATTGGCGCAGAGCCAGAAGATCCAGGAAAGCCTCGAGTTCGAGCGCGGCTACGTGACCTTCATGACCCGGATCGGTATGTTCCAGGTCGGCTATCAGAACGTCGACGACTGGGGAACCGACTACAGCGACTTCTCCAACTCGCGCCCCCGGTTCGCCTACATCACCAAGGCGGGCCCTGTCGAGATCGCGTTCACCTATGAGAAACTGTTCGAGAATGACACCGCCGGCGTGCCCGCGGCAAACACCCATGCGACGGATCGCGACTACGACACCTACGCCATCTCCGGAACCTACAAGGGCAAGGGCCTCGAAGCCGGTCTGCTCTACAAGTACTACGTGAACAACAGCGGCGCCGAAGGCGCCGCCGCCACGGCAGGCGTCAAGCAGACCGTCAGCCAGATTGCGCCCTATGCGAAGGCGACGTTCGGCCCGGTCTACCTGGAAGGCGAACTCCAGTACTGGTTCGGCAAGGGGAAGTTTGAACAGCCCGCCGCCGGCTTTGGAGTGGTGGCCCTCCCGCAGGATGTCGACATCAGCGCTTGGGGCGCCTACATCAAGGGCCGGTTCAACTTCGGTCCCGCCTATGCCGGTGCGCTGTTCTCCTATGCCTCCGGTGACGACCTCAAGGACGCGGACAAGAGCAAGATGAAGCCGGGCGGCGCTGGCACCAACTTCGCCCCCGCGTTGATCATGATGAACGATGCGTTGAACACCTGGGAAAACGGGACGGGCGTGGCTGCTCCGGTCAGCGGCCGGGTCACCACCGAGAAGGATAACACCCTCATTTACAACATCTTTGCCGGAGTCAATCCGACCCCGAAACTGAACATCGAAGCCGCACTGACCTACGCCACGGTCGACAAGAAGGCGCTCGCACGGGCCGCCGGCGGTGTCGTTCTGGAAGCAGGCTCCGACAAGATCGGTACGGAATTTGACATCAAGGCGACCTACAAGATCTACGACAACCTGAGCTACATGGTTGGCGCAGGCTATCTGTGGGCCGGCGACTATTTCAAGTCCTCCGTCGTCGGCGGCGCCGTCGTCGAGAGGAACATCGACAACGACTACATCCTGCTGAACCAGTTGACCCTGGCTTTCTAGAGTCAGCCTGATGCAGGAGTAACCGTTTTACCTGTGAGAGCCCCGGGGGCACCACCACCCCGGGGCTTTTTTTGACCTTTTCACCCCTCCTACCCCCAGCTTGACCGCCTGCACGAAATCATGCTATTTGTCCTGTTCATCCGGCCGGCCCGGTGAGAAAAACCTGCAACCGGCCATTCATCGGAGGGGCCATGCCGATCTATGAGTTCGAGTGCATCCGTTGCGGGCAGCTCTTCGAGCGGGTCATGAAAATCGGGGAGAAGCCGCCGGCTTGTCCCGCATGCGGGACGCGGCGGGTGAGAAAGGTGGTCGCCCCCTTCCGGACGAACGCCTGGTCCGCCTTCCTCGACGGCATGGAGAAGCGGGTAAACCCGCATAAATTCAAATAGGAATTGAGGGGCATTCTCTATCGAAAAGATTCACGGCAACCTGACCGGCCTCGGGCCGGACCAGATCAGACGCATCGGACAGCTTTACCGGCGGCGGGTTCCGCCCGACCGGATCGTCACCCACGAACTCTCCCGCCAGCTCACGGAACTCTCCCGCGAGACCAACCGCCAGATCGGCATCCTGATCACCCGGCGGGGCGAGGTTGCCTATGTGATCGTGGGATCGCACCACAATATCCTGATTCCTTCCCTCGACGGATTCCGCTCCTCCTCCCGCCGGTTCAAGGGGCTCCGGCTCATCCACACCCACCTCGGCGGCGAGGAGCTCACCACCGACGACCTCACGGACCTGGCGCTTTTGCGCCTCGACCTGGTCTGCGCGGTACCGGCCGGCGAGGACGGCCTGCCCGGGGCAGCCCACACGGCCCACCTCATTCCCGAAAATCCGGAGGGGCGCTACTGGCTTCTTCTCGACCCCCGGCGCCCCTCGGAGATGGATCTCGATTTCACCGCCTTTATCGGCGCCCTGGAGGCGGAATTCGCCAAACGGCAGACGGCGCGCAAGGTCGAGGCCGTCGACCGCGCCATCCTCGTCCGCGTCGAGACCCGCTCCATGTCCGACGGCGAAGCCTCGGTCGCGGAGCTCAAGGAGCTCTGCCGCACGGCCGGCGTCGAGGTCTTCGACACGCTCATCCAGCACCGCTCCGAGGTGGACCCCCGGTTCCTGATCGGCAAGGGGAAGCTTTCCGACCTCGTCATCCGGGCAATGCAGATGGACGCGAACCTGCTGATCTTCGACCACGAGCTGACCGCCGCCCAGATCCGGTCGATCGCCGATTCCACCGAACTCAAGGTCATCGACCGCACCCAGGTGATCCTCGACATCTTCGCGAAGCGCGCCCACAGCCGGGAGGGGAAGATCCAGGTGGAGCTCGCCCAGCTCAAATACCGTCTCCCGCGGCTGACGCAGCAGGACGCCGGTCTCTCCCGGCTGACCGGGGGGATCGGCGGCACCGGCCCCGGCGAAACCAAACTGGAGGTGGACCGCCGGCGGCTCCGGGACCGAATCCACCATCTGGAGAAGGATCTCAAGAACATCGAAAAGGCCCGGGGCCAGCGGCGCAGCCGCAGGAGCCGGGCCGGGCTCCCCGTGATCTCCATCGTCGGCTACACCAATGCCGGAAAATCGACGCTCCTGAACGCGCTCACGAAAAGCGACGTCCTCGTCGAGGACCGGCTCTTTGCCACGCTCGACCCGAAGAGCTCCCGGCTGCGCTTCCCCCGGGACACCGAGGCGGTGATCACCGATACGGTCGGCTTCATCCGGGCGCTGCCGAAGGAGCTCGTCGCCGCCTTCCGGGCCACCCTCGACGAGCTCCAGGAGGCGGACATCCTCCTCCACGTGATCGACGCGGCAAACCCCGCCTTCGAAGCACAGATTGCGGCTGTCGACAAGATCCTCCAGGACCTGGACCTGATCGGAAAGCCGACCCTCCGGGTCTTCAACAAGATGGACCGGGTTGCCGACCGCGACTGCCTCGAAAGCCTCTGCCGGCGTTTCGATGCGATCCCCATCTCTGCCCTCGAACCCGCGACCCTCCCGCCGCTGATGGAGCGGCTGGAAGCGCTGACCGGGACGATCTCACCCCGCCCCGACGATTGGACCTCTTCAGAATGGCCGGCCGAGGAAACAGAGGGATGACATAGCGGATGGGCCGCTCAGGCGCGGCCGTCGCGAAGCTTAATCGGCATCACCGGTCCTATTTCCCGCTTGTACTCCTCCGGACGGTTGTGATATGGTCCCAGCCGGGTCTGTCGATTTTTCCGGAATGGTATCCATATGTTAAAAACAGATGACCGCGGAACGGAGAAGAACGCGTCCCCGGGCCGCCCGGCCTCGCCAAAGGATCGCACCCTACGGGAAGGCGCGGACCGATCCGCTTCGCCGCGCAGGTGGGCCGGGGTTGTCCTGATCGTCGTCCTGACCGGCTATGCCGTCTTGAACCTGCTCTGGCAGGGTGTCCGCTCTTACCCGGAGCTTCCGGCCACGGATCCGGTCACCGTCCACGAGGCGCGTATCGCTCAGCTCCTGCCGCTCCTGCCTCCCGGGAGCGAGGTGGGCTACGTGACGACTGTCGAGAACGACCGGATCTTTCCCGCGGAAAAGTCTTTCGCCAACGTGGAATTCCTCGCCCAGTACGTGCTCACGCAGTACACCCTCGCCCCGCGGATCGTCCGCAACCGTCCGGATCTTCCGCTCGTGGTCGGGAACTTCATCGACGGTCCGCCCGCGTCCGGATTCCTGGAAAAGAACGGCCTGGTCCCGCTGAAGGATCTCGGAGATGGCCTCGTCCTCTACCGAAGGGGGCCGAAGCCTTGATGATCCCACTCCTGATCGCCTCCCTTCTCCTCTCCTGGGCCTGCGGCTTCCTGCTGACCTCTCTTCTCTGCCCGCCCCGGGAGAACGGCGCGGACGGACGGGCGCTCCGCCTCTTCATCGGCGGAGGACTCGGCCTCGGGATCTCATCGTGCTCCTATTTCATCTGCCTCTGGGCCGGACACCCCCGTCTTATCTCCGCGGTCGACCTCGGCCTCCTTCTGCTCCTGGTGATCGCCGGGTTCGCCCGGGTCAGAGGGGCCCTCTTGGAATGGCGGCAACCGTCTCAGCGCGCAGAGAAGCCTCCCGGCTTTCTGCTCATTCTGGCCGGGATCTTCTCCCTGGAGTTGATCGCCTCGGCCGCCTCCTTCTTTTTCGCCTGGCTGAAGGAGCCGCACGGCCGGTGGGACGCCTGGCTCATCTGGAACATGCATGCCCGCTTTCTCTTCCGGGGCGGCGATCACTGGCGGGATGCCTTTGCGAGCGGACTCGACTGGAGCCACTGGGACTACCCCCTGCTCCTGCCGCTCGGGATCGCCCGGAGCTGGCAGTACATGGGCGGCGAAGGGCTCTCCGTTCCGGCCGTCATCGCCTTTCTCTTCACCGTGATGACCGTCGGCCTCCTCTGCTCGGCCCTCTTTTCGCTCCGGGGCCGGAGCCACGGCTATCTGGCCGGAATGGTCCTGCTGGGGACCCCTTTCTTCATCATGATGGGGGCATCGCAGTTTGCCGACGTTCCGTTCGCCTTCTTCGTCCTCGCGACCTTCGTTCTGCTTGCACTGTATGGCCGCTCAACCGATTGTCCGGGCGCCCTCATCCTGGCGGGGCTCGCCGCGGGGCTCTGCGCCTGGACCAAGAATGAGGGGCTCCTGTTCGTTATGGTCGTCACCGTGAGCTTCTTCGCCATGGCGGCCCGTGCGGACGGATGGCGGACTGCCGTGCGGCGGACCGCCCTGCTCCTCGCCGGCGCCCTGCCGGCCCTGCTGATGGTCGTCTGGTTCAAGACGCAGCTCGCACCGGCCAACGACCTGGTTTCGGGAGCGGCCCCGGCCGCTATTGCGGCCAGGTTGACCGACTTCGGGCGCTATGGGGAGATCGCGAAGGCTTTTTTCTTCACCGGGCTCAGCTTCACCCAGGGGCTGGTCGACGTGCGCGTGGGAATGCGGCTCAACCCCGGTGCGGTCAGCGTCCTCCTGCTCGCCGCCTATCTCCTCCTTGCCGGTCTGCGGATCGACGGCCGGGACCGGCCCGGCCTCGTCCGGTCGGCTGCGATCCTGGGCCTCATGCTGATCGGCTATTTTTTTGTCTATGTGCTGACCCCCCTCGACCTCGGCTACCACCTCACCACGTCGCTGAACCGACTCTTTCTGCAGTTCTGGCCGGGCGGGATCTTTCTATGCTTCATGATGGCAGGAGTGCCGGAGTCGGACCCATACCGGGAGGATCAGCCGGGGGCCCCGGCAGGGCCTGTGGAAACGGCAACGGCCCGGGGGAGCAAACCCAGGAAGGCAGGGAAACCGAAATGAACGCAGCAAGAGTGTTGTCCGTCGTCATCCCCGTCTACAACGAACGGGGCACGGTGCAAAAGATCGTCGAAAGGGTTCTCAGGCTCGACTTCGTCAGTGAAGTCATCCTCGTGGACGACGGCTCCACGGACGGCACCCGGGAGCTCCTGAAGGAGTCGAAGTGGGACGATCGCGTGAAGCTCCTCTTCCACGACGGTAACCGGGGAAAGGGGGCGGCCCTGCGGACCGGATTCGCCGCAGTGAAGGGCGAGGTCGTCGCGATCCAGGACGCGGACCTGGAGTACGACCCGAATGAGTTCGCCGAACTGATCCGGCCCATCCGCGACGGGGTCGCCGACGTGGTTTACGGCTCCCGCCTCTCCGGCGGGAAGCCGCAGCGGGTCCACCTCTTCTGGCACAAGGTGGGAAACGGATTCCTGACCTTCATGACCGACCTGCTCTACAACACCACCCTCACGGACATGGAGACCTGCTACAAGATGTTCCGGAAAGAGGTGCTCGAAACGATCCGGATCGAATCGAACGATTTTTCCGTCGAGCCGGAGCTGACGGCCAAGATCTGCAAGAACAAGAAGTGGCGCGTCTACGAGATCCCGATCTCCTACTACGGACGGAGCTACGCCGAGGGGAAGAAGATCTCCTGGCGGCACGGCTTCTCCGCCCTCTGGACCCTCCTCAAGTACCGCTTTTAATTGGGGTCAGAGTAACATTAACGCCGCGTTAATGTTACTCTGACCCCAATTTTGTTTACATCACGCCTTTGTACCAGCCGCCGTCGATCTGGATCGCGGCGCCGGTGATGTAGCCGCTCCGGTCGGAGGCGAGAAACGCGACCAGGGCCGCGAACTCCCCCGGGGTGCCCAGGCGCTTCATCGGGATCGTGGACTCCCAGCGGCCGATCACCGCCTCGGGCGTGGTCCCCTCCTTGGCGGCGACGGTGACCGCCAGGTTGCGGACCCGGTCCGTCAGCGTGTAGCCGGGGCAGACGCTGTTCACGGTGACGTTGAAGGGGGCGAGCTCCGTGGAAAGCGTCTTGGCCAGGCCGATCACCCCCATCCGCACGGTGTTCGAGAGGATCAGGCCGTCGATCGGCTGCTTGACGGAGATCGAGGTCATGTTGATGATCCGGCCCCAGCGCTTGGCCTTCAGCACGGGCACCACCTCGCGGGTCATCAGGATCGTCGAGAGGAGGTTGAGCCGGAACCCCTTCTCCCAGAGCGCCTCGTCGATCTCGAGGAAATCGGCCGACGGGGGACCGCCCGCGTTGTTGACGAGGATGTCCGCCGTACCGTAATGGGCGATCGCCTTGCGGACGAAGCCTGTGGCCTGCTCGGAATCGCTCACGTCGGCGGGCAGGGCCAGCACCTCGCCCCCGGTTTCCTTCCGGATCTGCGCCGCCGCCTCTTTCAGGTTGGGGTCATCCAGGGCCCCGATTGCGACCTTCGCCCCCTCTTTCGAGAGCTCCAGGGCCACGGCCCTGCCCAGCCCCATGCTCCCGCCCGCCACGAGCGCCACCTTCCCCTTCAGCCCCAGGTCCATCTCGTCCCCTCCCGAATCGTTGATTTCACCGCAATGTCGGCATCTTTCTACCAGATTGCCCCGGTGCCGTCAACGGACGGAAACGCCCGGCCCTGCGGATCCCCTTTCCTGCCAGGTTGTGATTGACATCCCCGCACCGCTTTCATATACTCGCACGCCAAAAGCACATCTCCGGGAATCCACACAAACCATGTCATGAAGGGGGAAACATGATCGGGAAGAGGTTCGTCCTTGCGTGTCTGCTGTTTCTGGGCGTGGTCTTGTCCGCGGAAACCGTCTCCGCGGCGTTCGATTTCGACTACGGCGGCGCTTTCCGGCTCCGGCAGGAGTACTGGGAAAAGCTGGTCGACCTGGAAACCACGGGAAAGCCGGATCGGGATTTCTTCCGCCTGCGCTCCACCCTCTGGGGCAAGGCCGCATACGGCGAGGATCTGGGCCTCTATCTCCGGCTGACCAACGAGGCCAAATACTATCTCGGAACGTACAAACCTCTGGAGACGCCGGACCGCACCTCGGACAGCACCCGGTTCGATGTGGACGAGCTCATCGTCGATAATCTCCATTTCGATTACAAGAACGCCTTCGGACTCCCCGTGGACCTGCGGATCGGGCGCCAGGACTTCTTCGGGGCCTACGGAGAAGGCTTCCTGATCGTCGACGGCACCCCGGGCGACGGTTCGCGCACGGCCTACTTCAATGCCGCCAAGGCGGTCTGGCGGATCGCCGAAGGGCACAGCGTCGACCTGGTCTACCTCTCCGACCCCAAGGCGGACACCTACCTCCCCTCGCTCTACCCGGCGCGGTCCGACTCCATCCCGACCTATGTCGGCAACAAGCGGCTCCTCAACGCCTCGGACGAACAGGGCGTGATCCTCTACGGCAAGAGCCGGATCAACAGCTATCTCGCCGTGGAGCCCTATTACATCTACAAGGAGGAGGACCCCGTCGGGACGAACGCGAGGCTCCGGCTCAACACGTTCGGCGGCCGGGCCGTCGTGACCGCGGGTGCGTGGAAGGTGCGGGCCGAATTCGCGCATCAGTTCGGCGAGTACGCCAACGGACGGGACCGGAAGGCCAATGGCGGATACCTCTTCGCCGGCCGGAAGCACGAGACGGTGCTGTTCAAGCCGGAGTGGGACGTGGGCTACGTCTACCTCTCCGGCGACGACCCGACCACACGCGACCACGAGGGGTGGGACCCGCTCTTCTCCCGCGCCCCGGCGTGGAACGAGGTCTACGTCTATCCCCTCGCCAACGAGACGGCCAACGACAGCGGTCCCATCCCGGCCTACTGGACGAACCTCCACATCTACATGGCCGGCGTCAAGCTCTCCTTCACGGATGCGACGAATTTGGCCGTGACCTACCAGTACCTCCGGTCCGATCAGGCCACCTCCGGACTCAATCCGGCCATGTTTTCGAACGGCAGCAAGGAGCGCGGACAGGTGGCCACGCTGGTACTGAACCACAACTTCACGAAGCGGCTCAGCGGCCTCCTGCAGGCGGAATATTTCATCCCGGGAAATTTCTACACCGACAAGGCGGAGAATGCGGCGCTCCTCCGGTGGCAGTTGAACTACCGGTTCTGACGGCCACGCGGGAATCCCCGCAGCAAATTCATGATTGACATCGACCGGATTTTGTTCTAAGGTCCGGACGATTTTTCAATCGGGGTTTTGATGAAAATGAACGCGATGACGAGAAGAGCATATCCGAACCGCGGCCTGCTGCGCCGGGGCCTCCTGTTGTGCCTCGCTCTTCTCGGGATGGGTCTAAGCCCATCGCCCGTCGCTTTCAGGAGACTGTAGTTCTGGAAAATCAGCGTATCCTAAAGGCCATGGGTTGAAAAATCCATGGCCTTTTTGTTTCCGGGCTGCTTAACGTGAGGAAAACGACATGTATGAAGTGATATGGCACGGCCGCGGCGGGCAGGGCGTCGTCATCGCCGCACAGATCCTGGCCGAATCGGCCTATCTCCAGGGATTCAAGGGGGTCACCTCGGCTCCGACCTTCGGCCCGGAGAGGCGCGGCGCGCCGCTCACGGCCTCGACCCGGATTTCGGATGCGCCGATCAGGACTTTCTCCCAGATCGTCAAGGCGGACATCGCCGTGGTCCTCGACCCGTCGCTCTTCGGCATCGTCGATATCGTGGGATCGCTGAAACCCGAGGGGCTCCTTCTGATCAATACGCAGAAGGCCGATGACGTTGAGATTCCGGGAACCATCCGCGTCGCCACGCTCGACGCCGCCGCGATCGCCATCCGCTTCCACCTCCTGAAGGAGGGGGCGCCGATGGTCAACACGCCCATGCTCGGGGTGCTCTCCAAGGCTTCGGGGATCGTCTCCCTCGACCATATGGAGAAGGGGCTGAAGTGGAAGCTCTCCGGAGGGGCGGCGGCGACCAACATCGCGGCTCTCCGGGCGGCCTACGAGGAAACATGCATCCGGAAAACGGAATAGAAAGGTCTTCTATGGAAATCAAAGACGACAACATCTCCGCCATGTGCAAGCCCTCCGTCGGCGAGGCGGGAAGGACCGGCGACTGGCGGGACGCGACCCCGGTCATCGACCACACAAAGTGCATCGCCTCGGTCAAGAACCGGCCTGCCTGCTATCTCTGCTGGCTCTACTGCCCGGAAGGGGTGGTCGAAGCCGGCGTGCCGGTCAAGATCGACCTCGAATACTGCAAGGGATGCGGCGTCTGCGCCGAGGAGTGCCCCTCCAAGGCGATCACCATGGTGATGCACGAGGAGGGCAAGAAATGAGCAACGTCCAGATCATGACCGGCAACTCGGCCGCGGCCCAGGCGGTGAAGCTCTGCAAGGTGCAGGTGATCGCCGCCTACCCCATCACCCCCCAGACCTCGGTCACCGAGACGATCGCCAACTGGGTCGAGCGGGGCGAGCTCAAGGCCGAATACGTCCGCGTGGAGAGCGAGCACTCGGTCATGACCGTCTGCGTGGCTGCCTCCACCGTGGGCGCCCGGACCTTCACCTCCACCTCCTCCCACGGCCTTCTCTACATGCACGAACAACTCCACTGGGCCGCCGGGTCGCGCCTTCCCATCGTCATCTGCTGCGTGAACCGCGGCGTCGGCGCTCCCTGGTCGATCTTCAACGACCAGCAGGACTCGATCGCCCAGCGGGACACGGGCTGGATCCAGATCTACTGCCGGGACAACCAGGAGATACTCGACACGGTGATCCAGGCCTACCGCATCGCCGAAGAGGTCTACTGCCCCGTCATGGTCTGCTACGACGGCTTCGTCCTGTCGCACACGATGATGCCGGTCGAGATCCCCGACGCCGAGGCGGTCTGCCGCTTCCTGCCCCCCTACAAACCCCACACGATGCTCTGCCAGGAAGAACCCCGGAACATCAACCCGGTCATCTTCCCCTGGCAGCGGCGGGACGCCGAAGGGGTGCTCCGGGACGGCTACATGGACATGCGCTGGAAACTCGAGCACGCCCTGGAGGGGGCCGTCGGGGTGATCGACCGGGTCTCGGGAGACTACGCCGCACTCTTCGGCCGCGACCACGGCGGGCTTCTCTGGAAGTACAGGACCGAAGACGCCGAGGTGCTCCTCGCCGGGCTGGGCTCCATCGCCACGGAATCGACGATGGCGGCGGATATCCTGCGCGAATCGGGAATCCGGGCCGGCGTGGTCGGCGTCCGGGCCTACCGCCCCTTCCCCCGCGAGAAGGTCCGCGCAGCCTTCAAGGGGGCGCCGGCGA
>JAJFTY010000046.1 GCA_021372695.1 Deltaproteobacteria bacterium
AACCTCGACACCTACACCAGCGGCTGCGCCTACATCAACTACGCCGCGGCCCTGGAGATGGCGATCTACGGCGGCCGGATGAAACTCTACGGCGACGAGCGGATCGGGCTCGACACCGGCGACGCCCGGAATTTCAGGAACTGGGAGGAGCTCTGGAACGCCTATCTCGCCCAGCAGACGAACTTCCTCAAGCACGCCTTCATCCAGCAGAAGATCATCATCGACCTGCGGGCACGCCACTTCGCGACGCCGCTGGGATCGGCGCTGCATGACCTCTGCATGGAAAACGCAATCGACCTCCATCAGCCCAAGATCGAAGGCGGGATCGATCTGGGCTATTTCGAGTGCATCGGGTACGGCACGGTGATCGATTCGCTCGCCGCGATCCGGAAGCGCGTCTTCGAGGAGAAGCGGCTGACCATGGCCGAGCTCCTGGAGGCGCTCGCGTGCAACTTCGCAGGCCGCGAGGCCGTCCGCCAGATGCTGCTCCACGCCCCCTGCTACGGCAACAACGACCCCTACGCCGACGAGATCGCACGCGCCATCGACCGGGCGTCGCTCGAATTCACCCAAGCCTACTCCGCGGAGATCGGCGTGCACCTCGACCTGCGGTACGTCCCCTTCACGTCGCACGTCCCCTTCGGCAAGGTGGTGAGCGCCACCCCGAACGGCCGGAAAGCCTGGACCCCGCTCGCGGACGGCGCCTCCGCCTCCCACGGCGCGGACATCAACGGCCCCACGGCGGTGCTGCTCTCGAACTTCGCCTCCAAGAACCCGGACTTTAGGGAGCGCGCCTCGCGCCTCCTCAACATCAAGCTCTCGCCCCGCTGCGTGGCCGGGGACGAGGGGACGCGGAAGCTGGTCTCCTTCATCCGCACCTTCTGCGACCTGAAGCTCTGGCACGTCCAGTTCAACATCATCAACCGGGAGACCCTGCTCGCGGCGCAGAAGGAGCCGGAGAAGTACCGCAGCCTGCTCGTCCGGGTCGCGGGCTACAGCGCCTATTTCGTGGATCTGTCGCCGGATCTTCAGAACGACATCATCGCCCGGACGGAACATGTCACCCTGTAGCGGCCTGAGGGCCGCGCACTCACCTCCCACCCGAACCCTCCGCCGCAAGGGGGGCGGGCAAAGTGACGCTCCAGTCGCTGGAGGGAAGCGATCCGCCGACACCGCCGGCATCGTCTTCAACATCCAGCGCTACTGCCTGCACGACGGCCCGGGAATCCGGACGGCCGTCTTCCTGAAGGGGTGTCCGCTCCGGTGCCGGTGGTGCAGCAATCCCGAATCCCACCGTTTCGAGCCGGAGGTGGCCTACAACAAAGGCAAGTGCATCGGCACAAAGGAGTGTGCATTCTGCATCACGGGCTGCCCGAACGGGGCGCTCAGCCACCCCGGAGACGGCTTTCCCCAGATCGACCGGACGCTCTGCCGGAGCTGCTTTGCCTGCACGGAGGCCTGCCCGTCGCAGGCGCTCGCCGTTCTCGGCCGGCGGATGAGCGCAAGCGAGGTGCTCGATGCCGTTGAATCCGACGGCGCATTCTATGGGCGGTCGGGAGGGGGGATGACGCTCAGCGGCGGCGAACCCCTCGCCCAGGCCGGCTTCGCCTGCGCACTGCTGAGAGAGGCCAAAAGAAGGCGGATCAGCACCTGCATGGAGACCTGCGGCTTTGTGGATTGGGCGGAGCTCGAAGCAGCCTGCTCCAACCTGGACAGCATCCTGTACGACATCAAGTGCATCGATCCGGTCAGGCACCGGGAGTTCACCGGGGCATCCAATGAAAAGGTCCTCGACAACTTCCAGCGCCTCTGCGATCGTTTTCCCGGCCTTCCCAAGCGGGTCCGGACCCCGGTCGTGCGGGGGTTCAATGATTGCGAAGAGGAGATCGGAGCGATCGTGGATCTGATCCGGGAGAAGCCCAGCGTCGAATATGAGCTGCTCGCCTGCCACCGCCTCGGGCAGCCGAAATATGGCTACCTGGGCAACGGGGGAACGCCGGCCGATCTCCGGCCGGACTCCGTGCGGATGAAGGCGCTGGAGGAGATGGCAAAAGCGCGGATGAAAGAAGGAGGAAGGCCATGACATTCACGTCGTTCAACACGGTGTCAAGAATCGTGCACGAGTGGGGCTGCATCCAGTCGCTTCCCGAGGAGATCAGCCGCATCGACCACCACGCCCGCAGTGTCCTGATCGTCAGCGACCCCGGCATCGAAGCCGCCGGGATCCTGGAAAGGGCCGCGTCCATCCTGTCCGCAGCGGGCTTGGACTCCGCCGCTTTTTCGAAGGTGCAGAGCGACCCCGCCTTCGACAGCGCGGAGGCGAGCATCGCTTTTGCGCAGGAATACCGGCCGGACGTCGTGGTGGGGATCGGCGGGGGAAGCAGCCTGGATATCGCCAAGCTCACCGCCGCCCTGCTGACCAATCCCGGGCCGATCGACCGCTACGTCGGCATGGAGCTGATCGAGGGAGCGGGCGTCCCGCTCATCCTGATCCCGACGACCGCTGGCACGGGGAGCGAGGTGACCTCCATCTGCGTCCTCTCGGACACGGTGAACCAGGTGAAGAAGGGGATCGTGAGCCGCCATCTCTTCGCCCGCATGGTTCTGCTCGACCCGGAGCTCACGGTAGGCCTCCCGCCGCGGATCACCGCCATGACCGGGATGGATGCCCTGGTGCACGCGATCGAATCCTATACCGGAAAGCGGGCCACCCCCTTCACCGATGCGCTCAATATCGGCGCGATCCGGATCATCGCCGCGAACCTGCGCCGCGCCTTCGACCACGGGACGGACCGGAAAGCCCGGGAGCAGATGCTCCAGGCGAGCTGCATGGCGGGCATGGCCTTCTCCAACACCCAAAACGCGCTCGACCATGCCCTGGCGCTCGCCGTCGGCGGGCGGTTCCACCTTCCCCACGGCCTCCTGACCGCGATGATGATGCCCCGGGTGATGAAGTTCAACCTGGAGGCCGCTTCCGCCAAATTCGTCAAGATCGCCGAAGCCTTCGGGGCGGAGACGCAAGGGGTCCCCGAACGGGAGGGGGCCACGCTTGCGGTCGCGGCGGTCCGGTCGCTCCTTGGCCATCTGGGCATATCGACGAAATTGAGCGCCTACGGCATCCCGGCAGAGGCGTTTCCCGCGATCGCCAAAGCCACGGTCGGCGCCGTGCGGCTGATCAGCAACAACCCGAGAGACGTCTCCGAAGAAGAGGTGATCGCACTCCTGGAGGAGACCGGCGAGGAGTGACCGGCGGTAAAAAGTCGTCACCCCGGCGGAAGGCGGGGTCCGGTGCTTTGTATTCTGGATACCGGCGTTCGCCGGTATGACGTTTGCAGAGGTAGAACCGGCTGAGGGGAATGAACGGGATTGCCCGGCCGGCGGCACCGGCGCGGCCGCCGGTGAATGAAAGGACGTATCGTTCGATGTTTCGGGATTACCGCATCACAGGCGCTTTGGTGGTCACGCTTCTGGCCCTGGCTCTGGCCTGGGCCGAACCCCTTTCCGGCCTGGCGCCGCTCGGCCATCGGGTCATCGCCGCGGTGATGATCACCCTGGGCTTGTGGATCTTCAAGCCCGGCGGGGTGCCGTTCCTGGCGGGTTCCGTCTTCCTGGTGGCCGCCTGCCTGATCCTGGGGCTGAAATACGCCGCGGCCCTCTCCGGGTTCGTGAGCCCGGCGGTCTGGATCCTCATCCCGGCGCTCTATTTCGGGTTCGTGCTGGAGAAGACCGGCCTGGGCCGGAGGATCGCCTACTGCGTGCTGAAGAGCTTCACCCCAGGCTGGGCGACCATGGCGCTCAGCTGGTTCATCATCGGGATGGCGCTCTCGGCTTTGACCCCCTCCATCACGGTGCGCCTGGCGATCGTGATGCCGATCGCGCTCGGCATCATCGACGCGTGCAAACAGGCCTACCAATCGAAGGGCGCCGCCTACATCTCGCTCATTGCCTTTGCCATGTGCATCATTCCCGGCACCGGCTGGCTGACAGGCTCCCTCTCCGGTCCGATCATCCTCGGCTTCCTCCCCCCGGAGCTCCTGCCGCTCGCCACCTTCGACAACTGGTTCAAGCTCCAGGCCGTTCCGTGGCTCACGGTCACCGTCGTCTACGTCCTTCTGGTCTATCTCTTCATGAAGCCCAAGGAGGAGATCGGGATCCCGCGGGACACTTTCGTGCGCCAGCATGCCGAGCTCGGCCCCATGACCCGGCAGGAGATGGTCACGGCCGCGATCCTCCTGGGAGCGCTCCTCCTCTTCACCACGGAAAGATGGCACGGCATCCCGGCCTCCGCCTCGGCCATGATCGCCCTCGTCCTGCTCCTGATGACCGGGGTCGTCGAGGCCCGGGAGATCGGCACCGGGGCCAATTGGGACGTCATCGTCTTCTTCGGCGTGGCCCTCAGCCTCTCCACGATCTTCATCGACGGCAAGGTTTCCGCCTGGCTCGCGCCCCTGCTGGAGCCGGTGCTGCTGTCGCTGGCGCCCACACCGCTGCTCTTCATGGCGGTGACCACGCTCGGGATGATGCTGATCCGCTTCGTCGACGTCCCCTGGTGCTACTCCACGATCGCCCTGACCACGACCCTGCTCATCCCGCTCTGGAATCAATTCGGGCTCCATCCCCTGGTCGCCATCTTCGCCTACCTGGCGGGCATGAACTTCTTTCTCCTCCAGTACCAGCAGCCTTGGGTCCTGATGGCGGAGGGGATCATCGGCAACCGGGGATGGGCGGCCCGCCACCTTGCCGCCGCCGGTTTCTGCTTCATCGTCGCCGTGGCCGTGGCGCTGGCGGTGAGCGTGCCCTATTGGAGGATGATCGGCGCCATCCGCTGACCCGGCTGTTGACGGCGTCTGGATTCCGGCTTTCGCCGGAATGACGATATTGTCATCTATCATTGCCGGTGTAACAAAAACGCCGGCCTTGACATCCGGGGACACCATCCCTATATTCCACCGTCACGATAAGGATTTCCCGAGAGAAAGAGAGGCGTTACCCGATTGACCCCATCCGCTGAAGACGATCCATCAGAGCCGGGTTCATCCGTTCCGGCGGCTTCGCCCGAGGGCGCGGTCTGCCGGAAGCAGGCTGTCCTGGGGCTGTGCATCGCGGCGCTCGGGGTGGTCTACGGGGACATCGGCACAAGCCCCCTCTACACGCTGAAGGAGACCTTTTTCGGCCACCATCCGCTGGCGCGGAATCCCGAAAACATCCTGGGGGTCCTGTCGCTCGTCTTCTGGACCCTCTTTTTGATCGTGGGCGTCAAGTACGTGTTCCTGGTCATGCGGGCCGACCTGCACGGCGAGGGGGGGATCTTCGCGCTCCTCGGGATCATCCGGGGGCAGCAGGCAGACAGGGAGCGGCCGGCGAAACTTCTCTGGATCATCACGACCGCAGTCATGATCGGGGCGGCCGCGCTCTACGGCGAAGGGATCATCACCCCGGCCATCTCGGTGCTCTCGGCTTACGAGGGGCTCGAAGTGGTCACATCCGCTTTCAAGCCTGCCGTGGTTCCGCTCACCATGATCACGCTGTTTTTGCTCTTCCTGTTCCAGAGGCGCGGCACCTCCAGCGTGGGCAGGGCCTTCGGGCCGATCATGCTCGTCTGGTTCATCACGATCGGCCTGGCCGGGCTCTACTGGATCGCCGCCTACCCCGTCGTGATCCGCGCGGTGAACCCCGCCTACGCGCTGAACTTCATCGCGGCCCACGGCATCCAGGTCGTCTTCGTGCTCGGGGCGGTGGTGCTCGCCATCACGGGCGTCGAAGCGCTCTTCGCCGACATGGGCCATTTCGGCCGCAAGGCAATCCGGCTCTCCTGGTATTCGTTCGTCTTCCCCTGTCTGCTTCTGAACTACTTCGGCCAGGGGGCGCGGCTGCTGGATCCCGCGCCGATCCCCAACAACCACGTCTTCTTCGCCCTCTTCCCGCAGCAGGAGATCTTCATCTACCTGACCGTGGCGCTCGCCACGATGGCCACGGTCATCGCCTCGCAGGCCTTGATCTCCGGCGCCTTCAGCCTCACCCGGCAGGGGATCGCGCTCGGCCTCTTTCCGCGGGTCCAGGTCATCTTCACTTCGGCCGAGATCGAGGGGCAGATCTACATCCCGGTGGTGAACTGGCTCCTCATGGCGGGCTGCATGCTGCTGGTGTTCGGGTTCAAGTCGTCGAGTTCCCTGGCCGCGGCCTACGGCATCGCCGTGACCGCCGCGATGGCCATCACCTCGTTCATCTACTATTTCGTGGCGCGCGGGTGGGGATGGAACCGTTTTCTCATCGGTCCGGTCTGTCTCCTGTTTTTGCTGATCGACCTCTCCTACTTCTCGGCCAATACGCTCAAGTTCCTCGGCGGCGGCTACGTCCCGATCGTCATCGCCCTTTTCCTCTTTTCGGTCATGAAGACCTGGCAGTGGGGCCGCAGCCAGCTCGCCATGGCCTTCGCGGACTATCTGAAGGTGCCGATCCGCCGCTACGTGGACCTGAAGCAGCGCCTGATGGAGAGCCCGACCCAGCGCGTCCCCTTCGGGCTGCGGAACCTGGCCCAGGTCGAGCGGGCCATAGTCTTTCTGACCTCCCGGCCCGTCCTCTCCGCCGACGATCCCTGCCCGATCAGCCTCAGGATCTTCGTCAAACGAAACGGCGCGCTCCCCAAACACATCATCCTCTTGAACGTGGCACAGATGAGCGTGCCCAAGGTGCCGGCCGAGGAGTATGTCCAGGTGATCCGGCTCGGGGCGAACATCGTGGCGGTGAACGTCCACTACGGCTACATCCAGAAGCCTGATCTTCCCTCGATCCTGCTTTCGCTCAAGAAGCGGGGCCTCATCAAGATCAACGAGAAGCGCTGGACCATCCAGGTGGGCGAGGAGGAGATCCTGGTCGACCCGTCGCTGACCCCGCTTCGGCGCTTCATGATCCGCTACTTCCAGTTCATCATGCGCTTCACCAACTCCGCCGACCGCTACTTCGGCCTCCGCGAATTCGCCGGCCGCAACAAGATGGTGGTCCCTGTCGTGATCGGGAAGGATTTTGCCCGGGTCACGGTGCTCGACGACGAGCCGGTCGATCCGGACCTGGCCGTCGACGCGCCCGCAGTTCCGGTTCCGGCCCCTGCGGGCTGAAGAAGGAGGTCAAAAATGGAGTCGAAGGGTTCCGCCCTGACGATCCTGGTCGTCGACGATGAAGCCAACATCCGCAAGACGCTCTCCGTCTGTCTGGAAACGGAAGGGCACCGTGTAACCGCCGTGGGTAATCCCGAGGATGCCCTGGCCGAGGCCTCCCGCCGCTCTTTCGACGTCGCCTTCGTGGACCTGCGGCTTGGCGTGGCGAGCGGGCTCGACCTGATCCCCGCCCTCCTGAACACCTCCCCCTGGCTCCGGATCATCGTCATCACGGCCTACGCCTCGTTCGACACCGCCGTCGAAGCGGTGAAAAGGGGCGCGACCGACTACATCCCGAAACCTTTCACCCCGGCGCAGATCAAGCTTGCCGTGCACAAGGTTTTCGAGATGCGCTCTTTGGAGCAGAATGTGGCCTCCCTGCGGGAAGACCTGGGGCGCTCGCATCTCGAAGCGGATTTCTCCAGCGACAATCCCGCCATGAGGCGCGCCGTCAATCTGGCCCGCGAAACCGCCCCCTCGGACGCGACGCTGCTGCTGCGGGGGGAGAGCGGCACGGGCAAGGGGGTCCTGGCCCGTGCCATCCACGGCTGGAGCGGCCGGGCCGGCCGGCCCTTCAGCGTCCTCTCCGGCCCCTCCCTGTCGCCCGAACTGCTGGAGAGCGAGCTCTTCGGCCACGCCAAAGGGGCCTTCACCGGCGCCGTCCGCGACAACCCCGGCCGGATCAGCGCCTGCGAGGGCGGAACCCTGCTTCTGGACGAGATCGGCGACCTGCCTTTGGCCCTCCAGCCGAAGCTTCTCCGGTTCGTGCAGGACAAGGAGTACGAGCGCCTGGGCGACTATGTGACGCGCCGGGCCGACGTCAGGATCATCGGGGCGACGAACATCGATCTGGAAAAGGCGATGCAGGAGGGCCGGTTCAGGGAGGACCTCTACTACCGGCTGAACGTCATTCAGATCGCCCTTCCCCCGCTCCGCGAGCGGCCGGAGGATCTGGCGGCCCTGGCCGAGCGCCTCGTGGTCTTTTTCGGCCGGAGCTGCCACCGGCCCGTGGCGGGCTTCACTGCGGAGGCTATCGACATCCTGAAAAATTACCATTGGCCCGGCAACGTCCGCGAGCTCCGGAACGTGATCGAACGGGCCGTCATCCTCTGCCGGGGGGAGAGAATCGACGTACGCGACCTTCCGGAGAATCTGCGCGCCGCGGACCGGTCGGTGCGGCTGGGCGACCCGCTCAGCCTGGACCGGATCGAGGAGGAGCACATCCGCCGGGTCCTGGCCGAGGCCCGCTCCCTCCAGGAGGCGGCAGACATCCTGGGCATCGACCAGGCCACCCTCTGGCGCCGCCGCAAACAGTACGGCATCTGAAGGTCGTTACGCCCGCCTGCCCCCGGTCAATCAGGGATGACCGATCGGTTTTCTGGGAAGCTGTTAGTACCCTTTCCGATTGAAGATGATGGGGTCACAGCGCTTCGTCAAAGCAGGACCAGTTCGAGGCCCGCTTCCACCTTTTCGTAAAGGGGACGGGGCAAACGGCTGATTCGTTCGGTCAGAAACCGCTTGTCGATGGTGATGATCTGGGAAACATTGGCCACCGAATCCCTGGGCAGCCCGGTGCTCTTCTTGGGCAGAAAAACATTCCCCGGCGCCTCGGCAAGATGCAGATTGCCGGTGATGACGACAACCACGGTCGTTGCGATATTGCTCTCGTTGAAGGCGTCCTTTTGCACCACCAGGACCGGCCGGCGGAAACCCGGACCGGAGCCGGCGGGGTCGCCAAGGGACGCCCACCAGACCTCCCCGCGCTTCACCACTCCTCCTCGGCGACGCTGGCAGACTGCATCGCGGCCAGGACGGGATCCACGCCCGGGCAACGATCCGCATGGACTTCGTTCAATCTGGCCTTGATATCCTCTTTCCGGTAGCGGTTCAGATAGTCGGCAATAGCTTCCGTGTACAGCCGGCTCCGGCTCATCCCCATCCGTCTGGCGGCGTCCTCCGCATCCCGGTAGATGTCTTCCGGGATCGATATGGCGGTTTTAAGCGATCTCATATTCGGGCACCTCATTTTGGCGCCAGTATAACTAAGGTTATACCGGCTGTCAAGAGTTGTCCCCCTGCCTGTTCACGCCGTGCCGGACGAAGTTGAGCTGCTTGTTGATTCTTGCATTCTGCAACCCGCCGTGATCGGGCTCTTGCGAACCGCAAGGGAGCATCCCCTTCCGTCCAAAAAAACACCTTCCATAATCAATAGGATACGAACGTCATCCCCGGCACGCTCCTTGCTTTGAGGCTTGCAGGAGGAGAAATCATGACCGCAGACCTGGTCTACATTTCGGTCGCCATCATTTTCTTCGGCCTCTGCATCGTCTTTGCAGCGGCCTGCGAGAGGCTTTGATCATGTGGGAAACGGCGGTGGGCATCATCGCGGTCGGCCTGATCATCTATCTGCTGGCGGCCGTGGTCAGGCCCGATCGATTCTGAGGCTATGGACCATGATGAACGATCCTTACGGATGGATGCAACTGGGCCTGTTCGTCGGCCTGCTGGCGCTTTTGACCAAACCGATGGGGCTCTACCTGATGCGGGTCCTCGACCCGGCGGGCCGGACCTTTCTCGATCCGGTGGTCAAACCCCTGGAGCGGCTCCTGTACCGGGTTCTGACCATCGATCCGGCCCGGGAACAGGGCTGGAGGCCCTATTGCACCTCCCTGCTTCTCTTCAGCCTGACGGGATTGCTCTTCACCTATGCGATCCTGCGCCTTCAGCACCTGCTGCCGCTCAACCCGCAGGGATTCGGCCCGCTGAGTCCCGACCTGGCCTTCAACACGGCGGCCAGTTTCACCACGAACACCAACTGGCAGAACTACGGCGGGGAGGCGACGCTTTCCTATTTTTCCCAGATGGTGGGGCTCGCCTTTCACAACTTCGTCTCGGCTGCAACGGGGATCGCGGTTGCGGCGGCCCTGACCAGGGGCATCGCCCGGCGGACCGCCACGACCATCGGGAATTTCTGGACCGACCTCGTGCGGGTGAACCTCTACCTGCTTTTGCCCCTCTGCCTCCTCTATGCTCTTTTCCTTATCTCCCAGGGGGCGATCCAGAATTTCAAACCCTATGAAACGGCGCGCCTGACCGAGCCCTACACGGTCCAGGTTCCGCAGCAGGACCGTCTCGGCAAACCGGTCATGGATGCCGGCCGCCCCGTCGTGACGGAGAAAAAGGTGGAAACCCAGACCATCGCCCAGGGGCCGCTCGCCTCTCAGGCGGCGATCAAGATGCTGGGGACCAACGGCGGCGGGTTCATGAACGCCAATGCCGCCCACCCCTACGAAAATCCGACGCCGCTTTCGAATTTCATCCAGATCCTCTCGATTTTCCTCATCCCTTCGGGGCTGACCTGGTACTTCGGACGCATGGTGGGGAACCGCCGCCATGGCTGGACCGTCTGGGGCGCGATGGCCGTCCTGTTCCTGGCCGGCGTCCTGATCTGCTGGCAGGCCGAGGCGGTGGGGAATCCCCGCCTGACGGCGCTCGGCCTCGACCTGGCGGCCGGGAACATGGAGGGCAAGGAGGTTCGCTTCGGCATCTTCGATTCCGCCCTCTTCGCGACGGTCACGACCGACGCCTCCTGCGGGGCGGTGAACGCCATGCACGACTCCTTCACCCCCCTGGGGGGGCTTGTTCCCCTGATCAACATCCAGCTGGGCGAGGTCGTCTTCGGCGGCGTCGGGGCGGGGCTCTACGGGATGCTGATCTTCGTGGTCCTGACCGTCTTTCTGGCGGGGCTGATGGTGGGGCGCACCCCCGAGTACCTGGGCAAGAAGGTCGAGGCCTACGATGTCAAGGTGAGTGTCCTGGCCGTCCTCATCCTGTGCATGGCCATCCTGGGGTTCGGGGCCTGGGCGGCCGTGAGCGCCTGGGGAAAGGCGGGGATCGCCAATGCCGGGCCGCACGGGCTCTCGGAACTCCTCTACGCCTATTCGTCCGGCGTGGGGAACAACGGGAGCGCCTTCGCGGGTTTCTCCGCCAACACCCCCTGGCTGAATACCACCCTGGGGCTGGCCATGCTCGTGGGCCGCTTCTTCGTGATCATCCCGGTTCTGGCCCTCGCGGGGAACCTAGCCGGGAAGAAGCAGGCGTCAGCGCACGCGGGAAGTTTTCCCGTCTCCGGGCCGACCTTCCTGATCCTTCTGGTGGGGACCGTGCTGATCGTGGGGGCGCTGACCTTCCTGCCGGCCCTGGCCCTGGGGCCGATCGTGGAGCATTTCATCATGACGGGGTCGGGGACGCTGTACTGAAATCCGAGGATATTTCCCATGCCCGCTGAACACCATTCTCTCTTTGACCGCCGGATCGTCGCCCGGGCCGCCGCAGCATCGTTCGTGAAGCTGGACCCCCGCGGCATGGCCAAAAACCCCGTGATGTTCGTCACCGAGGTCGGCGCCCTGGTCACCACCGCAGGGCTCTTTCTCGGGACGCCGGGCGAACCGCTCGGCTTCGGAGTGCAGGTGACCGCCTGGCTCTGGTTCACGGTCCTCTTCGCCAATTTTGCGGAAGCGATGGCGGAAGGAAGGGGCAAGGCCCAGGCCGACGCCCTCCGCAAGTCCCGGACCCGGACCGTGGCCAACCGTCTGCTGGCCAACGGCGCCACGGAGCAGGTCCCGGCGGAGGCCCTCCGGAAAGGGGACGTCGTCATTGTCGTCGCCGGTGAGATCATCCCGGCGGACGGCGAGATCATCGAAGGGGTGGCCACGGTGGACGAATCGGCGATCACCGGGGAGTCCGCACCGGTGATCCGGGAGGCCGGGGGGGACCGGAGCGCGGTCACGGGCGGAACGCGGGTGCTCTCCGACCGGATCCGGGTCGCGGTGACGGCCGACCCGGGGGAGAGCTTCATGGACCGGATGATCGGCCTGGTGGAAGGGGCCAGCCGCCAGAAGACCCCGAACGAGATCGCGCTCACGATCCTGCTTTCGGCGCTCACGGTCATCTTCCTGACCGTCATCCTCACCCTGAAGTTCTTCGGGCTCTATTCGGGCATCGCCTTTTCCGTGACCGTGCTCGTCTCCCTGCTCGTCTGCCTCATCCCCACGACGATCGGCGGGCTCCTCTCCGCGATCGGCATCGCCGGGATCGACCGCCTGGTGCAGAAGAACGTCATGGCCATGAGCGGCCGGGCCGTGGAGGCGGCAGGGGACGTGGACGTCCTCTTGCTCGACAAGACGGGAACGATCACCCTGGGCAACCGCCAGGCCGCGGAGTTCATCCCGGCCCCGGGGGTGAGCGTTCAGGAACTGGCCGACGCGGCGCAGCTTTCGTCGCTCGCGGACGAGACGCCGGAGGGCCGGAGCATCGTCGTTCTGGCCAAGCAGTACGGCCTCCGGGGGCGCCCGATTTCGGAGATGGCCCAGGCGAAATTCATCCCCTTCTCGGCCCACACCCGGATGAGCGGCGTCGATTTCGCCGGGCGGCGGATCCGCAAGGGCGCCCCTTCCGCCATCCGGGAGTTCACCGGC
>JAJFTY010000063.1 GCA_021372695.1 Deltaproteobacteria bacterium
CGGGAGAAGGCGCTGCTCCTGGAGAAGATGGCCCCTGTCCTGGCCCACGAAATCAGGAACCCTCTGGGTTCGATCAAGGGGGCCGCGCAGGTTCTGCGCTCGGAAGTGGCGGAAGAGGAGCACCGGAAACTGCTCGACGTCATCACCGAAGAGGTGAACCGCCTGAACCGGGTCGTCTCCCAGTTTTTGAATTACGCCAGGCCCTACACACCTGAGCTTCGCCCTCGGCCGGTCAACGCGGTCATCGAAAAGGCCATGGCCCTCATCGAGACGGACAGGCTTTCGGCCGGCATCCATGTCCAGCTGGAGCTTCATCCGCACCTGCCGCTCGTCCCGATGGATCAGGAGCAGATCCACCAGGTGATCGTGAACATCGCCCTCAATGCCATCGAGGCGATGCCCGAGGGGGGCACGCTGACCATCCGGACATCGCGGATCGAAAGCGACACGGGGGATGCGGTGGGCATCTCCATCCGCGATACGGGAACGGGAATCCGTCGCGAGGCGGTCAAGCAGATCTTCACCCCCTTCTTCACGACCAAGGAGCGGGGCGTCGGGCTGGGGCTCGCCGTCTGCCAGCGCATCATCCGGAGCCACGGAGGGCGCATCAGGGTCAAGTCGCTCCCGGGGCAGGGGACGATCTTTTATATACGGCTCGAAACGGTCCGATAGGCAGACAGGCTGTCAAAAAATCAGCCTGCGTCAGGTTGGTGGTCGGGTCGATCTACGAGGGATGAAAGGAAATGGAAATCGCACAGGAACGGAAAGACAAAATCGCCGCGGGCATGAAGAGGGCCAAGATCCTGGTCGTCGACGACGAACTGAACATGCGGCTGGTCCTCAAGGCCATGCTGAAGCAGGAGGGCTACGACGTGGCCACCGCCGCCGACGGGCTCGAAGCGCTCAAGATTCTGCGGGAGGAGAAGATCGCCGCCGTCGCCACGGATCTCCGGATGCCGCGGCTCGACGGCATCGGGCTTCTCGAACGGATCATGAAGGAGGACCCTGCCCTGCCGGTCATCATCCTCACCGCCCACGGCACCGTGGCGAACGCCGTGGACGCTCTGAAGAAGGGTGCCTTCGACTATCTCACCAAACCCTTCGAAAAGGATGAACTCAAGACGGTCATACTCAAGGCGGTCAAGACGCGGCAACTGGGCGACGGCGACCTGTCGGCCGCGGCGGACGAAACCGATCCCGACCGCATCGTCGGTGCGAGCAGTACGATGGCCGAGATCCATGAGATGATCCGGAAGGTCGCCCCGGCCCTGACCACCGTCCTCATCACCGGAGAGACGGGGACGGGCAAGGAGTTGATCGCCCGCGCCATCCACCGGCAGAGCACCCGGAAGGACCAGCCCTTCATCAAGATCAACTGCGCCGCCATCGCCGAGAACCTCGTGGAGAGCGAACTCTTCGGATACGAGAAAGGGGCCTTCACCGGCGCCGTTGCGACAAAGCCCGGCAAGTTCGAACTCGCCCACCGGGGAACCCTCTTCCTGGACGAGGTCGGGGAGATCCCGCGGGAGATGCAGGCGAAGCTCCTGCAGGCGATCCAGGACCAGAGTTTCGAACGCGTCGGCGGCCTGAAAACCGTCTCCGTGGACGTACGCCTGGTCACGGCGACGAACCGGAATCTCGCACAGGAGGTGAAGGAGGGAAAGTTCCGGGAGGACCTCTTCTACCGCCTCAATGTCTTCCCCATCCACATTCCGCCCCTCCGGGAACGCCCGGAGGACATCCTTCCCCTGACCGACCACTTCCTCGGAAAATTCAACCGGAAACTCGGCCGGAAGGTCGAAGGGGTCGATCCTGAGGTCCGGGAGTGCCTCCTCGACTATCCGTGGCCGGGTAACATCCGGGAGTTGGAGCACCTCATCGAGCGGATGATCCTGATGGCGGAAGGCCCCCTGCTCACCATGGCCCTTGTCCCGCCGGAGGTCGCCAAGGCGGCACGGGAACCCCGGCCGGAAGCGGCCGAGCTTTCTGAAACGTCCGGACGAGACGCACTCAGAAGCCACATGGAGGGGATGGAAAAGCAGATCATCGCCCGCTGCCTCGAGGAGTGCGACGGCAACGTGACGCGGGCAGCCGAAAGGCTGGGGTTGAGCCGGAAGGGCCTCCAGCTCAAGATGATCAAGCACCGGCTCCGGAAGAAGGAGGAATGAAGGAAGCCGGCATATTTTCTTGCCAATACACCGTTCGTGGTATATGTTCCTTCCGTTTCGGTGAAACGAATCTACTTGAAGGAGGACGATGTCATGCGTAGGAAGCTGATCATGTTTTTGTCTGTTCTGTCGGTTGTTCTCTTTATGTTCTCCTCGGCCGCCGCGGCGGCCGAGGTTGTCCTTTACTCCTCCAACCCCTCCGAACTCCTTGACCTGGTGTCGAAGGGCTTCGAGGCCAAGAGCGGCATCAAGGTTTCCGTCGTGCGTATGGGCACCGGCGAGGCGATGAAACGAATCGCCGCCGAGAAGGACAAGCCGTTGTGCGATGTCTTCTGGAGCGGCGATGTGGCCGTCCTGGAGAACGCCAAGGAAAATTTCCAGGGCTACCGTTCCCCGGAGGCCAAGGCACTCCCCGCGGGATACGTCGAAAAGGATGTCCGCTGGACGGCCAGCAACTCCCATGTGATGATCATCATGATCAACAAGTCCCTCATGAAGGCCAACGAGATCCCGAAGAACTGGAAGGACCTCTTTGATCCGAAGTGGAAGGGCAAGATCGTCATGGCGAACCCCGAGAAATCGGGATCGGCTTACGCCCAGGCTTACGGGATTTACAAGCTCTACGGCTGGGATGGCATCAACAAACTCATCGCCAATGCCAAGATCCTCGACAGTTCCAGCCTGATCTACAAAGGAGTGGCCGCCGGAGAATACCCGTTGGGCATCACGATGGAGTACGCTGCCCACCGCTACATAGCCGGCGGCGACAAGAACGTCGGCATCGTCTATCCTGCCGACGGCGCCTTCATCTCTCCCGAGGCGACGGGCATCGTCAAGAACTGCCCCCATCCCGAGGAGGCCAAGAAGTTCGTCGACTACCTGATCAGCAAGAAGGTCGAGGACGAGATCTTCGACAAATTCTCCCGCCGGCCGGCCCGTCTCGATGCGGCCGACACGGAGGGGCTGCCCCCCCTGAAGAAGATCACGGTTCTCAAGAGCTTCGATTTCATCGAGGCCAACCGTATGGAAAAAGAAATCCTGGGCAAATGGAAGGAGATCGTCCTGTCGAAATAGGCCCATGCGCGTTGAACTGACCAACATCACCAAACTATTCGGATCGCTGCGCGCGGTGGACGATGTAAGCCTGACGATCGGGGAGGGTGATTTCTTCACCCTCCTCGGTCCCAGCGGCTGCGGCAAGACGACGCTGCTGCGGACGATCGCCGGCTTCTACTATCCCGACGCCGGGGAGATCCGTTTCGGCGAGCGGCTGATCAACCACATCCCGCCCCACCGGCGGGAAACCGGCATGGTCTTCCAGAACTACGCCCTCTTCCCCCACCTGTCCGTCTTCGACAACATCGCCTACGGTCTGAAAGCGAGAAAGGTCCCGAAAGAGGAGATTGCCGCACGAATCGCCCGGATCATCAAAAGCGTCCAGCTCGAGGGGCTGGAGGACCGGCCCCCCAGCAAACTCAGCGGGGGGCAGCAGCAGCGAGTCGCCCTGGCGCGGGCGCTGGTCATTTCACCCCAGATCCTCCTCATGGATGAGCCCCTCTCTAACCTCGATGCAAAGCTCCGGGTGAGCATGCGCGAGGAAATCAGGCGAATCCAGAAGGAACTCGGCATCACCACGATTTACGTTACCCACGACCAGGAGGAGGCGATGGCCGTGTCCGATCGGATCGCCATCCTGAACCGCGGCCGGCTGGAACAGGTCGGCACGCCCACCGAGATCTACTATCGGCCGGAGAGCCGGTTCGCCGCGGAGTTCATGGGGAGCAGCAATATCATCGAAATGGAGGTGACGGACTGGGACAGCGAGCGATCCCGGATCACGGCGAAAACCGCAGGCCGGACATTCTCGCTTCAGGGGGGAAAACCATCCGGCACCCGGATCACACTGTCGGTCCGGCCGGAGTGGATCCGCGTCGTCCCGGGTCCTGGTGAGGGGGGAACAAACGTCATCTCGGGAACGATCGTCAACAGTACGTTCCTGGGATCCATGGTCCGCTACCGTGTCTCCGGCCCTGAAGGAAAGCCGGTCGTCATCGAAGTACACGATCCCGACGAAGGGAATATCCGCAAGAACGGGGAGGCCCTCTGGTACCAGTTGCCGCCGGACCGTCCACTCGTGATCCGGGATTAGGGGGCTCCCCTTGCACAGGCATTTTCAGGCGTGGAATATCATCCTGATCGCGATCTTCGTGATCCTCTTTTTCGCCGTCCTCTACCCGATCCTCTACATCTTCAAGGCCAGCTTCGTGAACCCGGAGACCGGGGCGTTCTCGCTGAAAAGCTATGCCACGTTCCTGCACTACCCCTACTACATGCGCTGCCTGCGCAACAGCCTCTTCGTGAGCACGCTCTCGACCCTGCTGGCACTGGCGATCGGCATCCCCTTCGCCTTTTTCCTCTCCCGCTACAAGATCCCCGGAAAGAACCTGATCCGGACGCTGGGGACGCTCCCGCTGATCCTGCCCACCTTCATCGGCGCAGAGGCTTGGCTGATCCTGCTGGGCAGAAACGGCCTCTTTGCGAAAATTTTCCACGGATTCGGGATCGAGATGCCCAGTATCTACGGCTGGAAGGGGATTGTCCTCGTCTTCACGCTCCAGTTCTTCCCTTTCGTCTTTCTGATGGTTTCCGCCGCGCTCAACGCCATCGACCGTTCACTGGAGGAGGCCGCGACCAACCTCGGCGCAGGGAAGCTGAGGGTTTTCTTCACCGTGACGCTCCCGGTGGTGGCCCCGGCAATCCTCTCCGGGGCGCTGGTCGTCTTCTATCTGTGCATCGAGAACTTCGGCGTTCCCGTGCTGATCGGTGAGGACTTCCGCGTACTCTCCGTCCAGGCCTACAACGAATTCATCAGTGAACTCGGGGGCAACCCCGCAATGGCCGGGGCGCTCAGCATGATCCTGCTTGCGATCACACTGGGAATGACCATCCTGCAGAAATACTGGGTCGAGCGGAAGACCTACACCATGACCTCCCTGAACCCCCTCGAAGTGAAGCGGTTGAAGCCGCTTCCCACCTTGCTGATCTGGCTCTTCTGCGCGGGGGTGGTCTTCGTGGCCCTCTTTCCCTTCGCGGTTGTCATGGTCTCCTCCGTCACCAAAACCCAGGGGCCGGTCATGTACTTCGGACAATTCAGCCTGGAGAACTTTATCCGGGCCTTCACGATCGCACCGCGTCCGATCGTCAACTCCTTTTTCCTGGCAACGACGGCAACGCTGGTGGGAATCGTGTTCGGGATCGTGGTGAGCTATCTGCTCGTCCGCAAGAGGGGGCCCGTGAGCTATCTGCTGGACATCCTGGTCATGCTGCCGCTGGCAATCGCCGGCACGGTCCAGGGCATCGCGCTCGCGGCGGCCTACAACAAAGGGATCATCGTCCTCACCGGGACCTGGATGATCCTTGTACTGGCCTATTTCATCCGCAAGGCGCCCTATTCGATCAAGACGACTTCGTCTCTCCTTCAGCAGATCGACCCGTCTGTCGAAGAGGCCTCGATCAACCTCGGCGTCCCCCCGGTCCGCTCTTTCGTCCGGGTGGTGCTGCCGATCATGATGCCCGGTATCGTAGCCGGAGCGATCATCATGTGGGTGACGACCCTCGCGGAACTGAGCACGACCATCGTCCTGTACTATGGTCCCTGGGCCACGATGACCGTCGAAATCTTCCAGCGCATCGGGAGCGGAGACTTCGGACCGGCCTCCGCATACGCGACGATCCTGATCGTCTCCGTCCTGATCCCCCTGTTCGTCTTGAACCGGGCCTCGGGAAAGGATCTGGCATCCTCCCTGTAGACGGATACCGGGAAGATCATCCCGCATTTTCCAATCCTGCCGCTTCCCAATCCCCTTTGACACACCGAGTTCCCTGCCCTATACTCCAATCATCCGGGCCACTCCGACCCGAAAACGAGTAAAGACGGAGCCCGCCCCATAGTGTTCGGATTGCCTTTTGCCACGTTCCGCGCGACGGTCCTCACGCTTGTGCTGTTCGCCCAGATCTATCTCTTCCTCCGTGCCCGGCGCGCCATCCGTTCGTCGCGCCGGGCCGTCCGCTTCAAGTCGCCGGCCATCTTCGCAGCGGGTTCAGCCATTTGTATCCTGTTTGCGGTAAACCTCTATATGCTGTCCCGTCCCATCCCCTGGGTGGACCCGCCTGCGGCGGCGCAGATTCTCTTTTTCTATCCCCCGGCTGTCTGGAGCCTGGGGTCGCTCTTCTCCGCCCTTCTCCTCTTCCTCGCGGATGCCGTCCTCTCCCTGGCGAGGCAGACTCGCCGTCTCGTCCGACGCCGGGCCGGCCGTCCGGCAGAGGCGGCCGCCGATCCGGGCCGGCGCCTCTTGCTGCAGGCCGGGGCGGGGAGCCTGTTCGCCGCCCCGCTGCTGGTTTCCGGATATGGCGCTACCAGTACCTGCAGGGGCCCGGAGGTCGAGGAGATCGCCCTGCCTTTCGGCTTCCCCCTCAGGGTGGTTCAACTCACCGACATCCATGCCGGCCTCTTCATGAACCGGAGTCAGATACGGTCCTATGTCGACCGGGTGATTTCACTGCAGCCGGACCTGTTCCTTCTGACCGGGGACTACGTCTCAAACTCAACCGCTTTTCTCCCCAGTTGTCTGGAGGAGATGGCCCGCGTCCGAGCCCCGTATGGCACCTTCGCCACCCTCGGGAACCATGAACACTGGTACGGAGCGCCGCGCGAGTTCCACAAGATCTTCCGGCATTACGGCCTGCAGCTTCTGATGAACGAGCACCGGATCATCCGGACCGGCGCAGGCCGCTTCTCGGTCGTCGGAATCGACGACCTCCGCACAGGCCGGGCGGACCTCGACGCAGCCATGGCCGGCCTCGATCCCGCCATTCCTGGAATTCTGCTGTCCCATCGCCCGGAAATCTTTGCCCGTGCCGCGGCACTCGGCATTCCGCTCACCCTCGCGGGACACTACCACGGAGGACAGATCAAGGTGGTCTGGCCGGGCGGAGGCGTGAGCCTGGCCCACCTCCGCACCCCTTATGTGGAAGGGCTCTTCCGGATAGGCGCCTCGCGCCTCTATGTGAGCCGCGGGATCGGCACCACATTCACGCCGATCCGGCTGAATGCTCGGCCGGAGATAACCCTGCTCAACCTCACCTGACGTCCGGACGCATTCCTCGCCGACAAGAGCTTGACTTTGTGGTCGATATCTGTTGAGATGCCCGCCGTTATGCATCTTTGTCCCGTCCCACTCATGTGGATCCCATGAGTAAAGAAAGCCTGCTTTCTGCTGTCAGGGCGCTCGCTCTGAAACATGCAGGGAACAGCGGTCGTTTTTTCAGAGACAGATCGGGAGGTGGCGCAACGGGATGACCCATCTGAAAGCTTTCCTGCGAAACCGGAACGGCATTTTCTTCCTCGCGATGGTTGCTGGCCTTCTCATTCCCTGGGCCGCTCCGGTGATGAAACATCTGATCCTGCCGGCCCTGGCCCTGGCGATGACGCTCTCCACGATGGAGATCGAAAACGACGTCTTCACCAGACCCCGCGCTCTGCTCATGCCGGCCCTGATGGGGATCATCATGAACTACTTCATCCTCGGGAATGTGATCATCGGTCTGAGTGCCCTGATGATCCGCGACGAGGATCTCTGGACCGGTTTCGTTCTTCTGGCCGCTGCGCCGCCGGCGGTTGCGGTCATTCCCTTCTCCACCTTCCTGCGTGGCAACGGCCCCCTTTCCCTGATCGGCACGGTCGGAGCTTACCTGGGCGCCCTGGTGATCACGCCCCTCATCACGGTCACACTCCTGAGCACCGCCGCGTTCGATCCCTTCAAGCTCATCATGATCACCCTGGAGCTGATCGTCCTTCCTCTCGCCCTCTCCCGGCTGCTGATCCGCAAGGGGTTGAAGGAGCGGATTCAGCCCTACCGGGGTACGATCGTCAACTGGAGTTTCTTCATGGTCCTCTACACCATGGTGGGTTTGAACCGGGACGTTCTCCTGGGCCAGACATGGTCCCTCCTCCCGGTTGCTGCGATCTCCTTCCTCTCCATGTTTCTTCTCGGCTTCCTGGTCGACTGGGTCTCCGGCCTGTTTCACGCCCCCAGGGAGATCCGGATGAGCCTCGTGCTGTTGGGAACACTCAAGAATCAGGGGTTGTCGAGCGGGCTTGCCCTGACGCTTTTCAGCCAGGAAGCCGCCATCCCCTCGACGGTGGCGACGATGACCATGATCGGATACGTGGCCTGGCTTGACATCCGGAAACGCTGGGAATAGCAGCAGGCTGTTGACCGGGGGCGCGTCACGCAATCCCGCGACGCAGCGGATTCCAATGACAATCGTGCGAAGGGAGGTGGTTCAAGCGGCCGGAGGGCCGCCGTGTCCGTCTGGAAATCAGAGTCGTACCGGATCAGCTCAGGAATGGATCTCATTGACCCCGCAAGGGAGCAAAGGAGGGAGTGCGCCATGATGGAGTACCCAATGTTGCTGAGAACATCGCTGTTGAGGGCGGCTAAGTATTTTCCGAAGAAGGAAGTGGTTTCAGTCTATCCCAACAATGAAATCTTCCGCTACACCTACGCCGACTATTTCAAGAGGACCTGCCAGCTCGCCCATGCGCTGGGCTCCCTCGGGGTAAAGCGGGGCGATCACGTGGCCAGCATGGCGCTCAACCACCACCGTCATCTCGAACTCTATTTCGGGGTCCCCTGCATCGG
>JAJFTY010000071.1 GCA_021372695.1 Deltaproteobacteria bacterium
GCGCCTCGACGCCGCCACATCCTCCTGGGCCTCGAGCTCGTCCATGTTGAGCTTCAGGACGCGGCTGAGCTGGAGGACGAGAGAGACCGGCGGCACGGTCCGGTCCTCTTCGACCCCGGCCAGGACCTCCGGCAGGTACCCCGTCTCCAGAGCCAGGTCTTCGATGCTCATCGCCATCTTCTCCCGGCCGGCTTTCATCCGCTGGCCGAGGGAGCTCTTCTCGCCTTTCTTTTTGACCATGGATCGCCTCCTTGGGTTTTCATCGCAGGACCGCCTGCACTCGCCGGCGCAGACGAACGAGCCGTTCGCCGGGCGGTCCGGACGGCGGAAACGCCCCGAGCCGCTGCCGCCGTTTCATGAGAGATGCCTCAAAAGATCTTTGACATAAAACCGGCAACAACCTATACTACCGCCACCTTTTTGTAAAGCCCCGGGGTGGAATCGTTTGCGGCCCTCTTCTTGCGCCCCGGGAAGCTGGCCGGAGAGACTCCGCCGGCCGGCGTGTTGAACGAATCCCATCCCCGACAGGAGACAACCATGAGCGAATTCCATCTGGCAGCTGCGCTCTTCGAGCGCGTCGGCAAGTACGGCGATCGCACCGCCGTCCGATACCGCCAAAACGATGTCTGGCGGGAGATCTCATGGAACAGCTTCGGCGAACAGATCCGGGCGGCGGCCAAAGCCCTCTCCGCCATGGGGCTCGGGGTGCAGGAGATGGTCGCCATCTTTTCCACCAACCGGCCGGAGTGGACCATCGCCGATTATGCCATCCTCGCCCTGCGCGGCGTGGTCGTCCCGATTCACGCCACGAACACGCCGAAGCAGGCCGAATACATCCTGGACGAGGCCGAAATCGGGATCGCCTTTGTCGGCGGCCAGGAGCAGTACGACCGCATCCGCGCCATTCATGGCGGCGTCCACGGCCTGCGCCGGATCATCGTCTTCGATCGGGCGGTGGACCTGGCCGGAGAGAAGAACGCGGTCTATTTCCCGGATTTCCTCGAAGAGGGGCGCAAAGCGGGCGGGAAAGACCCGATCGAAGCACGGCTCCGGGAGGCCTCCCTGGGCGATCTGGTGACCCTGATCTACACCTCGGGAACGACGGGAGAGCCCAAGGGGGTTAGGCTTCACAATACCAACTTCTACCAGGCCTTCGTCGCCCATGAGGAGCGGCTTTCGGTGAGCGACCGGGACGTCTCCCTCTGCTTCCTGCCCCTTTCCCACGTCTTCGAACGGACCTGGAGCTTTTTCGCCCTGCACGAAGGGATGACCATTGTCTACTGCGGCGATACGTCCAAGGTCGTGGAATATCTCCAGCAGGCGCACCCGACGATCATGTGCGCCGTGCCCCGATTCTACGAGAAGATCTATTCAACCGTCTTCGAAAAGCTGGAAAGCGCGCCGCCTCTGAAAAAGCGGCTCTTCCTCTGGGCGATCGGCGTCGGCTGGGAAGCCTTCCTCTGCAAGAATGAGGAGAAACCGCTCCCGCTTCTGCTGCATATCCGGCACAAGATCGCCGAGGCGCTCGTCCTGAAGAAGATCCAGGGGGCCGTCGGCGGCCGGATCCGCTTCTTCCCCTGCGCCGGGGCGCCTCTTTCGAAGAAGATCGAGGAGTTCTTCCATGCGGCCGGGATTCGCATCACCTACGGCTATGGCCTCACCGAAACCTGCGCCACCGTGACCTGCCATGAGCAGCACCACATCCGTCCCGGCACCGTCGGAAAGCCGATCCCAGGGGTCCAGATCCGGATCGGCGAGGCCGGTGAGATCCAGGTCAAAGGTGAGACGGTGACGAAGGGCTACTACAAGAAGCTCGCGGCGACCGCCGAGGCCTTCACGCCGGACGACTGGTTCCGAACGGGAGATGTGGGGATCATCGAAGACGGTTACCTTTCGATCACCGACCGGATCAAGGACCTGATGAAGACCTCGGGCGGAAAATACATCGCCCCACAGCTCGTCGAAACGCTGATCGGAAACGACCACTATGTCGATCAGGTCTCGATCATCGGCGACCTCCGGAAATACGTGACGGCGCTGATCGTGCCCGCTTTCGAACCGCTGGAAGAGTATGCCCGGAAGAGCGGCATCCCCTTCGCTTCCCACGAAGAGCTCATCCGGAACCCCGAGGTCGTCAAGTTCTACGCCAAAAGGATCGGGGAGAACACGAAGGAGCTGGCCAGTTTCGAGAAGGTGAAGAGGTTCCAGCTTCTCCCCCGGCCCTTCACCCAGGAGAGCGGCGAGATGACGCCGACGATGAAGCTGAAGCGAAAGGTGATCAACGAGAAGTACCACGACATCATCGAGCAGATGTACGAGGAGCGGAGCTCGGCAGCCGACTGAAGCGGGCAGTGACCGGAAAGGTCATCGCCCGGCCAAAGCCCGTTTCACGATGGCGTGGAGGTACTCCACCTCATCGTCGGGAAGCCCCGCGCCGAAGATGAGCAGCCCTCCCCGATGTTTGACCGTCACCCCCTTGGACCGGACCCACCGCATGAGGCTCTTCGCCCACCCGGGAAGAGCGGGATTCCGTGCGGCCGGATCGTCGGGATGCTCCTGACGCACCCGGCTCCGGGCCTCCGCCATGACCCTTTCATTCAGATTCTTACGGATCCCGTAATCGAGATCGACGATCTCCGCTGCCGGCAGCGCCACGGTCTTCCGTTTCCATGCCTGCTGTTCGGTGACGCGAAGCTCCGCCGGAGTGGCGGTGACTTCCGTATATCCGCGGAGAGAACCAACCATCTGGGAGATTACGCCCAGCAGCGGAAAGAGCACGAACACGAGCAGCACGAATCCGATGAAGAACCACTGGACCGGTGCGGGGGTGCGGGTGCGTTCGAAAAAATCGAGGATGCCAGGCCCGAAGTAGAGCAGCAAGCCCGCTGCCACCGCGATCGGAAGGAACGTGGTGACCTTGATGCCCTCCCCGGGTATCCGGATGCGCACGCCTCCGTTGATGAAATCCACCCGGCTGCGCATCCGGACCGGCCGCGTCGCATACTCCAGTTCAGCCTCCTGCCTTTGCAGCCTCTCCGTGAGCGACCGGCCGACTTGGTCCGCCGTCAGGACCGTTTTGTGGTCGCTCGAAGCGTCCTCCAACGGCACATTGAGGAGCGCAGCGATCTTTGCGGCCAATTCATACGATGGGCCATAGCTCGCGCCGTTGTTCAACTTGAAGTCGGGTGAGGAGCCGGTCCCCTTGAGGAGGACCGGAAAGGTGTCGGGGGAATCGGAGTCGCCGGCTGTAAACCCCAGTTCGACGGCCCGGAAGCTCTTCAGGGGTACCTCTTCTCGTTTCATCCACCAGAGCACCGACCGGCGGCGCGACAGGGTGCCCAGGGCCTTATCGATGACCGTCCGGGTTCGCCCGAAGACGAGCCACGCGCCCACACCGGCAAACGGCAGCCCCATCAGAAAAAGCAGCGGCCTCCCCCACCATTCGAGTGAGGGATCGTTCCCGAGAGCAAGGATGCCGCTGCCCGCCAGAAGCAGGAATATCCCGGCGGCGAGAAACGGCAGGCCGAACAGGGTCAGGCAGCCGCCCCCCTCCCGGATGTCGATCCGGTCTTCCGAAACCTGCTTGAATGACGCTTGCGGTCCCATCCCGCGCAATCCGGCCGGTGAAGAATTCACCTGTTTCTCCCTGCGTCCGCCCGTCCATCGCCCCATATCCTTGCGCTCCTTCCGACTCCCACGGACCCGATCACACGTCACCCGGCCGTGGCGAAAGGCAATCTGCCTCCTTCTTTACCCATCCTCATTCGAACTTCAAGGTACCAAAGTCCTGCGGCCTGTGAAAATACGGCCTTGGGTAATTCACGCAGGACCACGTGAGCCAGTGGGGATGAGAGGTCGCATCTGCGCATTTGTAGAAATTTGCCTTCCAGATGACACCCGCTGCCGGTCTGTGGGCGGCGGAGCAGTATTTCTGGACGACGGCAAAGGGCAATCGATATTCCAGGGTCCACACGGTGGGTTCTGCGATTTCCGGGTCAATGTTTTTTGAAAGGGTGTGGCCCATTTCGACTCTGCCGCCATCCTCCGCGGCCACGGGAACGCTTTCCCCTCCTTCCGGGTGCCACCAGAAAAGCATCGTGCCTCCGCAATTGACCTCGACATTGAAATAGGACAATCCGAGATTTGACCCCGGCGTGAAGAAGAATTCTACACAGCTGTCCCTACAGACCGGATCCTGATATTCCTCTGCGACTGCACGGACATAGCGGTCCTCGACGCGAAAGATCATGCAGAGAGAGTCGCCATCCCAGGCCAGTTTGGCCAAGGTCCTGGGGCGGTGATCCGGCTTCTCGCCCATGTGCCGGTTGATGACCAGCGGCTTCATTCTCGTCCAGGCCGGTTTGTTCCAGTTTCCGTCGACCTCGATGGGATCGAAAAACCTGGTCACCCGATAGAGCAGAGGTTCTTCCCGCATTCACGATGCCCCTCTTTCACCCGCCATCCGCCGGTCTTCACAGCTCGATCTCAGACTGGAAGACGATCACCGCCCTCCCGCCGACGCGGACCGTCGTCGGTCTGCCGTTGGCGATCTCCACCGTGACGTCTACCGTGCCGGGCCGGCCCATCGCCTCGCCCTGCCGTGCTTTGAATGCGAAGCGGCTCCCGGAGACCGGCACGAGCCGATGCTTCACCAGATAGGCCCCGAGAGGGCCGTTGGCGTTCCCTGTCACCGGGTCCTCCGGGATCCCGATGGCCGGGGCGAACATCCGACCGTGCGAAAGCACCCCGCCGGGTTCATCGACCAGGGCAAAGACAAAATAGCCGTTGCAACCGATCCGCCGGCTGATTGCGGTCAGTCTGGCCGGATCGGGCCGGAGCCGGTCGAGGACAGACCGCTCCCGGATGCCGACCAGGACCTTCGAGTGGCCTGTGGAGACGATCTGAACCGGGCACCGGTTGCCCAGATCGCCTTGCTCCAGTCTGAGGGCAGCGACGACTTCGTAGCGGAGTTCACCCGTCAAAGCTTCACCGAATTCGATGGCGCCCTGGGTCATGACGATCCGGTAATCATCCTCTTCGCGGATGATCTCCACAGGCAGTATTCCGGCACCGATCTTCTGGATGACCTGGCAGGATGGAAGCCGCCTCTCGGTCGCACGAACGTAATGGGCGGCGATCGTTGCGTGCCCGCAGGATGGGACTTCGGTCGTCGGGGTGAAGAAGCGGATCCAGACTTCGTGGTCATCGGCCCCGGGAGAGAGGATGAAGGCGGTCTCGGAGTTGTTCAGTTCCCGCGCGATCGCCTGCATCTGCGCCGCGGTGAGGCCGTCGGCATCGGGCACGACACCGGCCGGATTCCCCTGGAGGGGCTCCGCCGTGAACGAATCGACCTGATACAATCGGTATTTCTTCATGGCTTTGCACCTGCCCCCGGAAAAGCGATGTCGTTGCGGTATCTCCGTGAAATCCCGTCACGGGCGACGCGGCTGTCCGGCCGGCAGATCGGGTGAATGACCCGATCCAACCTTGAAGCAGGAACCGTTGCGCACTAAATCTTGAGCCAGCCTCGCCTCAACGCATTGTCCAGAATGATGCCCACCAGGAACGCAGCGCCCATGTTCCACATGGCGAACGCGGCGACGATCAGCATCACGTAGAAATCCGCTTTCCTGTCGCCGATATCCCTGACCACGATGGCCAGTTCAGAACCCGCGAAGAAGAGAATCACCCCCAGGATCGCGTTCGGGAATATTTTGAAAACGATGGCCACGGAATCGCTGAAGAAGAGCGCGATCAGGACCAGGAGGCTTCCCAGGATGACCAGCGCCCCGCCCGTCGTCGCCCCGAAACGGACATGGCCCGCCATTCCGCCGGCCCCATGACACATCGGAACGCCGCCGAAGATCGGAGCCACCAGGTTCATGACGCCCTGGGAAATGGCGATCTTTTTTTCCGTGACCTTCCTGTCCGGAAAGAGTTCGTTGTTCTCGGCGACAATGGCAATCACCGCATTCCCCAACGTGAGCGGGATCTGGGGAAGCGTGAAGATCAGCGTACCCACGACGACATCGTTCCAGGTCATCGAAGAGAGGCTGAAGACCGGCAGCTTGAAACCGACATGGATCGCGGCCAGCTCCGAAGTCAGTTGAGGGTCCATGATCACCGCGGAGACGACGCCGATGATGAGAAGCACGAACATGGCAGGGATCCGCGGGTTCGTCAGGAGAAGGTAGGTGACGACCAGGGCAATGCCCGCGAGGAAGGGTGCCGTCCTCATGCGGTTGACGCCATCCACCATGAAGGAGAGCCCCAGCCCCAGCATGATGCCGCGCACGACCGGCTTGGTTGCGAGCCTGGAGATCGGCCGGATGGCCCCGGTCACACCGGCCAGAAGCCAGAAAAGGCCCGTGGTGAGACCGGCCCCGAACAGGGCCGCCGGACCGATGCCGCCCGCAACCGCCGCCGCCCCGATGGCCTTCATCGGCTGAATCGGCAGCGGCGTCCGGTAGTAGAAGCCGGAGGCCATCAGGGCGATGCCGAACATCAGCAGGAGCCCCAGAGGCTCCACCTTCACGATGGTGATGTAGGCCACCACAAAGGGGATCAGAGTGCCGACGTCGCCGAATGCACCCGCCCACTCCATCTTGTTGTAGAGGTTCCTGGTCTTCGGTGTCGCTCCGTCCATCGTACGATCGGTCTCCCGGTTTTCAGGCCACGGTTTTTCAAACCGGCCATCGGCCGGCCTCGGATCCCGTGATCCTTCCTCCTGCGGGAAGGCTATGGCTATTACGTGGGGTCACGTTAGGGAAAGCGATCATAGATGTCAAGGAGGTTTTGACAGCGGCGACGGAAGCGAACACACCGGCTACAACGTCGGCGCCATCTTCAACCTGAACGAGGAGCACCACATCCTTTTTTCCGTGGGCAGCGACATTGCCGGAGACAACAGGTTCTCGGCCTATCTGGGTTACCTATGGACGTTCGAGCCTCACGAGTGAGGCAGGCAGAGTCTCTTCGCGATCCTAAACCATCTCCGTTTTCCCGATGGTACTCATCTTCTTGATCCGCTCCAGCCCGAAGCGGCAAGCCTCGAAGGCATCGTTGCTTGCCGGGGAACTGACCGCAACGAGCGAGATCACGTCACCGATTTTCAACATCCCCACTCTCCGAATCAGCAGCACGTCATCGACGTTCCAGCGCTCCTTGATGCTGGCCGTGATTGCCGCCAGCTCCGCTTCCATGTCCCCTTTTCTTTCGAACAGGATGCCGGTACACACCCTGCCCCCGGCCTCGCCTTTCACCGCGGCATAGTGGAAAAGGATTGAGCCGGATCCCTGCCTTCGGATCTGTTCAAAGACCTTTCCCGGATCCACTGAAGCTTCCATGACGATTTCCATCTCCGATCCTCCGATCTCCCGGGTGACATACCCCGCGGTTATACGAGTTACCGAATCGTTATGGCCCGAAGCGCTTGACATCGGCAGGAAAGATGGCACTGCGAAGATTCATCTTCGGCCACGCGTCTTCCCGCTATTCCCGTGACGATTTCTGCCGGGGGATGACATGGACGGCCGTAGCCTTAAAGGAGGCCGTAATCCTATCCTCCTCCTTGAGCATGAGTTCGTCGAGCGATTGGCGCGTAACGTAGGCGACCAGTTCGAAGCCGCACTCCACGCGGACGCGGTGGAAGAGACCGAGCGGGGTGATCGTCCGGATCGTTCCGGGAAAAACGTTCCGGGTGCTCGTCCCGGGCGGCGGGGGATTCGTGGAGAGGGTCACGTGTTCCGGCCGGATGCAGCAGAGCACCTCGTCGCCAATCCCCACATGCCCGACCGCTTCGATTTCGCCCCCCTGAACGGCAGCGGTGAAGGAGCCGTCGGAGACCTTCGTGACCCGCCCGGGAAGGACCGTCTCCACCCCGACGAAGGAGGCGACAAATTCATCCGCAGGCCGGTTCATCACCTCGGAGGCCGCGCCGATCTGGGCAATCTTGCCTCCGTTCACGACCGCGAGCCGGTCGCCGAGGCGCAAAGCCTCTATCTGGTCGTGGGTCGAGGTGACGGCCGTCGTATGCGTCTCGCGGAGAATCCGTTCGAGATCGGTGGTCAGCGCCTCTCGCGTCGGCGGATCGAGCGCGGAGAAGGGTTCGTCGAGGAAAACGATCTCGGGTTTCGTGACGAACGCCCGGGCGAGGCTGGTCCGTTGCGCCTCCCCGCCGGAAAGCTTCCTGGCCGAGCGCTTCGCCAGGTGGCCGACGCCGAAGCGTTCGAGGTATCCGGGAACGGTCCGCCCGATCTCTGCCCGCCCGATGCCGCGGATCTTGAGCCCGGCGGCCACGTTCTCGAACACGGTCGTGTCGAACAGAAGCGGATCCTGAAAGACCATCGCGATATGCCGGCGGTAGTCAAAACCGCCATTGCCGATTCTCTCGCCCCGGAAGAGCAGCGTTCCCCGGGCCGGTTTGAGCAGGCCGGCGAGCGTCAGCAGGAGCGTCGACTTCCCCGCGCCGTTCGGGCCGATCAGGGCCAGGACCTGCCCTGAAAATACACTCAGCGAAGGGATGTCGAGAACCGTCACCCCGCCCCGGCGGACCAGAAGATCCTCCGCGCGAAGCAGAACGTCAGATTCGGCAGCAGGGTTCATCGGGGCCGCTCCCGCTGCTGGATCTGGGTGAGGATCGCGTTCACGGCAAAGGAGAGGAGCATCAGGATGACCGAGAGCGCGATGGCGACATCGAAGTTCCCGCGCCCCGTCTCCATGACCGTGGCCGTCGTCAGCACCCGGGAGTATCCCTTGTTGTTGCCGCCGACCATGATCGAAGCTCCGACCTCCGAGATGACGCCGCCGAAGCCGGCCATGACAGCGGCCAGGAGCGGCAGGCGCGCCTCCTTGACCAGGAGCCACACCATCTGGACGCGTGTGGCGCCCAAGGCGAGGATCTGGAGGCGGAGGTTCGCCGGCAGATGCTGGATAGATGCCAGGGTGATCCCCGTGACGATCGGGGTGGCGATCACCGCCTGGGCGAGGATGATGGCCGTCGGGGTGTAGAGGATCTCCAGGAAACCGAGCGGGCCGTTCCGCCAGAGGAAGATCGTCACGAAGAGCCCCACCACCACCGGCGGGAGGCCCATCCCCGTGTTGATGATGCTCACCACGAGTTGCCTGCCCGGGAAACGGGTCAGGGCCACCACCGTTCCGGTGGTGATCCCGATGAAGAGGCTGGCGAGCGTCGCCGTCCCCGATACCTTCAGGGAGAGAAAAGTGATCCCCAGGACTTCGGGGTCCAGCGTGAAGATCAGAAGAACGGCTTTTTGGATCCCCTCGAAAATCAGATCCATCGATCGATGACTCCTCCCGAACGACCCTCCCCCCTGCCCTGACCCTCCCCCGCGAGGGAGAGGGAACATGGCATTGGCGAGAGGGGGATGTCAAATGATTTATTCGTACTCCGGCTTGCCCGCATCGGGGAAGAAGAGTGCCCCGCCGTACTTCTCCACGCCGAAGGTTTTCACGATCCCCTGGGTTTCCGCTGAGACCATGAAGTCGGAGAAGGCCTTGGCCCCATCCACATTCACCTTCGGCCACTTGGCCGGGTTCACCTGGATCACGTGATATACGTTCAGCAGGATCGGGTCCCCCTCCTTGAGGATGGGAAGGCCGAGTTTCGCCTGCATGGAGAGCCAGGTTCCCCGGTCGGCGATGGTGTAGCCCTTCTTCTCGGCCGCCACGTTCAGGGTCTGCCCCATCCCGAGGCCGGTCTGCTGGTACCACTTCTGGCCTTCAGGATTGATCCCGGCCGCTTTCCAGATCCCCTTTTCCTTGGCATGGGTCCCGGAGTTGTCACCCCGCGACAGGAAGAGCGAAGCGGACGCGGCGATCTTCTTGAAGGCCTCGACGGTGGTCTTAGCTCCTTTGATCCCGGCCGGATCGGAAGCCGGACCGATGATGATGAAGTCGTTGTGCATGACGATCAGCCGGTTCACGCCGGATCCCTCTGCCATGAACTTCTTCTCCGCGTCGGGCGAATGGACGAGCAGCACGTCCGCCTCGCCCTTCTGCCCCATCGCCATGGCCTGGCCAGAGCCGACGGCGATCGTCTTGACGAAGTAGCCGGTCTTCTTTTCAAACAAGGGAATCAGGACGTCCAAAAGCCCCGAATCCTGGGTGCTGGTCGTCGTCGCCAGAATCAGGTTCTTCTGCGCCGGCGCCGCGCCCACGGGCCACGCCGTCCCGATCACCAATACCGCGGCGATCAGCGCCGCACCCAAAGCCTTCTTCCATTCTCGTCTCATTTTCTTCTCCTTTGATTCATAAAACAGTTACTTGCCCATTTTCTTGCGCCAGGCATCGGAATTGGGGAAAAACATCGGCGCGCCGTATTTGTCCTTTCCGAAATCCCGGATCACCATCTGGCCCTTATCCGGGTCGGTCATCCATTTTGCGAACTGCATCGCGGCCGCGGCGTTGACGCGGGGGAACTTCACCGGATTGACCGGGATGAGCGACATGAAGTTGAGCATCGTCTCGTCGTTCTCCACCAGGATGGGCAGATTGATCTTTTTGCCCAGCGAGAGGTGGGTTGCCCGGTCGATGACCGTGTAGACCTGCTTCTCATTGGTGTAGAGGAGGGTCGGAACGTTCCCGGTCGACCCCTTCTCGTAGGTGACATACCAGGACCCGGATGGCTTGATTCCGGCCTTCGCCCAGAGGTCGAGCTCGGCGACGTGGGTCCCGGACTTGTCCCCCCGGGTGATGAAGGTCACCTGCTTGGCGGCGATGGTCCTGAGCGCCTCGGCGGCCGTCTTCATTCCCTTGATCCCGGCGGGGTCGGCCGCCGGACCGACGATGACGAAGTCGTTGTACATGAGGGGAATCCGCTCAGTCCCGAAGCCGCCCTGGACGAACTTCTCCTCCAGAGATTTGGCGTGGGCCAGGACCAGGTCGAACTGCCCGCCTTCGGCCATCTTGAGGGCCGCGCCCGTTCCGGCGCCCACGTGCCTCACCCGGACTCCGGTCTCCTTCTCGAACCCCTGCTCCAGCGCCCCCACGATGCCGGCGTCAATCGGCCCGATCGTGCTGGCCAGAAGGACGAATTGGTTTTCCCGCGAGTCATTCACGCGGTCCATGCTCTGGCAAGCCGGAAACAGAAATACGGCAAGCAATAAAAAAATCCACCAGCGTCTGATCATCGCAAACTCCTTTCCTGTAACGGTTGAGATCGGTCCTATCTTGCTGCTCGATGTCCTCCCGGTGCGCGTTGCGGGATGCGCCCCCGCCCCCGGCCGCTATGATTTTGCGTAGAGGATTCGACCCGAACTCCCGAAATCATAGCTCGCCAGATGCCCGACCCTTTTCCGGAACTCCTCCCCCGCGAGCGTTTCCATCAGGGCCTGGATACCCTTCTGAAAGAAGACCGACTGATCGAGGACCATGTCGAACCGTTCTTTGGTCACGGGGATGAAATCGAGGCCGAGCAGGCTTGAAACGGCCGCCGTCGCAATCCCCGTATCGGCCTCCCCGGAGAGGATGGCGAGGCCGATTTCGATATGGGTGAACACCTCCCGGTCATAGCCGGCGATCCGTGCCGCCGGGATGCCCGCCTTCTCCAGGTGGTGATCCAGCAGCAGGCGCGTTCCCGAGCCCGGCTGGCGGTTGACGAACCGGACCCCCTCCCGGCCGAGGTCCGGAAAATCCCGGATGCGGAGCGGATTTCCGCGGGCGATCACGAACCCCAATTCCCGGAAGAAGAGGTTCACGACCACCGCCTTGACGCTCGGGACCAGTTTGTCCAGGTAGGGAATATTGTACTCTCCTGTTTCCGGGTCGAGCAGGTGGGACCAGGCGATGTCGGTGAAGCCCTTTTCCAGCGCGATCAGCCCCTCCCGGCTCCCGGTGTTGGCCGAAAAGATGAAGAACTCCGGGTGCGCCTTCCGGAGGCAGGTCTGGAGAATGTCGAGAACCGGATCGTTGCTTCCCGAGGCCAGCAGGGCGCCCGGGATCCGCCCGCTCTTCTGCCTGGCCTGTTCGAGGCCGGATTTGGCATTCGTTTCGATCCAGCCGTCGATCACCTTCTTCGGGAAGATCCACTTCCCCGTCACGCGCGTCGCCGGCATGCGCCCCGTCTTGATTAACGCATAGACCTGCTTTTCGTGGATGCCCAGGTAGCCGGCAACCTCTTTGGTGTTCATCATCTCATCCGGCATGATTCGCCCCCGCAAGGAGGTGCAGGATAAACAATGGCGGCCGGAATTTCAATACAAAAGTGGTCTGAGCGGACTATTTCTTACCAATTCATACCTATTCGGACAGTCCGTAAGTTCCTCACTCGGCGAGTAGGCGCCCAGCAAATTGCCGTCGAATTCCGTTGACATGCAGGCCCTTTCCCACTATAGTACGTGGCACTTGGGCAGAGGAAATTCCGATGAGCATGGAAATCAGATACAAGATCTGGATCGAAAAGGATGGCAGGGTTCTCTTCGGCAGAGGCCGGGAGGACATTCTCTCGGCAATCGATGGCGACAGGAGCCTCAACGCCGCCGCCAAAAGGCTGCAGATGTCCTATCGGGCGGCCTGGGGACGGCTCAAGGCTTCGGAAGAGCGGTTGGGCATGAGGCTCGTCGAGACCGACTCATCTGAAAAGGGAATGCGCCTGACGCCGCAGGCCAGGGCCATCATCGACCGCTTCGAAAAACTCGAAAGGGATGTGGAGGGACTGCTGGCGGAGGCCAACCGCGATTTTCGCGTGCTGCTGAAGGATAAGGAGCAGAAATAGCAGGTCGCGATCATCGTTCGCCCGCAGAGGGCCACTGGCCGAAGCCTGTATGATGCTGAATATTTCGGATGAGCGAGGCGGGTCCACCCTGCACAGGGTGACCCGCCTCGTCGTTTTTCCGCTCCCCCATTTGCAGACGGTCAGGACTTCCGGATGATCGTCCCGACGTGTTCGCCGTTCAGGGCCCGCGTGATGTTCCCCTCCTTGAGACCGTTGATGATCTGGATTCTGTTGATCACCTCGCTGTTCTGAATGATCTCCAGACAGGGCCTCTCGATGACCAGATCGTCCAGATTCCTCGCCTGCAGTTCCTTCACGGTGATCTCGGGGATGAATTCCGCCTTGGGGTTCTTCTTGGGGTCCTCGGTGTAGAGGCCATCCTCATCCTTGACGAAGATGCAGTTCTTCGCGCCGATCAGATCGGCGACAATCAGGGTGCCCACGTCGGTCCGGTGGATTGGAATCCGCCACCCCGGGGCCGGCAGCGCAAACAGGTCGTAGGGGGGCATCCCGTGCATGACCGGGATGCATTCATCCTTGAAGTAGTTGGAGAGCTTCAGGATGGAATCGTGCCCGATCTTGATGCCGCCCCAGGGAGAGAGGAGCGTCGCGATCAGCAGGGCGTTCTGCTCCGAGATGGCGCTGCCGAACTTGGCGATGATGCCCGTGGGCATCCCCAGTTCCAGGCCGATCGCATAGATGTGCCGGCTGCGCGTCCCGCCGCCCGTGGTCAGGAGCATCCGGTGATGTTTGTTGGCCACGATCTCCTTGATGATCCCCGGAAGCCCTTTGATCCCCCGGTCGCAGATCGACTGCCCCCCGATCTTGAGGATCTGCACGTCGGGAAAGAGCCTCTGCTGAGGCGCCACATTGAATTTTTCCGCAAACGACTTGCTCACCAGGCTCTCCCCCATCAGTTTGCTCTTGACGTGCAGCCGGCGGCCGTCCTTCTCTCTCACCAATGCCATGGTCGTACTCCTTCCAAACCGTATCAGTTCCTTTCAGGCTGCTGACCGGGAGCGCGTCGAATCCCCCTCATTCAACCTCTACATCTTCGTCCTTGCCCTCTTTTTCGCCATGGGTCAGCAGAATCAATTCGGCGTCGATCGCTTCGGCGACCTGTTCCAGTTCCTTCTTCCGGAGATGATCCCCATAGAACCTCACGTCGGCGCCCGCCACGGCCACCAGCTTGAATCGGGGCTTCTTCTCCCCCTCCCTGACCTTCCTGCGTTCACGGTAGAAAATCTTGCCTGCCATCTCCTGACCTCCCTTTCCTTTCAAGTTTTCTTCTTTCGCTTCTCCCAGACATTCTCCCAGAGACGCTCCGCCCGTTTCCGGACGGGCAGCACGACGCTGCCTCCCCAGAGACGGGGACGGAGCCACCCCCGGGTGTCCACCTCATCCGCCTCGTCCGGTATGACGGCATCGCGGTCCAGAGAAACCACACGGATCCTCCGCGCCGCCAGTTCCGCTACCCGGACCAGGTCCGGAATATCCCGCAGTCCGCCAAATTCGATGAAACGGCCGCTCCACCCCTGCGCGGTGAGGCCCACGGCCGCCGCCGCGCCGATGATCCCGTCGGAGGTGCCGCCGTGACCGGAGAGGTGGACGCCGCCAGCGGCCCGGACGGCCTCTTCCTGACTGACGATCCGGGCCGTGCAGGCCAGCCCCAGCGCTGCCAGATCCCGCAGGGCTTCGTCGCCTTCGCACGCCAGGCAGAGGCCGGGATCGCTGCCCGCGCAGGATTCCCTTTCGATATGCGCCGAAGCGCGTTCAATCAGTTCATCCCTGAGGGCGGGGGCGTCAAAATCGACCACGGCGCAGGCCGAACTGTTGTGCGAGGTGTAGGGAATTCGCGGGTCCGCCAGAAGCTGCTGGCGGACGACCCCCCAAAGCCGGCAACCCGCCGGCAGCGCTGCCTCAAAGCGACGGACCAGTTTGCCCGTCCCCACTTCCGCCCCCAGGATATCCGTATCGTCGAAACCGATGTAAGCCCGCATTTTTTCTTATAGCACCTTTTTTCCTTTCCACCCCACTTGCGAAAACGCTGCTCCCCGGACGCTGCGTCCGTCGAAACGGCTTTTGCCTTGGCTCAGAATCCCCGGAAGGGGAACCCGTAATTCTTCGACCAGAATTCCAGGGAATCGCTCTTCAATTCATAGGCCCGGGAGGTTTCGCCGTAACATCCCATATCGCATTGCACGCACTCCTCCGGCTCGATATGCCTGACCATGCAGCCCTGGTTCAGTTTCCCGTCGGCGGTCGCGACGATGAGCAGCCAGGGGTAACAGGGCTTGTCCATCCCAATGGTCGACAGGTAGGATACTGAATTCATGACTTTCGGGTACCTCTCCTTCAGCTTGATCAGTCGATGGGCAATCGATCTTCGCTCGTCCCGATCCAGGGCCTGATCCCGGATATCGCTGTAGGGATATTCGAAATGGAACATCAGGCCGTAGAGCAGATCCGAGGAGGAGAAGTATTCGCACAACGGCTCGATGTCCTGGGCATTTGCTCTGCAAATCGTCGTCAGGGAGATGAACTTCCGGCGCCGGTTCTTCTGCAGTGTCCGGATCACCCTTTCAAAGACGCCGCGACCCCGGATCCTGTCGTGCGTCTCCCGCGTTCCATCGATGGATACCCAGAAGACGTCCGGGGCGATATCCGAAATATCCAGGGTTCCGTTGGTCACATAGATACAGTACATCCCCCTGGATTGGATGTATTCGACCACGTTTGCCGCATCCCGGTGAAGCGTCGGTTCGCCCCCCTCCACGACGATGACGATCACCCCTCTATCGTAGAGATGATCGATGATCCGCTTCCACTCACCGAAGGGGAGATTCCCCGGCTCTCATTCGGCCAGGGACAGCGCCGGCAGCGAAGGTTGCACTGCTGCGTGATCTTGATCGCAGCCCCCGCCGGCGACCTCTCGCCGATAAGTTTGCACATCAAGAGTCGATATGCAATGTAGAGTCGGCTTTTCCTGTTCATGGATCACCCATCTCCCGATGAGGCTCTCCTGCTGTTCCTGACCGGGAATAGTGACGGTCGTACCATGGAGACTTCTATACTCCTCTTTGGGATGACCGGACAAGCCGAAATGCAGAAGGCGCGGAAATTGATTGCAATCCCAGGGAAGATGGAATATTTAAAACCGACGTCGAGCCGGCTGCGCCGCATCCGGTCCATTCTAGCCCGGAGGGACATGAGTCTCGAAGGCTGTCGGATTCAGAGCGGTTCCGGCCGCAGCGAATCCCCGGGCGCCGGGGGGTCGCTGCCGGACGCCGATGGCGGGACGCCCGTGGGGGCCGAATAAGGGAGGGTTTCATCGATGGCCGATCAGGCCGCCGAACTCCGGGAAGAGGTCAGCCGCGATGATCAGGGACGTCTCCGGGAGCGGAAATTCACCCGCCACGGGAAGACCGAGGGTGAGTACACCTCATACTTCGGGAACGGCCGGGTCATGGTCCGGATGCAGTTCCACAACGGCCGGAAGGAGGGCGAAGCGGTCTCCTTCTATCCCGACGGACAGATGCGCGAAAAGGGTTTTTTCAGGAACGACAAATTGGAAGGGGAGTACCTCTCCTGGTACGAAAACGGCGCCCTCCACGAGAAGGAAAACTATTCGAACGGACTCCTCGACGGTCCCTATCGCTTCTACTACCGGAACGGCCAGGTCCGTGACGAGGAGAACTTCCGGCAGGGGAAGTTCGAGGGCGAATACCGTGCTTACTACAAGAACGGCCGGCTCCGGGAGCGGGGCGCCTTCAAGAATGACCAGCGGGACGGCGAATATGAAGCCTACGACCGCGAAGGGAGGCTCCGGGAAAAGGCCCTGTACCAAAACGGGAAACCCGTGGGGAAATTCATGACCTTTTCATCGGCGGGTACTCCCGCCGCAACGGTGAAGGGCGCGGACGACCGCCCTCCCGGGGAGATGGACGACGACCTGGAGGAGCGTGAGAAGAGGGCGGACGATCTGCTGAAAGATCTGCACAATTTTGGAAAACCTTGATCGGGTGTCGAAAACACCCCCTGAGACAGGCTGTTCAGAAATGGCCGGATGCAAGGCGCGCCAAGACCAAAGAGCGAGGCGTATATTGAAGTACGTCGAGCGATTGAGGTTTACGACGCAACGCAGCAGATGACCGTTTTTCGACAGCCGGTGGAGGCGCTATGGTACAGAGCATCCTGATCCCCACCGATGGCTCCGAGTACGGAAAAACGGCCATCGCCTACGGCATCTACATCGCCCGGAAATTGAACGTGCAACTGGTCGGGCTTCACGTGGTGGACGTCCGGCTCATCCGGGGTCCCGTTTTCACGGACATCTCCGGCTCGGTCGGTCTCCCGCCGTACCAGGAGTTCCTCCCGGCGATCGAAAGCGGCCTCGACGCCAAGGCCGACCAGATCCTCCAGGAGTTCCGCAGCCAGTGCGAAGCCGCAGGGGTGCATCCCGAAACGATGAAGGTCACGGGCGTGATCGACGAGACGATCATCGCGGAGGGGCGCAAGTGCTGCGACTGGGTCCTGCTCGCCCAGCGCGGCGAACACTTCCATATCGCGGGCGGCGCCATCCTCGGCTCGACGGCCGAGGCCGTGGTCCGGCACTCGGGAAAACCCGTCTTCGTCAGCCCGGAACATTTCCAGGAGATCGAGAGCATGGCAGTCGCCTACGACGGGAGCGCCCCGGCCGACAAGGCGTTGAAACTCGCCGCCGAACTGTCGGAGCGGGCTGCGTGGCCGCTCTCGGTCGTCATCATCACCTCCGACCCTGCCGCCGGGGAGAAAATCTCGAAGAAGGCGGAGGAGTTCCTGGAGTCCCGCCCGGTCGACAGTACCACCCTGATCCTTCCGGGCAAGGAGGACAAGGAGTTGCTCAAGTTCGTCCGGGAGGGCGCCGTGGAACTTCTGGTCATGGGAGCCTACGGGCATAACCGCTTCCGAGAAATGATGGTCGGTTCGACGACCTCGTCCGTCATCAGGAAGAGCCCCGTTCCGGTCCTCCTGACGCGCTGAACCCTTTCATGGAACCCGTCCGGAGACAGTCGGTCTACCTCAAGACGCTCTACTTTCTCTTCTTCATCGGCCTGGGGATCAGCTCGCCCTATTTCGGCATCTTCTACAAGCATGTCGTCGTGAATGCGGACGGGACCCCCGCAATTCAGCTGATCGGCCTCATCTTCTTCGTGATGCCGCTCGTCAGCCTGATCGCCAACGTCCCCGCGGGGATCCTGGCGGACAAGTTCCAGTCGGGAAAGCACCTGATCACCCTCTTCTGCTTCGGCGTCTCGGTCTGCACGGCGCTGATCGGTTTGGTGGGCGAGGATTTCGCCCAGGGCTGGACGGCGAACGGCAAATTCATCTATATCTTTGTCCTGCTCTTCTTTCTCAACTGCTTCTTCTATCCGATCATGCCCATGCTCGACGCGGAGACCCTGATGTTCCTCAATCGCCACTTCCGGAGGGAGTTCTACGGCATCTACCGGCTCTGGGGCACCTACGGATGGAGCGTCTCCTCGATCCTGATGGGGGCGCTGCTCTTCTGCTTCCGCCGCGACCCGCTCATCTTCTACGGCGCCGCCATGGCCTTCGCTTTCCTGGGATTCGCCTGCTGGTCCGGCGTGGAGGCCAAGCCGGCGGCCGCCCCGATCATCATCCCCTGGAGCCACCTGAAGCAGGACATCCTCTTCCGATGGTTTCTCCTCTTCATCTTCCTCCACGGGGTGGTGACGACCTCCTCCTTCACCTATACAGGCTACTTTTTCGACGACGTCCTGAAGACGCCGCTGGAGATCGGGTTCATCCTGGGCACGTGGGCCGTCTTCGAAATCCCGGTGATGATTTTTTCCCGCCAGCTGATCGACCGGTTCGGAAACCGCCGGCTGATCGTATCCGGGCTGCTCTTGAACGGCGTGCGCCTGATTCTCTTCTCATGGTTCACGCTGGAGACGCCCTTCGTCTGGAAGTGGGCGGCCGCGCTCCTGCAGGGCCCCGGCTTCGGACTCTCACAACTCGGGATCATCGACTTTGTCGACCGCCAGGCCCATCCGGCCATGCGCGCCACCTACATGAGCATCACGACGGTGGCGCGGATGTCTCTGGCTTCGGCGCTGGGCGGCATCCTGGGGAGTACGCTGATCGAGCGATGGGGCGGGGCGTTCCTGATGAAGTTCTGCGGCTGGGTGACGATTGGACTGATCTTCTTCTTTCTATTCCTGATCAGGAGACACGGCCCCCGGGAAAACTCTCGTTGACGATCCTCTCCATTTCGCCCAGCGCCTGCTCCATGGTCCCGGTGTTCAGGATGTAGCCATCCGCCAGGGCGATGGGAACGGCCGCGCCATACTCGATCTCCCGGCGATCCCGGGCGTCGCAGGCCTGGACGGAATCGTCCGCCCTGCCCCGTTCCGCGATCCGCCTCATCCGGAGCGACCTCGGCGCCAGGAATGCGATGACGAAGCAGTCTGCCTTCTGGCGGATCAGTTCGATTTCGGGCCAGGAGCGCATCCCTTCGAGGAAGACCACTGGTCCCTGCTCACTCAGGGCCGCGTCGAGGGCGATCCGTGTCACCCCCATGCCGTCCTCCTGCCGGAGCTCGCTGGAAACCGCCGCCATGTGCATGACGTCTGCCTCGAAGCCGCGTCTGCGGACCTCTGCCCGGACCAGACCCCCGGTGGCATAATAGGGATACCCCTTCGATTCGGCGTAGATCCGGGCGATATTCTTCCCCGATGCGGGCATGCCGACGATGACGAAGATTTTCACGTTCCCCCCTTGTTTCGGGGACAGATTTGGACTCTGCCCCCATTCTTGTCGAGACCTTGGAACTACCGTGAAGTCAGATCCCGGAAGCGCGCATTGGACCGGGAGCGCGCCCCTTATGCCCGCCTTGCAGGCGGGATAAGGGGCGCAATAAAAACAGACAGCTTCCTTGCCGGGAAGTGCCGTCCGGGCGGCACTTCATATTTTTCGGGTCGAAACAATATCCCACTTGCAGAGGAATCACGATTCTCACGGGGCTCTTCTCAGTGAAAAGAAACGTTCCCGTCAACCGCCGTCAGCGACGCTTCCGAACGGAAAAACCGAACCGCCCGATGCGCCGTCCCAGCACGAAATAGAGCCCGTGGGCGAAAGCCAGCAGGCCGCACTTGTCCAGGCGAAGAGCGCCCTTTTTGTCCACCAGCTCCGCCGAGACCTGGACGGCAACCACCTCAGCCACAAACATCGTGTGCGTGCCCAGCTCCAGCGATTTCTGCACCCGGCATTCGATGTTGATCGGACACTCCAGCACGATCGGCGGCCGGACCTTCAGGGACGGTGAAGGCGTCAGTCCCGTGGCGGCAAACTTGTCCTCGTTCCGCCCCGATACCACGCCGCACCAGTCCACCGCCCTCGCCTGTCCGATCGAGGGGACATTCACCACGAATTCGCGCGTGGTCCGGATGATTTCGTGGGAATACCGTTCGGGGCGGACGGAGATCGAAAGCATCGGGGGATCGCTGCAGACGTTTCCCGCCCAGGCGATCGTGATCAGGTTCGGTTTCCATTCCTGCATCCCGCCGCAGCTCACCAGGATGGGCGGCGCCGGAGAGAGAATGTTCCCCGGCTTCCAGGATCTTTTTTCGATGGGCGCTTTCTTGGCCATGCTCTCCTCCTCGGCGGGTTGCTATCGGTGCTCCGTCAGGGCGTCGAGCCCGGCCTGGGCGACCACCTCATCCTGATCTGCATGGCCGGAACTGCATCCGATGCCGCCGACGATCTGGCCGTCATGGAAAACGGGAAGTCCGCCGGCGAAGATCATGAAGCGACCTTGGTTGCTGACATGGATTCCGTAGGACGGCCCACCGGGCATGCTGGCCTGCCCGTATGCCCGCGTGGACTTGCGCTGGGCCGCAGCGGTGAAGGCCTTGCTGATCGCGATATCGATGCTGGCGATCTTGGCGTTATCCATGCGGTGAAACATCAGCAGGGACCCATTGTCGTCGGTGATCGCGATATCCATGTCGACGCCGATCTCCCGCGCCTTCTCCTCCGCCGCCTTCATCATCACGCGGACATCGTCGAGCGTAAGCCTGGGAACCATCTTCATGACACTCACCTCCTGATTTACGAACGTGCTTCGTTGGCCGGTTTTCGAATTGTGGAGACGGTGATGGAGGGATGCATACCACAAATGTCCGGGAAATAAAACCGCCGAGTCGCCCGAATTCCCGCCCCGGGGAGGACGTGCATCGACAAAATTTTGCTTGTCAGCGGGCACCGAATCGACTATGAAACACACTTTTTCATGACAGTTTCGAAGGCTCGCGAGAACGGCCGGCGGAGCCGGATCACCACAAAGCGGGAGGGGAGAACAGAAGCAGCATGACGACACCGATACAGCAGAAGATCCGCGACAAGAAAAGAACCGCCGAACAGATCGCCGGCATGGTGAAATCGGGGGATTGGATCAACCACGGAACCATGGGGGGCGACTCCACGGTCTGCAGCCAGGCCGTCGCGCGGAGGCTCGGACCCGGGCCGGGCCAGCTCAAGGACATCGAGATCTGGCTCCACGGAAACCCGGTTCCCCGTCCTGAGTTCCAGGAGATCGACCCCCTGGAGCAGTACCATTGCATGCACAACTTTTTCATGACGCCCTGGAACCGCAAGGCGCGCGACACCAACAAGGTGAGCGACTGGGCCCAGTGGGGATGGGCCTATGGCATCTGGGCCTACCACTACCGCTTCGCCAACGCCGTCCGCGAAAACCGCGGGATCGACTGGTGGTTCAACGCCGCCACGGTGCCCGATCACCACGGCTTCTTCAACATGTCCTACGGCACGAGCAACAGCAATGTCTACCGGCAGACTTCCAAGAAGATCGTCTTCGAGGTCCGTTCCGACTATCCCTGGGCCGAAGGGGGACGGTTCAACACGATCCACATCGACGACATCGACTACTGGGTGGAGGTGGACTGCGCCAAGCACACGTGGCCCCAGGTCGACGAACGGGGGATCAGGCCCAAACCCGAGGAGGAGACGATCGCCCGCCACATCATGACGATCATGCGGGACCGGGACGTGGTCCAGCTCGGGATCGGCTCCCTCCCCTCGGCCTGCGTCGCGGCCATGGCGGACGCGGGATTCAAGGACCTGGGCATCCACACCGAAATGCTCAACTTCGGCCTGATCAAGCTGATCGAGTCCGGTCAGGTGACCAACGCTTACAAGAACCTCGACAACGGTAAGAGCGTCTACACCTTCGCCTTCCCCTTCGACTCCCAGTGGTACTACGACACGATCCACCGCAACCAACGCCTGGCCGCCTACGACTCAGGCTACACGAACAACCTCCAGAACATCACCCGGATCGACAACATGATCGCCATCGACAACTGCGTGGCCATCGACCTCCTGGGACAGCAGTGCTGCAGCTTCTACGAGATGAGACCGATCTCCGGCACAGGCGGCTTCCTCCACTTCGTGATCTTCGCGGGCCACTCCCGGGGCGGCCGCGGCGTGGCCGCGATCACCTCGCGCAGCAAAAAGGGCACCTCCCGGATCGTCCCCTTCCTCCCCACGGGCTGCACGGTGGACGTCCCGGCACAGTTCGCCCAGTACGTCTGCACCGAGTACGGGATCGTGAACCTCCGCGGCCTCACCGGCTACGAAAGGGCCTCGGCGCTCATCTCCATCGCCCATCCGGACGACCGCCCTTGGCTCGAGGCCGAGGCGCGCAAGTTCGCCCTCCTCCCTCCGAAATTTCCGGTGAACGTGCACCCGGAGGAAGGGGGGAGCCGGCGCTATCCGTCCTACGACGACCGGAGGAAATACAAGCTGCCCCTCCACAGCGAGATCTGGGGCTTTGACTGGGACCCCTTCCAGTCGGGAAAATAGGCGCTTCCTCGCGCCAAATCTGTCCGTCGGGTTCTGGATCGGGCGCAGGCGGCCGTGAACCCCGATTGAACCGTTTTCTGTACCCTCTGCCCGTCTTCGTGAGACGCAATCCGACTGGGAGAAGAAACAGAGCTTTCACCGATAGGTCTTGACGATGCCGCCGTCGTAGAGCAGGTCGCCGCCGATCAGGAAGCGGCTGTGCTGCGAGAACCCGAAGACGAAGAGGTTCGCCGCCTCGATCGGGTTCATCATCTCCTTGATCCGCGATTTCCCCAACATGACATCCCGGACGACCTCCTCCGGGGTGATCCCGCGCTGGGCCGCCTGGAACGGGATCTGCTTGAGGGCCAGCGGCGTCGAGATGAAGCCGGTGCTGATGGAGAAGGAGCGGATCTTCCCGTCGCCCTCCGCCGCGATCGACTGCGTCAGTCCCCGGAGACCGAACTTGACGATGTTGTAGACCGGCTTGTTGATCGTCGTGATATGGGCATGGATCGAGGCCATGTTCCCGATGCAGCCGACACCGTCCCGGCTCTTCCGGATGTGGGGGATGACGAGCTTCGAAAGGCAGAAAGGCGCCCGGAGCATGAGCGCCTGCATGAGATCGTATTTCGCCATCGGGAAGTTCTCGATGGCGTCGATATGCTGAATTCCTGCGATATTGCAGAGGAATTTTATCTTTCCCAGCTTCGCGGCCCGGGCAACGCAGGCGGTTATCTCTTCGTCGCGGGTGAGGTCGACTTTGAAGAATTCCGCCTCGCCGCCCATCTTCCGGGCCATTTTGACGGTTGCATCCCCGCCCGCCTCGTCGACATCCGCGCAGAGGATCTTCACCCCGTTTGCCGCCATCGCGAGGGTCGTGGCCCGGCCGATGCCGCTCGCGGCCCCGGTGACGATGCAGACGTTCTCGGGCTTGAAGTACCGATCTTCCAGGATCAGCACATCCCTCTTCCGGATCACCGGCTCCCGCAGATCCACCGTCTTCTTCATGATCCCTCCTTATTCATTGAGACTTTTTGCGCAACCTGGAAATCGGATCCCGGAAGCGCGTATTGGACCGGGAGCGCATCCCTGATCTCGCCGCTCAGGCGGGATCAGAGCGCAATAAAAAAAGGAATCTTGCTTGCCGGGAATCCCCGCCCCAAGGCGGGGATTCATATTTTTCGGGGTACCCTGCTCCCGCAGCGGAGCGTCCGCAAAGGCGATTGTCTGAGCGCGTCAGCGCGAATTCGAAGAATCAGCGGAGCGAAGCGCAGCTAATTTCGCCTTTGCAGCTTTAGCTCAGAGTTGCAGGGTCGAAAAAAATTCGGCGCGCGGAGGGATCAGGATTCCCATGGTTCGCTGACTATTCCCTCCCCCCGTAGATGACTTTCAGCAGGCCGACGATCTTTTCGTCCCGCCAGCGGGCGATTTCGGCCGTGCTTCGATTTCCCATCTCTTCATCGATTCCGGCCACGAGGAGACGCTTGGACTCGTCCGAGATCTCGCTCCAGGTCGCCATCTCCCGCCAGTAGGCCCCGAAGGCCTTGCCGATGTGATCGATGAAATAGCCGTACCCCCCTTCGCCGCCGCCCAGGTGGTAGATCATGTGCTGCCCCATGAGCGCCCAGCGGATGCCGGGGCCGGCGCAGAGAGCCTTGTCCACATCCTCCACGGTGGCCGCGCCCGTGATGACGAGGTCGATCGCCTCGCGCCAGACGGCCGCGGCCAAGCGGTTGGCGATGTGGCCCGGGATCTCCTTGCGCAGCACGACGGGGATCTTCCCCAGGCCTGCGAAAAACCGTTTGATCCGCTCCACAACGGCGGGAGAGGTCTTTTCACCCGGAACCAGCTCGACCAGCGGTACGAGATGGGGCGGATTGAAGGGATGGGCGATCAGGCAACGTTCGGGACGGCTCGCCGATTTCTGGATCACCGACATCAGGAGTCCCGAAGAGGAGCTGGCCAGGACCGTCTCCGGCGCGGCGAGGCGGTCCATTTCGGAGAAGATCTTCGCCTTGACCTCGTAGGTTTCCACCGCCGACTCCTGGATGTAGTCGGCACCCTCGACGACCGCCGCCATGCTTCCTGCAACGGCGATGTTCGCCCTGGCTTCTTCGAGCCTCCCCTTCTCCAAGAGGCCGTATTCGACGAGGGCGGCGAGATTCGCGGAGGCCTTGGCGATCCCCCTCTCCACCACCGCCCGGTCGACATCGTGCATCCGGACCTTCATCCCCTGCATGGCGAAGAAGGTCGCCCAGCTCGACCCGATCGTCCCCGCGCCCAGAATTCCGACCGACTTGATGCCACTGGCGCCCATGGTCCCCCTCCCCGTGATCCCCTCCCGCGAGGGGAAAGTTTGCTTTCTTACGAGACTCTCAATTTCGGGTTGAAAACAGCCGCGGGGCCGGGAGCGGATTACATCGGCCGTCCCGGAGCCCGTAGCGTCAGTGAGTCTCTGGCGGCACAGGAGGCCGCCGGTTCTCTCAGATTTCACCCAGGGTGATGTCCGTATCGTCCTTCGGGATCGGTATGATGTAGACGGGGATGCCGATCCGGTGGAGCACCTTTTCCGCAACGCTGCCCAGGAAGGCGTGGCTGATGACCCCCTTCCCGTGGGTCCCCATGACGACGATGTCGCTTTGCATGGTCGAGGCGATCTTCAGGATCTCCTCGGCCGGATCGCCGAAAACGACCTGAATCGAGGCGACGCGTTTGAGCGTCTCGGGATCATCCTTCAGTTCCCGTCGGGCGAACTCCTGCAGGCGTGCTTCGATCTTGCTGGCGAGACCTTCCTGGGTCCCCTGGCGGATCTCCTCCACCCGGGCGGGGCTCGTATGAAGCAGCAGGTAGGATTCTGCAAGGGGCCGGCTGTCCACCACGTGCAGGATATGGATCGACGCGTCATGCTTCCGGGCGGTGTTGACCGCATAACGGAAGGCGTAGGCCGAGTTCTTGCTCAGGTCGGTCGCGTACAGGACTTTCTGTATCTTCGGAATCATATTCTCGTTCCTCCCTTTTCATGGTGCAATGCCTGAATCCTCGCCTCTCCTATTTCCCGAGCATCACGTTGGGGAGCCAGACGACGACCTGCGGGAAGATCGTGCAGATCACGACCCCGATCCCCTGGAGGATCAGGAACGGGATGACGCCCTTGTAGACGTGGCTCAGCCTCACCCCTTCGATCCCCAGCCCCGACAGGTAGAAGAGCGCATAGCCGAACGGCGGGGTCAGGAACGACATCTGCAGGTTGATCGCCAGCATCGCGACGAACCAGAGCATGTCGAACCCGAGCTGCTGGGCCACGGGCAGGAAGATCGGGAAGGTGATCATGACGATCCCGATCCAGTCGATGAAGCAGCCCAGGATGACGTAGATGATCATGATCATCACATAGGTGCCCCATTTTCCGAGGCCCAGGCTCAGGATCGCGTTGACCAGGGCGGTGCCGCCCCCGAGCCCCAGGAAGACGCCGGTAAAGCAGGTCGCCCCGACGATGATGATGATCACCATCGTCACCGTCCGCGAGGTCTGGTAGAGGCAGTCGGCGAAATTCCGCCAGGTGAGCTTCCCGTAGGCGATGACCATGATGAAGGCGGCGAAGGCCCCGACACCGGCCGCCTCGGTCGGCGTGGCGATGCCGAAGAAGATCGCCCCGAGCACGAGGAAGATCAGCGCGAGCGGCGGAACGGCGTAGCGAAACGTGTCCTTGATCCGATCGGCCATCGGGATCAGCGCCAGTTCCTCTGCGGGAACGGGCGGCCCGATCTTCGGGTTCAGGAAGCAGCGGATCGCGATGTAGATCATGTAGAGGACGCCGAGGGTCACCCCCGGTAAAACGCCCGACATGAGGAGCTTGCCCGCGGAAAGCGCCCCCTGGTCGGCCATCATGACGAGCATGATGCTGGGCGGAATGAGGATCCCGAGGCTCCCGCCGGCGGCGACCATCCCCATCGTGATCTCCTTCTGATAGCCGTAGCGGATCAACATCGGCCCGGCGAGGAGCCCCATCGTGACCACCGAAGCGCCCACGATCCCGGTACAGGCCGCAAAGACGATGCAGACACCGATGACCGCGATTCCCACGCCGCCGCGGATCGGGCCGAGGAGGATGCGGAGCGCCTTGAAGAGTTCGTCCGCCACCCCCGACATCGTGAGGAAGTTCCCCATCAGGATGAAAAGGGTGATCGCGACCAGGACGAAGTTGTCCATCGTACCGTAGATCCGGTCCATGAAGATCCCGAAGAACTGCGGCCCGATGAAGAAGAAACCGAACAGGACGCCGACCCCGCCGAGGGCGAAAGCCAGGGGGTGTCCCATGAAGAAGAAGACCACCAGCGCGACGAACATGCCGATTGCAGCCATTTCAGGAGTCATTGGCTCACCCCCTCTTTCTGAACGAGTATATCGACGGTCTTGATCACCTCGGAGATCCCCTGCAGGAGGAGCATCACGGCGGTGAGCGGGATGACCGTCTTGATCGGGTACAGGGGCGGGCCCCAGATGCTCCACGATTTCTCCAGCATGCTCCAGGAGTTGAGGGAGTAAGAGAGGCCGAACCAGAGCCATACGGCGATGAACGGGAAGTACATGAAGGCATAGCAGATGAGCGACATGACCGCCTGCGTCTTCTTGGAGAAGCGGCCGGAGAAGAGATCGATGGTCACGTGGGATTTGTACAGCAGGCCGTAGGCGGCAACGAGCATGAAATGGGCGCCGTAGAAGAAGTTGCTCATCTCGAAAGTCCAGACCGTCGGGTGCTGGAACGAACGGGTGATCACCTCATAGACGACCAGGAGCGTCAGCGGGATCATCAGGTAACTGCAGACAATCCCCGTCCAGCGGCTGAATGCGTCGATCCTTTTGGACAAACCAAGCCATGTGTTCATATCGGGAACCTTTCTCAAGGAAATAGGGAATGGAGCGTCCGGACCCTTCCGGACGCTCCGCTCACATTCAGGTCTGTTCAGACGCCTACTTCAGGCCGGGAAGTTTCGGCAGGGTAAAGGGATTGCGCCCCTGGGAGAACGGTTCCTGGACCTCGCGTGCGACCTGGAAGTCCTTGATGAACTGGAACATGGAGAGCGCCGCGGTCTGGTAATCGGGGTTCTTTTTCGCCTCGTCCACGAGGTATTCCCAGGCGTACTCCTCGATCTTCTTGAGTTCAGCATTGGAGAGTTTGAAGATCTGCGTGCCTGCCTTCTTGAAGAGCTGCAGGGCCTCGATGTTGCCGGTCTCGTACCAGCTGCTCATGTAGGCCACGTTGGCCTGCGCCGCCTTCTCGACGATGACCTTCAGGTCCGCCGGGAGCTTTTCCCAGACGCCCTTGTTGATCATGACGCCGAAGGTGGACGAGGGCTGATGCCAGCCGGGGCCGATGTTGTATTTGGTGACCTCGGAAAAGCCCATCTTCCAGTCGATCGAGGGGCTGCAGAACTCGGCGCCGTCGATGGTCGCCATCTGGAGGGCCTGGTAGATCTCGCCGCCGGAGATCATCACCTGGGCCGCGCCCAGCTTCTGGAGGATGTGTCCCTGCGCCTTTCCCGACATCCGGAGCTTCTTGCCCTTGTAGTCGGCGAGCGTCTTGATCGGGACGCGGGCACGGATGCCCGATTCCATGGGGCTGACCGAGGTGAGGAAGTACATCATGCCGTACTTGCCGAAGAGGTCGCTGAATACCTTCTTTCCGCCCGCATGGTAGTACCAGTTGATGGCGTCATACTGACAGAGCCCCATCGGATAGGAACCGAGGAGGTCGAAGGCGCTGTTCTTGCCGGCCCAGTAGCTCGGCCAGTCGCCGCCGCACTCGACGGAACCCTTGGCTACGGTGTCGAAAACGGCGTTTGCCGGGACCAGTTCGCCGGCCGGCGATACCGTGATCTGGAGGCGGCCGTTGCTCAGTTCGCCGACCAGTTTGGCGAAGTTCTTGTCCCCTTCGATCAGGTTGATGGCGGGCGTCCAGGTGGTGACCATCTTCCATTTGATCGGCGCGTCGGCCGCCACGGCAAGTCCGAGGCCGGTGCAGAAAATCATTGTCATCACGACGGCAACTACGACACCCCATCTTCTCTTCATGGCAAAACCCTCCTTTTCAAGAATAAGTCTACCGTTGCCTCTGAAACGTCTTCACCATTCCAATGAACCCGCGTGTCCCAATGAATACCGGCATGGGAGCAAGAAGCAGGCCACTGGGAAGTCGTGGCGTCAACATGATAACTTTATTATGAAATGTTATTACAGAACCTGAGAAATTGGGAGGTGAACCCTCCTGGGGAGTCGAAAAAAGGCTACAAGTCGCCGGGCAAGGAAGCGGAATCAAGGAGGAGTGCGGTTCTCCCGGCCATGTAGACAAAAGGCTACATGTAGAAAAAAGGAGACTTTTACGCCAGTTTCAGGGAAATGTTCAGTTTTTTCATCTTCTTGTAGAGTGATGTCCGGTGGATTCCCAGAAGACGCGCCGCCTGGTTTTTGTTGAAGTTGGAGATCCGGATGGTGTGCAGCAGCGTCTCCTTCTCCATGTCGTCCCGGAGTCTTTTGAGCAGGGTGTTGTCCTGCTTCGACGGTTCGCGGCCCAGGTCCTGCATGAAAAGCGGCAGATGCCTCACCTGGGTCTGGTCGCCGTCCAGCGTGAAGAGGATCCGTTCCAGGATATTGGCGAGTTCCCGGACATTGCCGGGCCAGGCATAGGATTGAAAGATCTGCATCACCGCGGGGGAGAAGCTGGCCATCTTGGTTCCCTGCTCACGGCTGATCTTCTTCATGAGGGATTCCGCAATCAGGGGGAGATCCTCCATCCTCTCCCGCAGGGGCGGGATCGCAATGGGAATCACGTTCAGCCGGTAGAAGAGATCCTTCCGGAACTTGCCGCGAGCCACCAGCTCTTCGAGATTCTCGTGGGTCGCGGCGATGAGGCGGAAATTGCTCTTGATCAGGCGGTTTCCCCCGAGGTGCTCGAACTCCTTCTCCTCCAGGATCCGCAGGAGCTTGGGTTGCATCTCCATGGGCAGATCGCCGATTTCGTCAAGGAAGATGGAGCCTCCGTGGGCCAGTTCGAACTTGCCGGCCTTGCCCTTGCTGGAGGCGCCGGTGAAGGCGCCCGCCTCGTACCCGAACAGCTCCGCTTCCAGAAGCTCCCGGGGAATGGCCGAGCAATTCAGGCGGATGAACGGATAGAGGCGCCGCCTGCTGGCGTAATGGATCGCATGGGCGAAGAGCTCCTTCCCCGTGCCGCTCTCCCCGGTGATCAGCACCGGGGCGTCGATCTCGGCGGCCCGCAGGGCAAGCTTCTTGAGCTCCTGGATGCCCCGGCTGTTGCCCACGATATGCTGGAGGGTGTATTTCGACGACCTCAAATCCGTGAGTTCCTGCTCGTAGAACTCGACCTTGGATTCCAGCAGGCTCAACCGGCCGGAGAGGGTGTGGACGTCGCGCACATCCTTGAACATCACCTGGCCGAAGACGAAGAGCCCCTGCCCGTCGATCTGGATCGGGATGCGCTGGACGACCATCTCCTGACCCCGGATGCTCTGGGTATCGTTGATCTCCGGGACCCCGGTTTCGGCGACGATGTGCATCCTTGTGTTCTCGATCACCTCCGCACAGTGCCTCCCCATGATCTCTTCCGGCTTCATGCCGAGAAACTCGGCGTAAGTTTTGCTGAAGAAAATGACCTTGCCGTCCCGGTCCGTGATCATGACGCCGTTGCGGATCGAATCGAGAATAGTTTCGTAGAAGAGGACCTTATTCTGCAGCTCCGTAATCTTCTTTTCATCCATCGGAACACCTTGCCCTGTCTGTCCGTTCGTTCCCTTGGCCCGGCGTCGCACCCGCCTGACGTCCGGCGAGATTCGGCGACCGGCCGCGTCTGCAAATATCGAGCGATCAGGCCGGAGCGTCCTTCATCTTTTCGACCTCCCGCTTGCGCAGATCCCCCCGGATGATCTTGCCGGTGCTCGTCATCGGGAGTTCGGCCACGAATTCGAGCTCCCGCGGATACTCATGGGCGGCCAGACGCGTCTTGACGAACTCCTGGATTTCCCGCGCCAGCTCCGCCGAGCCGCTGAGCCCGGCCTTGAGCACCACAAAGGCCTTGACCACCTCGGTCCGGACCGGATCGGGTTTGCCGATCACCGCGGACATGGCCACGGCCGGATGCTTCAGCAGGCAGTCCTCGATCTCTGCGGGCCCGATCCGGTAGCCCGAGGAGGTGATCACGTCATCCTTCCGCGCCACGTACCAGATGTAGCCCTCTGCATCCTTTTTTCCCAGGTCTCCTGTCAGAGACCAGTCGCCGACGAACTTGTCCCGGGTGGCCTGGGGATTCTGCCAGTAGTTGAGGAACATGACCGGGTCGGGGCGCAGGATCGCGATCTCGCCGACCGTTCCCGGCGGGACGATGTTCCCTTCCGGATCCACGGCCTCCACGCGGTGGCCCGGGATCGGCTTCCCCATTGAGCCCCGGCGGACGGGCATGATCTCGCAGCAGTTTCCGACCACGAGGTTCACCTCGGTCTGGCCGTAAAATTCGTTGATCTCCAGGTCCATCACCTGGCGGCCCCAGTCGAGCAGCTCCTCGCCCAGCGTCTCGCCCCCGCAGCCGATCGTCCGCATATGGTAGTCGTAACGGCTCTTGGGATCCTTCACCTGCCGCATCATCTTCAAAGCGGTGGGGGGCATGAAGGCATTGCGGATGCCGTACTTGGCGATGAAATGGAAGGCCTGCTCCGGGTCGAATTTCTTGGCACGGTAGGCGACCACCGGGACGCCGTGGTGCCAGCTCGGTAAGAGGACGTCGATCAGACCGCCGATCCAGGCCCAGTCGGCGGGCGTCCAGTAGACGTCCTCCTTCTTCGGGAAGAAGTTGTGGAAGAATTCCACCCCCGGGACATGGCCGAGGACGACCCGGTGGGCATGGAGCGCCCCCTTCGGCGGCCCGGTCGTGCCCGAGGTGTAGATGATCAGGGCCGGATCGTCCGCCTTGGTCGGCACCGGCTCGAAGCGGGAGGAGCCCTTCTCCAGGGCCGCCCAGAAATCGATGACGCCGGCCTCGGGCGTGCCGCGGGTGACGAAGAGAAGCTTCAGGTCGGGGAGGCGGTCGCGGATCTGGAGGACCTTATCGACATTGGCCCCGTCGGTGATGACCGCCTTGGCCCCGCTGTTTCCCAGACGGTATTCCAGAGCGTCTGGACCGAAGAGGGTGAAAAGCGGGATCGCGATGGCGCCCAGCTTGTAGGCGGCCACATGGGCGATCGCCGTCTCAGGGCACTGCGGCAGCAGGATGCCGACCCGGTCGCCCCGGGCGATGCCCTGCGCCCGAAGGGCATTGGCCAGACAGTTGGAGAGATTCTTGATATCCCAGAAAGTGTACTTTTCGGTCCGGCCCCCTTCGTCCTCATAGATGAGGGCGAGGCGGTAGCGCTCGTCCGCCCACTTGTCGCAGACGTCGACGCCGATGTTGTAGTACTCCGGGATCTGCCACTGGAAACTCCGATAAACCTCTTCGTAGGTGCTCTTCTTCTGCAGCATAGGTTCCCTCCCCTTTCTGATCTAGTGGCACTCTGCACGCAGCATACCTGTCAGCCGACAGGCGACATCATGAATGATCCGCCGAACGGGACCCTTCAGGCCGGATCGTTTCGGGAAAGCCCTCCTTCGTCCGTCGGGTTCGGACGCCCGGAACGCGGAAGAACCGCTTTCCCGGCCTCGGTACAACGGTGGCGGAGTCGGGTTGGAGAGAGAGCAGAGGAGAGGTCGAGCAGAGAGGCAGGAGGAGAGATAGGAGAAGAGGCAAGAGAAGAAGAGAGAGATGCAGAGGAGAAGATCAGCAAGAGACGCACTTCACAGGAATGACCCGGACCGGCGGGTGAATCGATACAATTCCTCGCGATATCAGGCTTCGTCACGGACAAGAGAAATCTCCAAATCGTCTGGGAACAACGGCAATGATGTTGGGTCTTGAACCCGATGAATCCCTTCAGCGACTGTGGGAATTTATGCTGCTGCGGGCCGGGCTTTCGAGCGTCACATACAACGAACCTGCGTTCACAGGGGGTTGCAGCGTAGCCAAAATACTGAGTCGGGTCTCCCTTGTCAAGCGAAAAAGGGATCTGAAAGTCTACAAACCGCGTGTCGTGGCCTGTCCGGCCTGCGCTACACGGTGCGGGTCCTCCAGATCCCTCCTTCCAGGACGATCCGCGTGCTGCCAGCTGGCCGGGGCTCCGGCCGTCTCCCCGGCAGCGAGTATTCTGAATCGTGGGGAAGAATGATGCCGAAGCCATCGGTAGTCAAGAAGGCATCGGGGAGGATCGTGGGGATCGGCTTCGACCGGGTCGCGGCCATGAGCCCCTCGGCATCGGGAAAGGTCCATAGCTCTTCCACCGTCTTGAGGGTGGGCGGCATCAGGACGATGCGCCCCGCGGCGTGCTCCGCCAGGGCCAGGTCCGGGGTCGTCCAGCGTGAATCCGTCAGCTCTATTCTGTCGTGGACCGGTTCCTGGCCGGCAGGCAGCTTCGCCAGGAAGAAGCGGGTGTCGAACCGCCGGGTCTCGACCTGGGGCGTGATCCAGTGGGCATAGGGCATGAGCAGATCCGGGGCGAAGCAGAGCTCTTCCTTCCGCGCCATCTCCTGAAGCGTCATCCGCTTCTCATGGAGCTCCAGGCGATAGCCTGCAAATCTGTCCGCTCTTTCCGGGGCGGACAGATCGACCGTATTCCCATCGGAGTCGCGGGCCAGGAGGACCCCCGCCTCTTCGAAGGTCTCCCGGATCGCGGCCACAAAGAGGCCGAGGGCGACCGCGTCGGTCAGATCCGGCTCCTGGAGAAGCCGCCGAGCATCGGCCGCACGGAAGCCGCCGAGACAGGTCATGAGCTCCGGATCGGCATCGGCCTCGTCCAGCCTTCCCCCGGGGAAGACGTAGGCCCCGCCCATGAAGGCCTGGTTCCGGCCGCGCCGCATCAGGAAGAGCTCATAAGGCCCTTCCCCGCATTCGCGCAGGAGGATCACCGTCGCGGCATCCCGGGGCGTCTGGTCCGAGCCGTCGCTGCCCCAATTCTTTTTGAAAAAGTCCCCCTTCTCCGTCATCTTCTCTCCACCCTCACTTGGCCAGCAGGCCGCCGTCGTTCACCACGACATGCCCGGTGATGTAGGCCGAGGCGTCCGAGGCGAGAAATACGGCAAGCCCCTTCATATCGTCGATGTCCCCGATCCGCCGGAGGGGGATGCCCGCGAGCGTCAGGTCCAGGGCGGCCTTGAATTCCGGCTTCTCGATGTAGGCCATCATGTCGGTCCGGAAGAAGCCCGGGGCGATCGCATTGACGCGGATCTTGTAGGGGGCGAGCTTCACGGCAAGGTTCATGGTGAGCAGGTTGATCGCGGCCTTGGTCGAGTTGTAGGGGACGGCCGGGTGGACCAACTCCTCCGATCCCCGGAACCCCATGACCGACGAGATGTTGATGATGTTCCCGCCCCCCTGGTTCTTCATCAGGTTCGCGACCTTCTGGGTGAGAATCCAGACGCCGCGGACATTCACGTTGAAGAGCTGGTCCCATTTCTCGAGCGGGAACTCCAGCGTGGGCGCGCCCCAGGTGGCCCCGGCGTTGTTCACCAGGATGTCGATCCGGGGAAACTGCGCCGTCACGGCCTTCAGCATGGCGTCGATCGCTTCGGGATTCGCCATGTCGCATGCAACGGGCAGCACTTTCACGCCGAACTCCGCGGAGAGCGCCTGCGCCGTCGCCTCCAGATTCTTCATCTTCCGGGAGGTGAGGACCAGATCCGCCCCCGCCTCTGCCAGCCCCGTGGCGATGAACTTTCCGATGCCCCTTCCCCCGCCCGTCACCAGGGCAACCTTGCCATTCAGCTTGAACAGATCGTACAGTTTCATGCGAGCCTCCTCATTCGAGATATGGGACTTGTGGAAAGCAAAAAAATGATCATCGGAGACAGTCTCTCCGGACACCGCAGTTTTTCAGGACCGCTGAATAAACAAGGGGTTCAAACCGTGCGGTTTTTTGCACAATGCCCGGTAGAGGGAAAAATGCCGCACGTTTTTTAGGATCTTGCCGCCGCTCGTCGGGTTCGCGTTGCCGTTGCGGCCGGGAATGCCGGGAATGGCGGTAACATCGCACCGGATGGCCGTTTTGTCAATGAGAATCCGCCCTTTAAGTAATTCTTCGCAGGCCCCGGGCGTCCAAACCCTTCCTTGACTTACGGCAGGGTTCCCGCTATTTTCAGAACCGCCGACCGTCCAGAGGAGAAACAGATGAAAAGAGGGATGATAGCCGCGGCGATCCTGACCGCCTTTTTACTGCTCGGCGGATGCGCCCGGATGCAGTTGCAGACCCCCTCGGTGACCCTGGCCGGCATCGAAGTAGTCGAGGCCAACCTCTTCGAACAGCAGCTCGGCCTCAAGCTGCGGGTCCTCAATCCCAACACCGTGGAGATACCGATCAATGGCCTGAATTTCGAGGTTGAGCTCAACGGCGAGCCCTTTGCGAACGGGGTGAGCGACAAGGCCGTCGTCGTGCCGCGCCTGGGGGAGGCGGTGCTGGAGGTCAGGGCGTTCAGCGGGCTCGTCGGCATCGTGCGGCAGATCCAGGGGTTGGCGCGCGGAAATGTGGACGTGCTCTCCTACCGCATCAAGGGGCGCCTCCTGGTCGGCCCCTCCTTCGGCATGGACTTTGACGAAAGCGGTAAACTGGAAATGCCCAAAGCGCTGCAGGGCCGATAATTGAAAGGCGACATTATTACGGTGATTTGCACGATCGGGTTTGCGAAGAAGAATCTCCGGACATTCATCCAGAGGCTTCAGGAAGCCGGGGTCCGGAAAATCGTCGACATACGCCTCCACAACACCTCCCAACTGGCAGGGTATGCCAAGAAGGACGATCTCGAATACGTCCTGAGTCTGGTCGGCATCGGCTACGAACACCATCCGGAATTGGCGCCCACCGAGGAGATGCTGGACGGCGTCAAGAACAGGAAGCTCTCCTGGCCGGATTATGAGCGCGAATTCGCGGACCTCCTCGCCCGGAGAAATCCGCCGGAAAGCCTCCGCTGGCTGGGCGGGAACGGACCCGTCTGCCTGCTCTGCGCTGAGGACAAACCCCTCCGGTGCCATCGCCGCCTGGTGGCCGAATACTATGCGGACCACGCCAAAGGGGTCCGGATCAAACATCTGTAAAGGTCCGCGAACAGCGGTCCACGCGCGGGATCGGATCGCGTCAATGGGCCCCATCTCGCCGAATGTCGGGAAATCAACGCCATCCTCGGCATTTGAGTCTTCCAACCGCCAGCCCGGAAAGCCTGCCAGAATTCCCCTGATAAGAGGTTCCAACCCCTCGGTGTGGACATTGAAGAAATCATGATTATGTTGGAGTCACGGACCCCGAGATTCACGCTGACAAGGCCACCTATGGAGGGATGAAGATGCCGCCAGAAGAAAAACAACCGCCCACGGATGATTGGAAAGAGCAATTTCGTGCCCTGTTCGCTCCCGGGGGTCAGAAGAAGAAAGATGGTTTGCCCCCGAAGACCCATTTCAGCATCTGGTATTTTCTGATTGTCTTTTTCTTGATCACCTATCTGCAGGTGAACATTTTTTCTCCCAAAGTCGAAACGATTCCCTACAGTGAGTTCAAGCAGAACCTTGCCGCGGGCAACGTGACCAAATTGATCATCAGCCCGGAAAATATCACCGGAACGATCAAAGAGATGGGGAAAAAGCCGACACAGGCATTCACGACGCTCCGGGTGGATGATCCCAACCTGGTCAAGGAGTTGGATGAACACAAGATCGATTACTCCGGACACTACGAGAGCAAATTTTTGGCCAGCATTCTCTCCTGGGTACTCCCCCTCGGCATCATGTTCCTGATCTGGCGGTATGCCATGAAAAAGATGGGGCCGGGCATGGGGGTGATGTCCTTCGGCAAGAGCAAGGCGAAGCTCTTCGCGGAGAACGAGACGATGGTCACCTTCGCGGATGTTGCGGGCATCGACGAGGCCAAGCAGGAACTTGAGGAGGTGGTGGAGTTTCTGAAGAATCCGGGAAAATTCCAGAAACTGGGGGGGAGAATTCCCAAGGGGGTGCTCCTGGTCGGCCCGCCCGGGACCGGCAAAACCCTGCTCGCCAAAGCGGTGGCCGGCGAGGCCAAAGTGCCGTTTTTCAGCATCAGCGGGTCGGAGTTTGTGGAGATGTTCGTAGGCGTGGGAGCATCACGCGTACGCGACCTCTTTTCCCAGGCCGCCAGCCAGGCCCCCTGCATCATCTTCATCGACGAGCTGGATGCGCTGGGAAAAGCCCGGGGGGTCAACATCGTCGGCGGGAATGACGAACGGGAGCAGACCCTGAACCAGCTCCTGGTGGAGATGGATGGGTTCGAGTCGAACAAGGGGGTGATCATCATGTCCGCCACGAACCGGCCGGAAATCCTCGATCCGGCCCTGCTGCGCCCCGGCAGGTTCGATCGGCAGGTCGTGCTGGACCGTCCCGATATCAACGGGAGAGAAGCCATCCTCAAGATCCATACCAGGAAAGTCGTTCTGGGGCCCGACGTCGATCTCCGCAAAATTGCCGGACTCGTGCCCGGCTTTGCGGGAGCGGATCTGGCGAACCTCGTCAACGAGGCGGCCCTGCTGGCCGCCCGGAACAACAAGGAAGCCGTCGGTGCTGCGGAGTTCGATGCGGCCGTCGATCGCGTGGTGGGCGGACTGGAGAAGAAAAACAGGATGATGAATCCCAAGGAGAAGGAGATCGTGGCCTTTCACGAGTCCGGGCATGCCATCGTAGCGGAATCGGTCAAGTTCGCGGAACCCGTGCACAAGATATCCATCATTCCCCGGGGGGTCGCGGCGCTCGGCTATACCCAGCAGCAGCTGACCGAGGAGCGCTACCTGATGACGCGCGCCGAACTGCTGGATCGGCTGGCCGTCCTGCTGGGGGGACGGGTTGCGGAAGAACTGGTGTTCGACGAAATTTCCACGGGGGCGCAGAACGACCTGCAGCGGGCAACCGCCATGGCCCGGTCCATGGTCGCGGAATACGGCATGAGCGATCGCCTGGGGCTGGTCACCTACGAGTCCGCCCGCCGCCCGCTCTTCCTACCGGAGAACTATGCCCCCGGCAAAGCCTACAGCGAAACCAAGGCGACCGAGATCGATGAGGAGATCTCCGCCACGATGGAACAGGCCCACCAGCGGGTGCGAAAGATCCTCTCCGACCGCAGGAAGGTCCTGGATGATCTCGCCCACCTGCTTTCGGAAAAAGAGGTCGTGCAGGGCGAGGAGCTCCGAAAGATGCTGGCCGACTCCGTACCGGCCGTTCCGCAGGACAAAGCCTGAGGGGCATGCGCGGATACGTCTGGAGCGAGTCGATCCCTATCCCTGTGGATGGATCTTGATGTTCGCGCTGATGAGGGGACCCGGGGGCGGGAAGATTGAGCGGCCGGCCTCGATCCGGTCTTCAATGGTCGATTTTCAGGTAGCGGCCGAACTCCTGTAGCGCCCTCCTCACGGGAATGGCGAACCCTATCCCTTCGAATCTCTGGTTCATCAGCTTCATCGTGTTGATCCCGACGACTTTTCCGTCTGCGGTGATCAGCGGTCCCCCGCTGTTTCCGGGGTAAATCCTGGCATCGGTCCGGATGTAGTCGCTGTTGTATCCCGATATGATCCCGGCAGAGACCGAATCGCCGACTCCCATGGGGGTACCGATGGCAAAGACCTTCATCCCCTGGGCGAGGCGGTTTTGCGCGCCGGACCGGATGTAAGGCGACCGGCACCCGTTGATTCGCAGCAGTGCCAGATCATGTTTCTCGCTGACCGAAACCAGATCGGCGTCGAGCTCCGTCTGGTCTTTCAGCACAACGGTGAATTGGCGATCCTGCTGGGCCGTTTTGGTTCTCCTGGCAAACTCCCCCTTCTCCTCCCGGTACTTGGACAATCGCTCTTCAAGCTCTCTCTTCCGTTTTCTGAGGAGTCCTTCGTAGAGATCGCACTGCTCCGATTTGCTCCTGTAGTTCCGCATGGCGATCTCCCGCTCCTGCGGATCGGTCATGCGGTCGATCTGGGCCTTGAAATGAGCCAGATTGCCTCTCATCGTGTTCAACTGTTTTTCCCCGTCCGCGAGGATGGCTTCACTGTCCCCGAACTGATCATCGGTCCGGGCGATGAATTCCTCAGCTCTTTTGATCTGGGCGTCATCCCCCCTCAGGACATGCCTGTTGGTCAAAATGTAGCCGTCCTCGTTGATGAAAAAACCGGATCCCACCCCCATCGATGTCTTGATGGTCACGGTGCTGAGGGAGGCCGTCTCGACCTCGCTTTGCGGATTGAACTTCCCCGACAGGTCCCTTTCGATATCCCTGAACCCGGAAGATCTCGAAGGTTGCCGCCCTTTGTCCCTGATCACTTTCGTCTCCTGGACATTGTCCGGCGGCGTGTCCGTGATGACCCAGTTGCCGTTTTTGTCCCTGTACTGATAGATGTCGGCTTCCGAGTCGCCCCCGGTCAGGACGACCATCGGGCAGAGCATGAGAATCACGCCGATCCAGAGTACGGCGCGCATGGGAATGGAGCAGGAATGTCCGTGATTCAAAGCCATCTTCTTGCTTCTCATGATCCATTCCTCATCGGGCAGCGTCAGTTGTCCGGACTGACGTCGGAACGTTCGGACACGACCTCCTGCGCCGGTTTTGTCGGGTGGCTTCTTTCTTCGTGGGGGTCATCCTCAAGAATAACGGCCCCATACATCAGAATTTTGAGGGGCATCATAGCGCCAAACTGGGAGGCAAACAAGCAAAAAGACCGACATGAACCGTGAGCACCGCGGATGAACGCCCGCCAGAATGCGCAGCCGCATTTGCCGGCCTTTGGCGGTCAAAAGCCTCATTGGTTCAGACGGTTCGGCAAAGATGAGACCATCGACACCATTTCCATTGACATTCGGGACGGCATACTCTATTTTCGCGCGTACCAAAAGGTGGCGTTTCAATGATCTCGCGATTGTTCGGGAACAAGGATTTCTGGGCCGGCGTCATGTTCATCGGTTTCGGTGCCGCCGCCATGTTCATCGCCCGGGATTACCGGTTCGGCAGTGCCATGCGCATGGGGCCCGGATTCTTTCCGACCGTTCTGGGCGGGATTCTCATCGCGTTCGGCGTCTGCATCATGGCCGTCGGGCTGCGCAGAGGCGAGAAGATCAAAGAACGTCTGTCGATCCGGGCCCTGGTCCTGTTACCCCTTTCCCTCATCCTGTTCGGCCTCCTCATGCAATGGGCAGGCTTCATTCCGGCCCTCGTGGCCCTGATCTTCACAGCGGCGGGAGCAGGAAAGGAATTTCGTTTCCTGGAGGTCCTGATGCTGACGGGGATCCTGGTGGTGGCGGCGGTAGCCCTTTTCATCTGGGGACTCGAGCTGCGGTACCCCCTGCTCAAGGGATTCTGATAAGGAGGGCGTCCATGGATGTCCTGCACAATCTTTATTTTGGCTTCGGTGTCGCGCTCTCGCTGCAGAACCTGCTCTACTGTTTCATCGGCGTGCTGGTCGGCACGCTGATCGGGGTCCTGCCGGGTATCGGACCGATGGCCACGATCGCGATGCTGTTGCCGATCACCTACACCGTCCCGACCGTCGCGGCGCTGATCATGCTGGCCGGCATTTACTACGGCGCGCAGTATGGCGGCTCGACCACTTCGATTCTGGTCAATCTTCCCGGGGAGACGTCGTCGGTCGTCACCTGCATCGACGGCTATCAGATGGCCCGTCAGGGGCGCGCGGGCGTGGCGCTGGCAATCGCAGCGATCGGCTCGTTTGTTGCCGGCACCATCTGCACGCTGCTGATTGCGATGGTGGGCCCCACCGTCGCCGAGGTTGCGTTAGAGTTCGGGTCGCCGGAATATTTTTCGCTGATGCTCATGGGTTTGGTCACGGCCGCCATCCTGGCCCAGGGCGACATGCTCAAGTCCCTGGCCATGGTGTTTCTGGGGCTTTTGCTCGGCATCGTGGGCTCCGACGTCGATACCGGCGTCAAACGGTTCTGCTTCGGCTTTTTCGAACTGGCGGACGGCATCGGTTTCGTGACCATTGCGATCGGGGTCTTTGCCGTCGGCGAGATCATATTCAACCTCAGCGACCCCGAGGAGCGACAGGTCTTCACCTCCAGGGTGGGAAGCCTCTACCCGACGCGGCAGGACCTGAAGCGGGCCATCGCCCCGATCCTCAGGGGGACCGCGTTCGGGGCGTTTTTCGGTATCCTGCCGGGCACGGGACCGTCCATCGCCTCGTTCGGCTCCTACATGATCGAAAAGAAGATGGCCGACGACCCGTCGCGCTTCGGCCATGGTGCGATCGAAGGGGTGGCGGGACCGGAGTCCGCCAACAATGCGGATGCCCAGTGCAAGTTCATCCCGATGCTGACCCTCGGCATTCCTGCCAGCGGAACGATGGCGCTGATGCTCGGGGCGTTGATGATTCACGGCATCACGCCGGGCCCCTCGGTCATGGCCCAGCAGCCGGCCCTCTTCTGGGGGCTCATCGCGAGCATGTGGATCGGAAACCTGATGCTCGTCGTCCTCAACCTGCCGCTGGTCGGCCTGTGGGTGAGCCTGCTCAAGGTGCCCTATCGCCTGCTCTTCCCGGCAATCATGGTGTTCTCCGCCATCGGCATCTACAGCACGAACAACATCTCCTTCGATATCTACCTGACGGCGTTCTTCGGCATTCTGGGGATCATGTGGCGGCTTCTGGGCTGCAGCCCCATTCCGCTGCTGCTCGGATTTGTCCTGGGGCCGATGATGGAGGAGAACCTGAGGCGGGCGTTGCAGGTTTCGGAAGGAGACCCGACGGTTTTCTTCACGCGGCCGATCAGCCTGGCGTTCCTGATCGCCACCATCCTGATCCTGATGGTGATGGTGATGCCTGCTGTTCGCAAGCGGCGGGGCGATATTGCCGGCTGATGCCTATGCGCCGGATCCGCAGTTCTGACGGGTTTGCAATCCGGCGACGGCGTTGAGGGTCGAGATCGTCGCAAGAGCAAACGCATTGGGCGGGGAACGGAAAAGAGCAATCGACGTGAACCGTTTTTCAAAGAAAGGAAGGAAGAGAATATGATTCTAATGAAAAGAAAGTCGTTTCGTTTCATCATTTTGGGCTCGCTCGTTGCCATGGCCGTCGCACTTTCCTTCTCTTCGGCCCTTGCGGCATCGGCCGGCTATCCTCAGAAGCCGGTGCGGCTCCTGATCGCCTTTGCTCCGGGCGGAAGCACCGACGCGATGGGACGGCTGATCGCCACCAAGCTTTCCGAACGCCTCGGCAAGCAGTTCGTTGCGGAAAACATGGCCGGCGGCGGCGGCACGATGGCCTCGGAAACGGTAGCCAGATCTGCACCCGACGGCCACACGCTGCTGTTCAACTCGACGGGGATGATACTCAACCCCATGCTCGCTCCGGCGCCGTACGATCCCATGAAGTCCTTCGTCCCGATTGCCAAGATCGGCAACGCTGTTTCGACCCTGGTCGTCCATCCGTCGGTTCCGGCCAATAACCTCAAGGAGCTCATCGCGCTGGCCAAAAAACAGCCCGGCAAACTGGTGGCTTCGGCTGCGGGCGGTGGCAGTTTCATCCATCTCTCCACGGAGTACTTCAAGATGATGGCCGACATCGACTTCAAGATCGTTCAGTTCAAGGGCGGCGGTCCGGCTATGGTCGATCTGCTGGGCGGCCATTCCCAGCTCTTCGTCGGGAGCCTCCAGCAGTCGCTGCCCCATATCAAGTCCGGCAAAGTCAGGGCGCTCGGTTATGGTGCAAAGTCCCGCAGCAAGTTCCTGCCGGACCTGCCGACCATCGCCGAAGCGGGCCTCCCCGGGTTCGAGTGCTACATCTGGTGGGGACTGTACGCCCCGGCTGGAACGCCGAAGACGATCGTCGACACGCTGAACAGAGAGCTGACGACGATCATGAAGATGCCGGAGATCATCAAGACCTTTGAAGACCAGGGGGCCGAACAGGATTTGCTGGGTCCGGAAGCATTCACCAAATTCATGGAGTCGGAACAGGTGAAATGGGGTAAGGTCATCAAACAGGGCAACATCAAGCTGGAGTAGCACGCAATCGTCTTAAGACCTTCCCGGACGGCACCGCGCCGAACGATGGACGGGGGCGACGGCCCCCGTCCATCGACCTGATGAAATCGGTGATCCGAGTCCGCGCTCTATTGCATGTCGCCGGTCACCAGCGGGAAGACACGCTGGTAAGCTTCGGCATACCGGATATCTTTCATCCCGGAGTTGCGTGCCGCCTGAACACCGCGATTCAATGCCACCCTGGTGTAGTATTCCCACAGATATTCCTGCGCAGCCATGGTTTCAAAGGCTTTTCGCTTCCTATCCCATACCGGCGTAACGTCCAGCAGCACGTCCGGTTTCCAGCCGCATTGCTCGGGCTGGTGCGGTTCGAACAGGAAAACGGGCGGAGCTCCGAGGACGGCAACGCCCGGCTTGTGTCCGTGCGCCTGGGCGATGATTCTGGCTTCCTGGGCGATCCGCGCCGCCTGCGGATGATCGAAATTGTAAGGGTCTGCCAGGGAGTGGGTGAGAACGATCCGGGGCTGCAATGAGCGGTAGATATCGACCAGGCGGTCCATGTGCGCCGGAGTGAAGTTCAACGGATAATCGCCGCAATCGAAAAACTCCACATCGCCCCCCAGGATCGCGGCGGCGTTCTGCGCCTCCCTTTCGCGCAAAGCCTTCGCTTTTTCCACGGTCATGCCCTTTTCTCTCCAGAGCCTGGCCGATTCACCCCTCTCCCCGAAAGAGAGGCAGACGATCTTCACCTGCCATCCCCGGCTTGCATAAAGGGCAATGGCGCCGCCTGCCCGCCACACGAAATCGCCCGAATGGGCGCTCACCACGAGAATGTTCTCCGTCTGATTTTCCGCCATCATCGTCCTCCTGAGTCCATGACGCAAAAAAGGCGATTTTCCATCATAAATAATTGGTTAGTTACAACACCCCCTCGGATGACGGTCGGTATTATGACAGAAAAAGTTCGGTCAGGACAGTCACATTTTAGCTGCGACAGATATCCCTTGACATCCCCCAAAAAATGGGCTCAATATACCCCGCCGTCGAAAAGCAATGCTTTATGAATCATCAATTCATGAGGTCACTTGGAGTTTGATTTGCAGACGCTGAACGGGTTTGGCGGGAAATTTTCATGAAATACGCCGTGTGCAACGAACTCTTCGGCGCTATTCCTCTGCGCGAAGCCGCGGTCATAACGGCTGACCATGGCTTTCATGGCCTGGAACTGTCGCCGTTCACCATTTTCGGCGATTTTTCGTCCGGCGCGATCAGTCAAGGCGTTAAGGAAGCCAGACGCTCCCTGGCGGAAACCGGCCTCGAGTTCGCCGGCCTGCATTGGCTGCTCGTCAAGCCGGAAGGCTTGCGCATCGCCACCCCGGACAGCGCAATTCGGCGGGGGTCCTGGGACCATCTGCGTCGCCTTATCGACGCGGCGGCCGAACTGGGCGGTGGCAACCTGATACTCGGTTCACCCAAGCAACGCCGTTCCGAGCCTGGTCAAACCAGAGAGCAGGCGATGAGTATCCTGAGAGACGAACTGGCTGCCATCGCCCCTTACGCGGCGGAGCGCCATTCGGCTATTCTCCTGGAAGCCCTTTCCTCGGATCAGACCGACGTTGTAAATCTCATGGAAGAAGCCGAAGCCATTGTGAAGGGCATTGGCAGCCCTGGCGTGGGCGGAATGCTGGATTTTCATAACTGTACGGACGAGACGATGCCTTTTGAAGATCTGGTTGAACGATATTTTCATTCGATCTGCCACGTGCACCTGAACGACCGCGACGGAAATCACCCCAGGCCGGGTGACCATACTTATCTTCCGGCCTTCCTCAAACTGCGCGACCTGGGATACGATCGCTGGGTTTCCCTCGAGATATTCACCACTCCCGCGGACCCGTCGGCGGTTCTTGGTGAGACCATAGCATACATTAAGGAGATCGAAAAACTGATGGAAGGCAGTTCCTGAAATCGCCCCGCCGCTCTGGCGATGCCGGTTGCCACGGCAGGGAGCGACGAATTCCGCCTGCGGCATCAGTGCCGCGGGGTTATGTGCTCTTTAATGATCGATCTTTTTTACGAGGAGGCAGACATGAAAGGTGCAAAAGTACTGTTGGCGGCTATCATCGCAATATCGACCCTGATCGTGTTGGCCGGAAATGTTGCGGCCCAGGAAAAATGGAAACCGACGAAGACCATTTCGGTCATCGTGCCGTGGCCTGCCGGAGGCGCGTCGGACACCGTGGCGCGCGTGACCGCCGGCGTCATGGAGCAGTCCATGGGTCAGCGTATGGTCATCGTGAACACGCCGGGTGGCGCAGGCGCCATCGGCACCAAGGAAGTCTGGGACAAGCCGCATGACGGCTATACGCTGACCGCCAATGCGACCGTCAGCGTCGGCAGCTACGCTATACTCGGCAAGATGGAGCAGACGCACCGCGACTGGATCTACTACCTGCCGATCTTCACGCCCAACGTCATCTGCGTGAAGGGTGATTCGCCGATCAAGTCGGTCGACAATCTGGTCGCGGCGATGAAGGCCAAGCCCGGCGCAATGGTCCTCTCTTCAGCCGGTGTCGGCAGTTCGGGCTATTTCGCATCGGAGCTCTTCAAGGCAGCCGCCGGCGTCACTTTCCGGCACGTTCCCTATCCCGGCGGCGTTCCCGCGGTGATGGCCGTCGCCTCCGGCGAAGCGGAAGTCGTCATGCAACTGTCGGTGGAAGTCGCTGAACTCCTGAGAGGCGGCAAGCTGCGGGCCCTCGCGGTAACGTCGAAGGTACCGCTGGCCATCGACGGTTACGGCGAGATTCCTCCGGTGCAGAAGTTCGTTCCGTCGTACCCGGACTACGGCTCATACTTTGGCCTGATGGCGCCGGCCGACCTGCCCAAGAATGTCGTCGCCGCCTATGATGAGGCATTTGTGAAGGCCGCCGCGTCGCAGGCGATCAAGGACTACGCCAAGACCAAGGGCGCCATGCCGATCGCCATCTACGGCAAGGAGGCAAAAGATCTCACAGAGCGCCTGGCCCGCAGGGAAGCCTGGATCCTGTTTGACTCGGGCACCGCTGCCAAGTCACCCAACGATTTCAAGATCGCCAGGTAACTGGGAATGTCTACGAAAACTGCGCAGGCGGAAGAGGGATCGATCCCTCTTCCGCCGGACGCCGGGGGGGGAAAGCGTCGGCCGCGCCGGGAATTTTTCGGCGCGCTTTTCCTGATGGCCATCAGCGCCGCCTTCATTGTCGAGGCGCTGCGCATGCCGTTCAAGGACCCTTCCTGGGAATGGTACACGTCGCCGAACATTTTCCCCTTGAGCATGGCGGTCTGCCTTGGCACCTGCGCCCTGTTTGTCGCCTGTCGCGGGCTCATCGGCTGGCTGGCAAACAAGGAGGCCATTGGCCCCCTGCGGTTGGTGGAAGGCGGCAGGGAATGGGGCATGGGGCGATTCCTCGCCGGCGCGACCATGATCGCGGTCTTAATCTTCCTTTTGGGCAAGATCAATTTCTACATCTTGGCCCCGTCCACGATCATGGTTTTTGGCGTCGTTTTCAGGAGCCACCCGTTGGCGAAAGCCTTGAAGTCGTCCTTGATTGCGTCGGCCTTCATCCTCGCTTTTCTGTACATCATCAGCAGGATTTTCGGGATCGTTTTCCCATGACCGGGAAAAAATAATGGATATTACTAGTATTTTCATTGGAATGTGGAAACTGTTGCTCGATCCGATGACGATCATCTATATCCTCATCGGAGGGCAAGCCGGTATCATTTTTGGCATGATGCCCGGACTGACAACGACGACGGCGCTCAGCCTGCTGACCGGCCTGACCTTTTCGCTGGCCCCGGACAAAGCCATAGCGGTCATTTTGGCGGCCTATGTGGGTTCGGTTACCGGCGGCAGCCGTTCAGCCATCCTGGTCAACATTCCCGGGACGCCGGCGCAGGCCGCTGTTTGCCTCGACGGTTATCCCCTGGCTCAGCAAGGCAAGGCCGCCCAGGCTATCGGCTTGTCGGTGACCGCATCCACCATCGGCACCCTCCTGGGTTTCATCTGTCTGGCGCTTTTCACCCCGCTGATTGGTACTGCGGCCCTGAGCTTCGGCACCTATGAATTTTTCTGGCTCGCCGTTTTCGGCGTGGTCATCGCCGGCAGCCTTTGCGCGCCCAAAGACCCCGTCAAGGGATGGATTGCCGGGTTTCTCGGCCTGGTGCTGATGACCGTTGGTGACGACAGCATCCACGCGATCGATCGTTTCACTTTCAACATGAGCGCCCTTGGAGGAGGGTTCGCCCTCATCCCGGTGCTCATTGGCGCCTACGGCATTCCCGAGGTGCTCGATTCGGTCCGCAAGAAAAGCCATATCACCGTACAATCGGAAGTGGGCCGCATCGTGCCGAGATTCGGCGAACTGCTCCGACATAAATGGCTTATCCTGCGTTCAGCGCTGATCGGCATCGTCATCGGCATCATTCCCGGCGTCGGCAGCGACACGGCTTCATGGCTCTCCTACTTTACCGCGAAGGAAAACAGCAAGCATCCGGAGCTGTTTGGAAAGGGCTCGATCGAGGGCTTCATCGCCGCCGAAACCGGCGACAACGCCTGCATCGGCGGCGATATCATTCCGACGCTGACGCTGGCCGTCCCCGGCAGCGCACCGGCCGCCGTTCTCCTGGCCGCGATGACCATACACAACCTTAGGCCCGGGCCGCTGCTGGTGGCCGAGCAACCCGAAGTGGTGGGACAGATTATCGCCATCTCGATGGTCTCGACCATGGCCGTTTTCGCATTGAGCCTCATGTGGACCCGGCAGATGGTCAAAATCCTGCTGATACCCCGGTATGTTCTCATGCCGGCTATTTTCATCATCTGCGTGACAGGCGCTTACGCACTTTCCGGGCGGATTTTCGATATTTACGTCATGTTCGCCTTTGGCCTGCTCGGTGTTCTGCTCAATGAGCTCGACTATCCGGTGGCCCCGCTGGTCCTCGGCTTCATTCTCGGGCCCATGGCCGAAGACAACTTCAGACGCGGTCTGATGATCACCGCCGGAGATCCTTCGCCATTTTTCACCCGGCCCATATCACTGATCCTGTTTCTCATGCTGGTGGTTTCGGTTCTCTGGTCAACCAGTCCGGGACGATGGATAGGCAAGCGCATCATGGCGCTTTGGCCGAAGAAGAAAAACCCGGCAAGGCGATAAGGAAGGGAAGATATGAACAGCGAGAAAGTTAGAGTAAGGTTCGGAATCATCGGGGCGGGAATGATCGCGGCATTTCATGCCGAAGCGATCAAGTCCGTGGAAAATGCCGAACTCAAGGCCGTGTACGACAGCGATCCTGCGCGCGCAAGGGACTTTGCGGCTAAGCAGGGTATCGCGGCGTACACCAGTTTTGAAGAGTTTCTGACCAAGGCGCCTATCGATGCGGTGACCGTCGCGACCCCAACCGGCCTGCATGGGGCCGTCGCCATCCCGGCCGCGCGCGCCGGCAAGCATGTGCTTTGCGAGAAGCCACTGGACACGACGCCGGAAAAATCACAGTCAATCATAGATGCCTGTCGTGAAAACAAGGTCATCCTGTCGCCCGTTTTTCAGTACCGCTTCGGCGTCGGCGCCATGACGATCAAGAGCGCCATCGACGCGGGCAGGTTTGGACGTATCCTCTTTGTCAGCGGCAAGATCAAATGGTGGCGCAGCCAGGAATATTACGACTCCGGGGCGTGGCGGGGCACCTGGGAGCTCGACGGCGGCGGTTGCCTGATGAACCAGTCCATCCATACCATCGATTTGATGCTTCACTTCGGCGGCGAACCGGCTGAGGTGTTCGGCTACACGGCGACGCGGACGCATCAGGGGATAGAGGTCGAAGACAATGCCTGCGCCGTGGTCCGTTTCAAGAGCGGCGCCATGGGCGTCATCGAATCGAGCACCTCCTGCGCACCAGGCCTGCCTTTGCGGATTGAAGTCTCCGGCGAGCGAGGAACGGCGACCATTCAGGGAGACAACATCGCGGAATGGCGGTTTGCCGACGTCGATCCGGGTGACGCGGGGATTCTGGCCAACATCAAGGGGCAAAGCCTCGGGGACGGTGCCAGCGATCCCAAGGGAATAAGCGTCGAGGGGCACCGGCGTCAGATCGAGGACCTGACCCGGGCCATCATTCATTCATCCAGGCCGGCCATCGACGGCTCCCAGGCCAAAATCCCGGTCGAACTCATTTGCGGGATCTATGAATCGATGAAAACCGGCCGGCCATACATTTTCAAGGGGTAGAGGAATGTACTTGAGCGGTTTCGCCGATGAGGCGGCCGACGGTGTTGACGGGCAGATCGAAGTTACCCAGGCACTCGGATGGTCTTTCATTGAAGCCAGAAGCATCGACGGCGTCAATATTCACGACCTTTCCGATCAGGCTTTCGATGAAGTTCGACGTAAGCTCGAAGTTGCCGGGGTCCGCGTCAGTTGTTTCGGTTCGACTATAGCCAACTGGAGTAAGAGCGTCGACGAACCTTTTGCGGAAACCCTTGCTGCCGTGGATAGGGCGATCAAGCGGATGAAGATCCTTGACGTTTCCCTGATCCGGGTCATGAGCTATGCGATCTTGCGAGACGGGGCGGGCCGGGCCCTGGCGGATCAGCAGAAGGAGGAACGATTCCGTCGCCTGCGCGAAATATGCTCGCGATTCCTTGACGCGGGGATCACGCCGGTGCATGAAAACTGCTTCAATTACGGCGGCATGAGCTGGGAACATACGCTCGAACTGCTCGCGGCAGTCCCCGGTCTCAGGCTTGTTTACGATACCGGCAACCCCTGTTTGACGCCGGACTTCCGCAAGCCCTTCCCCTGTCCCAACCAGGACGCTCGGGAGTCCTATGACAAGCTACGCGAGCATATCGTTTACGTGCACATCAAGGACGGTGTCCGCGACCCCGCCACGGGGGAAGAACGGTATTTTTTCCCGGACGAGGGCGTCTGTGACGTTGCGGCGATCGTGAGCGACCTGGTCGCATCCGGCTATGACGGCGGCTTCAGCATCGAACCGCACATGGCCGTGGTCTTCCATGACGCCAGAGTTACCTGTTCGGAACGGACGCGTTTTGACAACTATCTGGAGTATGGCCGCCGTTTTGAAAGGATGCTGGCCGAGGCACTCCGGCGAGCCGGAAGAGATGGGTCGGCGTCCCGACTTCAAAAAGGCATACGATGAATAAAGTCATTCGTATTGAAACTGTCGATCGTCTCAAGGTGGAAGTCCATCCGACGCGCGCCGCGATGGGTTCCGCCGCTGCATCCGCCTGCCGCCGCCGAATTCTTGAAGTGCTCACCCGCCGTGCTTCGTGCCGGATGATATTCGCCGCCGCTCCTTCCCAGAACGAAATGCTGGCGGGGCTGCGCGCTGCGTCGGATACTCCCTGGGAGCGGATCGAGGCTTTTCACATGGACGAATATCTCGGTCTTCCCGCCCAGGCGCCCCAGAGGTTCTCCAATTTTTTGCGCCAGACGCTCTTCGATCTGGTTCCATTGAAAGCTGTGCATCTCCTGGATACGGGAGGGCTGCCGATTGCCGATGAAATGAAGAGATACGCTTCTTTGCTCAATGCGGCACCCATCGACCTGGTCTGTCTCGGCGTGGGAGAAAACGGCCATATCGCCTTCAACGACCCGCCGGTCGCTGATTTCGACGATCCTTTTCTGGTCAAGGAAGTCGTGCTTGATGAAGTATGCCGACTGCAACAGGTCAATGACGGGGCGTTTGCCAGCCTCGAAGCTGTTCCCCAAAGGGCGATCACTCTGACCGTGCCTGCCCTGATGAGGGGCGAGTCGCTTTTTTGCGTGGTCCCCGGTCCAAGGAAAGCCATGGCGGTAAAGACCATGCTGACCGGCCTGGTTGATGAATCGTGCCCGGCGAGCGTTCTGCGGAGGCATCCGGATTGCACTCTTTATCTGGACGCCGAATCGGCGTCGATGTGGCTGGAAACTTTGACCTAAGGCTCTTGCTGTTGCGCAGAATGCTGACGCGGATCAGTTACAGGCCGAACGGTTACATTTTAGTTGCAGCGAGTGAAAACCAAGAAAGCGGGTTACACCGCTGAAGGCTGTAACATGTTGATTATACTTGGTGCGGAGGTCTCCATCACATTAACGCCACATCTATCAGACATCATAGTAAATTCATTTATAGCGTTATTATAGATACCCCAATAACTACCCCCAATTTATAAAAGTATATACCCCTTTATGCAAGTCGTTTTTCTGCCCCTGAAGCCACAAAAGAATCACACAAAGCGTCAATATCAGCCCGCAACCAAGCACTTGTTCTTGGGGATAGCTTAACAGGTTTTGGAAATCTCCCTTCCTTGATGCCCTTCCACCATGTGGACTTTGACACGGGAAAGATTTCCAGGACTTGCGGCAGTCTAAGGAAACCCCGTTTTTGACCAGCCTCACCCTCGTTGCTCTGCATCACCATCTCACCACCAAGTGCATTAACTTGTTGCTTTTTTCCATCAATCCGAAAGACGTTGCATTCTGCTTATGAATAAAGCGGATATTCCTTACCAACTTCCGGTTTCTCCGGATATTCAGAATGCTCCGATCTTGGCCAATTTTCGGCGGACCAAGGCATAATATCCCACTCAAGACCGTGGCCATCACATCCCGGCATTGTGCAGTGCTCATGACTCTTGACCACTTCCGCCGTGAGTTGGGCCTTTCCACAATGCTGGCACCATGCAAAATCAGGCCAATATCTACCCTGATACAACAGCTTCTTCTTTTTCATTTCCAACACCCTCCTCATTCTTGAAATTCATGTTTTTGTCAATTCTATAGGTATTTTCAGTATGCTTGAGCTTCGGAATTTCTCTATGATACCTTGCCCTTTTCCTCGTGACATTCGCCTTGATTTCAGATGGGCTTTCCGGATGCATCCGCAGCTCGTTCTTGTATGAGGCCAAGCAATCATCCATACTAATAGTTTTTTCTCTGTCTGCTCTTTCTTCTTCCTGATCAATTGCGTGTATGGATTTTATTAGCCCGTTCGCCTGTTGCATCAATCGCTTCTTATCCATATTGACGGCTTTTTCTCGAACCAGAGGTTCCGCACCCTGGACACCCTCGAAACCCTCTTGAATTTCTTCGTACCATTTAAGGGTTGATCGCTGTGTATGATGCAAACCCGGCCGATCCTGAAACTTCAGCCAGTTCTTCGTGCAATAAGCCCATGCGTTCGGAGTCTTTTGGAGAAGGTCCGCAACTTTATTGAGGCCAAGCTGTTTCAACACCTCTCTTCTCATCTGAAATTCAATACGGATAAGTTTGTGGCCTTCTGGAACGTCCTCTATTCCCCAAACGTCATACATCCATTCTTTTTTTGATTGCTGTTGGATTTCCAGAGGTTTGTCATAAAGCCGGGCTGAAATTGTGCCTTTTCCGATTCTTATACCTGTCAGCTTATGGAATCGGTAATAGGGCGCGTAATCCGTTGCCCTCGTGACGGCATAATCCATCAATTCCTGTGACCAACGCTCGTCAGGCATTACAAAATCAACGCAGAGATCTACGCGGCTGAGCTTTGCTTCAATTCTATGCCCTCCGTTCGCTGCAATGAGCCCCAGGACGATCTTCATTGATTCTTCGGGTCCCAAGCGCCACAAGGTCTCCGATCGGACCTCAGCCATGACATTTGGCCTTGAATTAGGTTCTTGAGATTCGGCTATCTTATAGGTGAAATCAGACCCGCTTAGGATCCAAGAGAAGCCTTTTGCACCATGCGGCTTCATGTTGTAAAGCCAAACCTCATCGGGCAGGAAATACGTAATGCTTCCGGGCTGATCCATGTTATTCTTCTTCGCTTTTTCCTTCACCTCATTAAGTGCTATGAAGAAGGAGGCATCTTTC
>JAJFTY010000106.1 GCA_021372695.1 Deltaproteobacteria bacterium
TGGATTGGACCCTTGTGCAAGCTTCGAAGATCCCGGGTTGAAGACCCGGTTGGGGAAGGGGAGAGAGATGGATGCAAAAAATGTCTGCCCGGCGCTGACGCTCGCTGCGGGGGAACAGCGGCAGGGCTTTCGGATCCTGAGGGTAGAGCAGATCCCGGAGATCCGGGTCAGCGCGTACGAAATCGAACACGAAAAGAGCGGGGCGAAAGTCCTGCATCTCCACTGCGATGACCGGGAGAACCTCTTCTCCATCGGCTTCCGGACCCCCCCCAGGGACTCGACCGGCGTTCCCCATATCCTCGAACACTCCGTCCTGGCGGGCTCCGAACGTTATCCCCTCAAGGATGTCTTCAACGAACTCCTCCGGGGAACGCTCCAGACCTTCATCAACGCCTTCACCTACCCCGACAAGACGATCTACCCTGTGGCCAGCCAGGAAAGACGCGATTTCTTCAACCTTGCACGCGTCTATGCCGATCTCGTTCTCCGGCCGCGCCTCATGCGGGAGACGTTCCTCCAGGAGGGCCACCACCTCGAATTCGACGAACGTGGGGAATTGACCCTCTCCGGGATCGTCTACAATGAGATGAAGGGGTCCTACTCTGCGCCTGAGACCCTGATGTACAAAGCGATCCAGGAGAATCTCTTCCCCGAGACGACCTACGCGTTCGACTCGGGCGGAGACCCGCGGAAGATTCCGGATCTGACGTATGAACAGTTCCGGGCGTTCCACGAGACCTTCTATTCACCGACGAACGCCCGCATCTTCCTCTACGGTGACATCCCGACGGAAGAGCACCTCGCCTTTCTCGCCGAAATCCTCGCTGGATTCGACCGCGTCCGGGTCGATTCCGCGATCGCTCTCCAGCCGCGCTGGGAGGCCCCGCGGAAGGTTCACGGCTATTTCCCGATCGATCGTGAGGAGAAGTCGGCCGGCAAGACCACCGTCAACCTGGCCTGGATGACGGCGGAAAATACGGCCGGAGAGACCGCGATGCTGCTGACGATCGTGGCCGATCTTCTCGTCGGCAGCGCCGCCTCCCCGCTTCGGAAGGCGCTCATCGACTCCGGGCTGGGAGAGGACCTATCTCCGGTCACGGGCCTCGAAAGGGACCTCAGGCAGATCGCTTTTTCCGTCGGCCTGCGCGGGACCGACCCGGACAAGGCCGGGCGAATCGAGAAACTGGTCCTCGACACCCTGCGGACCACGGTCGAAAGCGGTTTCGACCGGGAGCTGATCGAAGGGACCCTCCACCAAGTGGAATTCCACGGACGGGAGATGGTCCGCGGCAGCTACCCCTACGGGATCGTTCTGATGGGGCGGGCCTATCACACCTGGCTCTACGACGGGGACCCGTTGACGGACCTGAATTTCCCCCGCACGATCGAGGAGATCCGCCGGAGATGGGAGACGAATCCCACCCTTTTCCAGGAGGTGTTGCGGGAGTGGTTCCTCGACAACCCCCACCGTCTTCTTTCCGTGATGGAGCCGAGCCGTACTTTCCAGGAGGAGCGGGAACAGAAGACCCGGGAGCGACTGGCCCGGATGGCCGCCTCCCTTGACGAGAATGAGAAGGACCGGATCCGCCGCGAAGCGGCTCTGCTGAAGAAGTTCCAGACGGAACCGGATCCTCCCGAGGCGGCGGCGACGCTGCCCCAAATCCGGGTCGAGGAGATATCCCGCGAGATCGAAACGATACCCACGGAGAGGGGAACCGCGGGGGGAGTTCAGCTCCTTCGCCATGAGCTCTTCACGAACGGGATCACCTATCTCGACCTGGCCTTCGACGTTTCGGACATCCCCGAAGAGTTGCAGCCCTACCTGCCGCTTCTGGGAAAACTTACCGTCCAGATGGGGGCGGCCGGGCTCTCGTACGAGCAGATGGCAAAGCGGATATCGCTCAGGACCGGGGGCTTGGGCGTCAATCTCGCAACAGGATATACTGTGGACGGCCGGAGAAACTGGCAGAAGATGGTTTTCTCCGTCAAGGCGCTCTACCGGAATACGGAGGAGGCGGTGCGGATCGTCCGCGATGTCCTGAGGTCAGGGGACCTGACCGATGCCGCCAGGCTGCGGGAGCTCATTCTCGAAAAGAAGAACGACCTCCATGCCGCGGTCATCCCGTCGGGCCATATCTTCGCCCAGATGGCCGCTGCGGCCGGCCTGTCTCTCCCCGCCTGGCGGACCGAGCAGTGGCACGGCAGAACCCAGCTCCGTCTCATTTCCGGCACGGCCGACTCCCTGGGCGATCTCCGGGAGGAACTGCGGGAAAAACTTGAATGTCTTCGGAAGACCCTCTTCGTCCGCCAGCGGCTGTTCATCAACATGACGGCCGACGCGGAGGGGCTGCGGCGGTGCGCGGAGGCGACAGCGGCCTTGGTAGGGGCACTGCCGGACGGGAATCCGCCTGCGGAACCGGAGCGGTGGGAGCGGCGCCCCGTCCATGTCGGGATCGCCATTCCCGCCGATGTCTGCTATGTCGCCGAGGTGCTCGCAGCCCCGCCTTATGACGATCCGCTGTCCGCGCCGCTGTCCGTCCTGGCGCGACAGCTTTCCAACGGGTATCTCTACCGTCATATCCGGGTTCAGGGCGGGGCCTATGGGGGCTCCTGCCGTTATGAACCGGCCAGCGGCCTCTTCGCCTTCCTCTCCTACCGAGATCCCCATCTGGAAGAGACCATCGATACCTACCGGGAGGCCGTGAAGGAGATCTGCGACCAACCGGTGCCCGGAGAGGAACTGCAGAAGGCGGTGATCGGCACGATCGGCGCGCTGGACCGGCCGTTGGACCCGGCCGGAAGGGGGTACACCGCTTTGCTCCGGGAATTTTCCGCTCTGACCGATCCGCTGCGCCGCCGCTTCCGGGAACAAGTTCTCTCCGCGGATCCCAGGCTGCTGCTGGAGACCGCCCGGAGATATTTCCCGTCGGCCGCGCCGACCGCGGTCTTCGCGGTCTGTGCGCCGGAGGAGAGGCTCAGGAAGGCCAATGAGGTCATCGAACCGAAATTGGAGATCGAGAAACTGAGCTGATCTCCGGAAGCCATCCGGTTTTCGATGGCATCGCGTTCAAGGTCTGAAACGAGCGGGGCGGATGATCTTTTTCGGGCGCTGCTAAGTGTGATGGGTGAGGAGGCCCAGCAGCACCAGCAGGACGATCAGGACGCCGAGGGCGAAATAGGCGACGGTATAGCCGCTCATCTTCACGGCTTCGGAGCCGATGAAGAGATCCATATTGAGAAAGTAGCCCCAGTAGAGTATGAAACCGTAGGTGATGAGCAGGGCTATCCGGAGACGGCCGATCAAGAGGGCGAGGGTGCTCAGGACCAGGAGCAGAACGAGCTGAAACGTGGGAATGGTCAGTTGCGTGGATGTGATGATCTCCATGGTCTTCTCTCCTTCGGTCGGCCGGCTGATGAGAAGGGATACCGGCTGAATTGCGGTGGCATTATCCCTGTTTCCGGCAGGGATGTCAATTTGAAAGAGACTCCCGGGGAGAGGGAAAGGACCGGAAGAGGCGACGGATGGAACGGAGGAGTGGGTTCATGGGATTGAGAAAGGTTCTGGTTTTGGCTGCAGCGCTGATCATGGGTCTCGGCATCGCCGGCTGTTCCGGATTCAGGAACTACGGACAAATCCTTCCGGATGTGGGCGTGGACCGGGATATGGAGACCGCCACCGTTCATCCGGAGCTCCGCTACTTCATCAGCGGTTCGGATGTCTATCCGAATGCCCTGATCGGGCTCCACCGTGACTACCGCCTCGACGCGGAGACCCACTGGAAGGAGATCGCCATGACGCCGGCAAAGCTCCGGGAAATGGTATACCTGCTCCAGGCCAAGGCGCGCGAATTCCACCAATATCCCTATGGATTCGATCTGCTCGACCCGACGGGCAAGAAGATCGGTTTCTGGTACTCCATCATCCTGGCGAGGACTTACCTCCGTTTCGAGGGGGACGGAACCGTGATGATCCAGACCCCCGAACTCGAAACCTACGAGAAGTTGGAACAGAAGGATGATAAAGACTGACGGCACGCCCATGGCCGATTGACCCTTGCATTTGACGGGCATGTCCGGTTAGAATTGACGCACCCATCCAAGGAGGCGAGAATACGATGAAGGCTCTGGTCACCTACTACTCTCTGACGGGAAATACCGAGAAACTCGCACGCGCCATCTTCGATGCCATTCATATCGACAAAGAGCTCATGCCCATTCTGGATGTGAAGCAGACCACCGGATACGACATCATCTTTGTTGGATTCCCGGTTCACGCCCACAGCGTCCCGGCCAAGCTTCTCCCCTTTTTCAAGAGTCTCCCCGCGGGACAGAGGATCGCCCTTTTCTGCACCCACGGATCGCTGCGGAGCGGCCAACTGCCCAGGCAGGCGCTGGAGGATGCGATCGGCCTCTCTTCCCGGGCGAAGATCGTCGGCACGTTCAATATCCGCGGCAGGGTCGATGAACAGCTCCTCGACACGCTGATGACGCAGGCTGAACACCGGGCTTGGGCGGTTGAGGCGCAGGGGGCGGTCGAACACCCCACCGAGGTGGACCTGGCCGATGCGAGGGAGTTCGCCCGGGAAATGCTGGCCAAGATCAGCATGCAGGCCGCCCTCCAAAAACCCCGTTAGACCAAACGCATCGAACCGGGCGTTGAAAACATCGCTCTGCGCAGGCTGTTAGAGCATCCGCTCGATCTCGGCTCTCAGGGCTTCGATCCTTTTCCGGGAAATCGGGATCGCAGTTTTGAGCTCCTGGGCGAAGAGCGATACCTTGTACTCCTCGACCATCCAGCCGAAATCCTCCAGTGCCTTTCTTTTGTCCGGAGAGGCGTGGACGGGAAGGGCGCTCTGCGTCGACTCACGCCACGCCTCCAACTCCCGGATCTCTTCCCCGCGTTCGAGGGCCTTTTGCAGATGGACCGCACCCCGCTCCGCCCGGACGGCCAATGCGCGGAGATACCGGCCGATGTGGACCAGCCGGTCTGCGTCGTAACGAATCAGAAAGTCGGTCGGCAGGAGCCGCTTCATCTCCTCACGCAACCCCTCCAGGAACGCGAGCAGCGGCGCGTTCTTCCGGTTTGCCCCCTCCAGGACCCGGAGCCGCTCCGAGGCGTCGTAGAGCGCTTTGAGCGGCGGGCCCGCCAGTTTTAGGGCCGCGACGCCCCGGGGGAGGATATGCGGCCGGGTCTGTTCGGCATGCCGGACGAAATCCGCCTCGGTCCGCACATCCGCCTCGAAGAGGTCCGCCATGACCTTCTCCTGGAGCGCGTTCTCCAAGGGCTTTACCCCGCCAAAGGCGGCGGCCCAGACCTTCAGGTCGCCCGCGGGTGCCACCGTTTTTCGCAGATGCCTGAGCTCATCGTGAAAGCGCAGGGCCAGCAGGGCTCTCACCCCTTTCCGATGGGAGCAAAACGCCTCGCCGGCCACCCGGAACAGCCGGAGGCCGACCCCGCTTTCGTCCGAAACGAGCGCGGGGAATGCCGGCGGCGCATGAATGCCATCGCGGATGGGGATCTGCGCGGGGAGGTCGCCGAAGTCCCAGGCCGTGATCCCGCTCTTCTCCCATGTTTTCCTGGCGTTTGCGAAGGCCTTGGTCTCTTCCTGGTCGGCGAACCCCCGCTCCAGGATCGCGGGATTCCTTCCTGAAGCGAGTTCACGGTCTTTGACGTCGACGACCGAAAAACGCAGTTTCAGATGCTCCTCAAGCGCCTCGACGGGCCAGCGCTCCGCAGGGATATTCACACCGAACCGTTCGTACAGGAAGCGGCCGAGTGCAGTCAGCAGGGAACCTTCGCGAGGCATCTCCCGCAGGATGATGTCGCAAGTCCCCGCGAGTGGCAGAAGCCGCTTGCGATACTCCTTCGGCAGACCCTTGAGGAGGGCCGTGATCTTCTCCCGGAGCATCCCCGGAACCGCCCAGTCCAGGGCAGCGGCGGGAACGGACGGGGCGGCCTGAACCGGAATCTTCAGGGTGACGCCATCTTCCGGCTTCCCGGGATCGAAGCGGTACACCAGGTCCAGATGAAAGCCCGACGTGGACACGGATTCGGGGAAAAGCGAGATTTCCTCCGTGTCGGGTGATTTGGCCAGAAGATCCTCTTCCGTCATCCGGAGAAAGGCATCGCTGCCGCGGTCGCGGATCATCCGCTGGAGGGTTCGGATGTCGCAGACCCCCGGCAGCCGCGCTTCATAGAAGCAGGCCATCTCCTCTTCTCCGATCAGGAGGTCGTGACGCCGGACCTTCTCCTCCATCCCCGCGATCTTCTCGACCAGCGCCCGATTGTGGTCAAGAAAGGGGAGGGGGCGTGAGACTTCCCCTTCGACGAGGGCACTCCCCACGAAGATCCGGGACGCCTCAGCGGGATCGATCCGGCCGAAGGAGACGGACCTTCCGGGGACGATGACCAGGCCGAACAGCGTAACCTGCTCGGTCGCGACCACCTCGCCGCGGTTCTTCTCCCAGTGTGGGGCAGAATAGGTTCGGCGGCAGAGATCGCCTCCCAGCTCCTCCAGCCAGCCGCTTTCGATGTTGGCCACCGTGCGGGCGAAAAGACGCGATGTTTCGACCATTTCCGCGGCGACGATCCAGTTTCCGGCCCGGTTGAAGAGGCCTGAGCCGGGGAAGATCATCGCCTGACGCCCCTGGGTGGCCGTGTAGAGGTTCTTCTCCTTCCGGACGGCGATATGCCCGAGGTATCCGGCGAGGATGGAACGGTGGATGGCCGCGTAGAGTTCCACCCCGGCTTTCCGCGTCGCGGCCGCCTTGCCGGAAAGAAACTTCTGCTCCGCCAGGACCGTCAGGAGTTGGTCATGGACATCCCCCCACTCGCGGATGCGCCGGTAGGAGAGGAAGTGGTCCCGGCAGAACCGCCGGACCCGGTTGTGGCTCCCCGCCGATTCGCCGGTCTCGCGGCAGCGCTCCCAGATCTTGAGCAGCGAGACGAAATCCGAGGCGGGATCCTTGAAGAGGGCGTGCATCTGGTCCGCCTGCGCCTCCTTCTCGGCGGGCCTCTCCCGCGGGTCGGGGACGCTGAGGGCGGATGCGATGATCAGAATTTCCGGCAGGCACCCCTCCTCTTTGGCCGCGAGGATCATCCGGGCGATGCGCGGGTCGATCGGAAGCCGGGCCATGATCCGCCCCCTCTCGGTCAGCCGCCAGGGTTCGCGCTTGCGGCGGGATTCATCTGGCTCCCGTTCGATCGCCCCCAGCTCCAGGAGGATGTCGATGCCGTCCCGGACGCTCTTCGGGGCGGGCGGATCGATGAAGGGGAAGGAGTCGATATCCCCGAGGCGAAGCGAAAGCATCCTGAGGATCACGCCGGCGAGGTTGGCGCGGAGAATCTCCGGCGGCGTGTAGAGGGGCCGTCCCGTGTACGCCTCCTCCGAGAAGAGCCGGATGCAGATCCCGTGCTCGACCCGGCCGCAGCGGCCTTTGCGCTGATCGGCGCTGCTGCGCGAGATGGCGCGGATGGGAAGACCGGCCGTTCGCGAGCGGGGGTTATACTGGGCGATGCGGGCCAGGCCCGTGTCGATCACATAGCGAATCCCCGGGATCGTGAGCGACGTCTCCGCCACGTTGGTCGCAATCACGATCTTTCTGAGGGGCAGCGGCCGGAAGACCCGTTCCTGCTCGGACCGCGTGAGACGAGAAAAGAGCGGCAGGATGGCCACCTGGTCCCCAACGCGGCCGGCGAGAAGCTCCCGGGTCTCGCGAATATCCCGCTCGGTCGGCATGAAGATCAGGATGTCGCCGGGCTGGCGCCGTGCCGTCAGCTCCAGAACGGCCCGGACTGCAGCATCGATATGGGTCACCTCTCCTTTTTCTTCGAGATCCCGGTCCGGCGGATCATACCGGACCTCGACAGGAAAGAGCCTTCCCGAAACCTCGATGATCGGCGCGTCGTCGAAGGCCCGGGAAAATTTCTCCGTGTCGATCGTCGCCGAGGTGATGACGACGCGCAGGTTGCGGCGTCTCCGGAGGATATTTTTCAGGATGCCCAGGATGAAATCGATGTTCAGACTCCGCTCGTGAGCCTCGTCGACGATGAGCGTGTCGTAAGCCCGAAGGAGCGGATCGCTCTGCGCCTCCATGAGCAGGATGCCGTCGGTCATGACTTTCAGAAAAGCGCCGGCCGGGGTCCGGTCGTCGAAGCGGATCTTGTAGCCGACCGACCGGCCGATCTCCTCCCCCAGCTCCTCGGCGATCCTTCGGGCGACGGTGGTCGCCGCGATCCGCCGCGGCTGAGTGCAGCCGATCAATCCGTGGAGGCCCCGTCCAGCTTCCAGGCACATCTTGGGGATCTGGGTGCTCTTGCCGGAACCGGTTTCGCCGGTGATCACGACCACGGGATGCTTCCGGATGGCGGCGACGATCTCCCCTCGGCGCGCGACGATCGGAAGGGCAGGGGGGTACTGGATCCGGGGAAGGCGTGCGCGCCGCTTATCCCTCTCTTGTGCATTCATGCTGTCGGAACGATTCAAAGGGGACACTCTACTCCTGTCGCAGGCGGCATCACTCAAAAAAAGACAGTGGATCTTCGGCCATCTTGCGATCGATGCCTTCTGTCCTGCTATTCACTCCGCCGGATTTCGTTCGTCTATGAGAGCTACTCATCCGAGGCGGGCAGGTTATTTGCCGCGGATCATACGCGCAGAGGTTTCGGAAGTCAAATGGGGCGCTTGCCGCGGTTGGACGGGATTTCTGGAAGGGCTGGACGGCGGTCCTTCGCGGCGGCCGGGGCAGGCGATCCGCAACACAAGACCGGGGTCCGGCGGCTCCGGATTTCGAACGTGAGATGGTATCAGGCCGGGGGCCAGACCTTTTTGAACGCGGTTTTCGGGAAGAAGCAGGAGGGACACTCTTCCGGCGGCTCGGCGCCGTAATGGATGTGGCCGCACATGCGGCAGCGCCACGCCGGAGTCTCTCTTTCGGCCGGCGCATTCATGTCGAGGCCCCGGACGAGGGGGAGATCCTCCAAGGGAGGCATGGCCGGCTTGTAGCTGTTCAGGACGTGGCCGGCGACGATGAGCCGCTGAATCTCGCTCGTTCCCTCGTAGATGCTGAAAAGCCGGATGTCCCGGAGCAGCTTTTCGACCGGGAACATCCGGGTGTAGCCGTAGCCGCCGAGAATCTGCATGGCCTCATGGACCACCTCCATGGCCGCCTCGGTGGCGTAGAACTTCGAAATCGAGGCGCTGATCGTGGGATCGATCCCGCTGTCCGCCTCCCAGGCCCCTTTCCAGACCAGCAGGCGGGCCGTCTCCACCTTCTGATACATCTCGGCCAGCTTGAACTGGATGGCTTCGAAGTTGGAGAGCCGGGTCCCGAAGGCGCGCCTCTTCTTGGCATAATCGATGGCGTACTCCATCGCGGAGCGGGCCGCGCCGACGGCAAAGGCGCCGATGATGGGGCGCGTCCGGGAGAAGGTCTTCATGGCGAGAATGAAGCCCTTCCCCGGATCGGCGATGACGTTTTCCCGGGGGACCCGGACGTCCCGGAAGTGAATTCCCGCGGTGTTCGAGCAGCGCTGCCCGAGTTTCGGGACGGGGAGGCCTACGGAGACCCCGGCCCAATCCCTCTCCACCAGGAATGCCCCGATTCCGTCGTGCTGCTTCTCAGGATCGATGGTCGCAAAGACGGTCATGTAGTCCGCAACGCCGGCGTTGGTGATCCAGTATTTCGTCCCGTTCAGGATATAGTCTTCCCCGCTCTTCTCCGCTTTGCACCGCATGCCCGCCACGTCGGAGCCCATCGTCGGTTCGGAGGTGGCGAAGCAGATGCGTTTGAAGCGGCGGGCGATGGCCGGAAGGACCCTCTCCCGGAGAAGCTCGTTCTCGGAGAGCAGCAGCGGCGCCATCCCGAGGGAGCTGTCGAAGATCGACGTGGCCACCCCCGGACAGGCCGCGGAAACCTCTTCGGTGAGAACTGCGGTATCCAGGAGCCCGAACCCCTGGCCGCCGTACTTTTCGGGGATGTCGCCGTTCATGAGGCCGGCGTCAAAAGCCTTTTGCAGAAGGAAGAGGGGAAACTCGTTCGTTTCGTCGTAGTGCCAGACCGCGGGCAGGATCTCGCGGACCGAGAAGTCGCGGGCTTTTGTCTGCAACTCCTTCTGCCTCGGGCTCAATTCGAACGAGATCATGGTCGCTTCCTGAAGGTCCAAAGGTCAACGGGGGAAAGGTTTCGATGGGCGGCACCTCGCACGCCCATCGGCGGGAACTGGAGATCCCTGGCGGAATATCCATCGCAGGCGAACACCGCGTCTCACGTCAGCGAAGAGAGAAAAGCCATCAGGTTGGTCTTCTTGCTCTTGATTCCGAATTTCGCGCGAAGATTCTTCCTGTGGAAGTCCACCGCGGTGGCGGAGATGCTGAGGATGTCGGTGATCTCCTTCGTGGTCTTCCCCTCCTTGACGAGGTTGGCCACCTCGATCTCCCTCGGGGTCAGGTCGAGATAGTTCGATGTCATCCGGCGGAGGAACGGGGAGACGATTTGCCGGACATTCTCTTCGATGATGATCACCTGGGCCATCTGCTTCTCGTTCAGGTGCAGATGTTTCAAATTTTCGATGTAGGGGAGGACCAGCTTACGGATATTGACCAGCACCTGGTCTTCGAGGGTGGTCTTGTCCTCTTCGCGGTGCTGAAGCAGGACCTTCAACGCCGTATTGGCCTCCTCGAGGCTTTGGGTTTTTAACTTCAGCGCTTCCACGGCCAGCAGCTTCTCCCTGCGTTCCTTGGCCTCCTGGAGCGCGCGGGTCACTGCGGGCGCCAGACGGAACAGCCGGTTCTTGAGCACGTAGTCGGTAGCCCCCTGCTTGAGCAACTCGACGGCCGTCTCCTCGCCGAGGGCGCCCGAGACGAAGATGAAGGGCACATCGGGGCATTGGCGCGAGGCGAGCTTCAGCGCGGATCGTCCATCGAAAGAGGGCAGGGAGTAGTCGGAGAGGATAATGTCCGGAGAGAATTCGTCCAGCGCCTTCTGATAGGAGGCCTTGTCTGCAACGCATTGCGGCGTGAATTTGATACCGGCGTCCGTCAGTTCGAGCTGCATCAGCTCGGCATCCGTCGGCACGTCTTCCAGAATCAAGATGCGCAGGTCTTCATTCATGTTTCATCCCTTTCCGGCCATGCCGCTCGCTCTGTGCCCACCGGTCGCGATGGGCGGTCTGGTGATGATTTGCGCCAATAGGTCGATATCTCCCCATGGGCCAGGCAACATTGACTTCTCTCTTCAGGCTGTCAGAGACGGTAATACACATTTCCGATTTGCATATCCAGTTGTTTTCCCGACGCATCCATCAACCGGCGAAAATCGCGCCCTTCTGCCAGGCTATGATGCCGGGGCGGCGAGCTTTTTCGCGATTTCCGCTACGTGCCTTCCCTGATAACGGGCGGCCGCGATTTCGTTTTCGCTCGGCATGCGCTTGCCGTCGGCGCCTGCGATGGTCGAAGCCCCGTATGGCGATCCTCCCGTGATCTCATCGATACGCATCTGGCCGGCAAAGGCGTAGGGAAGACCGACGATCACCATCCCCTGGTGGAGGAGGGTGAAATGGAAGGAGAGGATGGTCGATTCCTGGCCGCCGTGCTGGGTGGCGCTGCTGGTGAAGACGCTGCCCACCTTGCCGACGAGCGCGCCTTTGGACCAGAGGCCGCCGGTCGCGTCGAGAAACTGGCGCATCTGACCGCACATGTTCCCGAAGCGCGTGGGGGCGCCGAAGATGATTGCGTCTGCGAATGCCAGTTCCTCGACCTTGCAGACGGGAATGTGGGAGAGGGATCTCTGAATTTCCAGTGCGCCCATCTTCTCCAGAACTGCATCCGGCAGGGTTTCCGGGACCCGGCAGAGTCTGACCTCGGCTCCGCTCACGCTCTCCGCGCCCTCCCTGACGGCTTCAGCCATGCGGTGGATATGGCCGTACATGGAATAGTAGACGATCAACACGTTCACTTTCTGTCTCCTCTCTGGCAAAAGAAATGTTCCGGCCCCTCCGTCTCGAAAGCCTTCAGGCAGGGTGTCCGTTGCTTGACCGCCGCCCGTCGTAGGTGAGAATAATCACAAGCAAAAGAAATGACAATGATGATCCATCGTCAGATCATCGGTAGGTTAAACCTACCATGATGACCGGCCCGAAGAGCGACCGCCTTCGCGCTCGGCCGTCGTCAAGCTCGATCGCAGATCCGGAAGGTCACACCCCGATGCAGGACCGAGCCGCAGTTTTATCCCCTCATTAGATTGACAATGAACACTCATTGACCGGGGTTGTTCTTCATCCTAGTCTCATAGCGATTTCAGGAACCGATTACTTGTACGAACGGATCGACAAAAAGTGACGGATCGTCGCTCGAAAATCGAGGAGGCAAAGCATGGATTTGGCGGACAAGATCTACGAGGTCATCAAGAGCTATCGGATGGGGGCACTGGCCACGGTCGACCCGGAGGGAAGACCGCATGTTCGTTTTGTGATGCTCGACGTCGGCAGGGATCTGACCATCCGGTTCGTCACCGCCCTCTCGTCGCGGAAGGTGAGGCAGATCGACCGGAATCCCGAGGTCCACATCGCCTGCGGGGCATCACTCGTGGATTCGATGGCGCCGTACGTACAGGTCGAGGGGAGGGCCCAGGTCTCGCGGGAAGGAGAAGTCCTGCGGGAGATGTGGACCGACGCGCTCAAGAACTACTTCACCGGTCCGGACGACCCTGAGTACTGTGTGGTGACCGTCATGCCCTACCGGGTCGAATATTACAGCACGACCATCACCCCGGAGGTATGGGTGGCTGCAAACGGGTGATATGGAAAATTTGGTCCAGGGCCGCATGATCGCTGCGCAATCCCGGAGGATTCTTCCGCAGGTGGATCGTCAGTTTCGCCTTCTGATCCATGCCTTCCGCTGAGGCGCGGCGGCGTGGTTGTCCTGTGCCCCACATTTCTCCGCGCCGTTGCGGGCAGACCGGTTCTTCTGCATTTCGGTCGTCTTTCCTGAAGCGGATCTCGGATCTCTTTCAACGTCGCAGATTGGCACCAAAAGCCGTTGAGGGCCAGGCCGGTTGCGATGGTAGGATGAGGTTACCATTTCGCTTCCCACCGATTCCTATTTTCTTCACCCGACGACCGTATTAACCTAATCCCACGTGAGGAAATACAGAGAAGGGGATCATGCCATGCCCACAGGAAAGATCAAATGGTTCAACCCTCAAATCGGGGCCGGTTTCATCCGCAGCGACGATGGGGAGAACATCTTCTTTCGTTCCGCCGTCTACAAAGGCAAGGATGCACGGGAGATCCGGGAAGGGCAGCCGGTTCGATTCGATATCGCGAAGAATGCCCGAACGATTTCCCAGTCGGCCACCCGCGTGAACGGTTGCCATTGAATGATAGTAAACACCTACCATTTGGCTTCCAATGAATCCATATTGTGCAGGAGCGCCCCGGTGGCCTATTTTGCACGCAGGCGACCAATGGGGTCATCCAAAAACCTTAGACGAAAGGAAAATCGTATGAAAGCACCGCAGCAAATCCTCGTTCCCACTGATTTTTCAACGTATTCCGCCAAGGCTCTTCAGGAAGGTCTCTTCCTGGCCAAACAGTTCAATGCCAAGCTGCATCTGCTGCATGTGGTCGAAGACATCCAGCAATGCGCTGCCGATTACTGTCTTGAAGAGTCATTCGTCCGGCAGTACCGGACCAGCGGCGTCGAAAATTCCAAGCAGAAGCTGATGAGCGAGCTGGCAAAGTATCCGGAGGCGAAAGAGCTCCAGATCACGACCAATGTCAGGGTGGGGAGACCCGAGGAGGAGATTCTCAAAGAGGAGAAGGAGAAGAATGTCGACCTGATCGTGATCGCCTCCCATGGGAAGACGGGGTTCCTCCAGTACCTGATGGGCAGCGTGGCTGAGCGGGTGTCCCGGGGTGCGAAATGCGAAGTCATGCTGGTCAAGGCCTGATCCGCCGCAGTTGCGACGATCGAAAGGAGAATTGGGAGTCATGAGCTTTCGGGAACAGGTGAAGAAACTCGCCTATGAACTCTATGACAAGAACGGCAGGCGGGAGGGGCGCGATCTTCTCGACTGGCTTGCGGCCGAGCAGATCATCCGTTTCCAGCAGAAGATCTTTGCCGGGATGGGTGATGGGAGGATCGGTCTACTCGAGCACAAGCCGCTGTCCGGCGGAGAAGAACCCGGTAATCCGGAAGGACCGAAAAGCCGGACCACAAGGAAACCCGGGGCTGGACGTCACGTAGCCACCGGAGGCCGCCGATAAATGGTAAAGGAGATGAAAAACCCCTTCCGAATCCACGGAACGACAGGGCCGGATCGGATACGGGAACCTGTCGGGTGGGAGATGGAGCCGGGCCGGTGGCAAAACCACATCGGCCCCCGCGGACTCCGCGGAGAATGGTAAAAAGGTGACGGAATGAGAAGATGGGGAAATTTAAACGTGATCTTGTTGCTGGCAGGCCTTCTCTGTTTGGGATGGCCCTTCTCGACGGAGGCGGCGGGTCCGAATCAGGGCCCTTGTGCAGAGGATGCCGCCAAGTTCTGCACGAGCGTCGAATCCGGCGGCCCGGCCGCCATGATCTCCCTGATGGAGTGCCTGGAGGCGCATGAGACGGAGCTCTCCCCCGGGTGCCGGGATTTTGAAACCGGTATGGGCGGTGCGCGCATGGAGAGAAGCGAGGTCGTGGGACAGAAAAGGGCATTTCGCCAGAACTGCATGAACGATATGGTCCGTCTTTGCCAGGATGCCAAACCCACCCAGGGGGGAATGATCGACTGCCTGAAAGAGCACCGGGATGAATTGTCCGCCCCCTGTGGCACGAGTCTCAATGAACTGAAGTAATTCCATTCGCGGAGGGGAGAGAAAAATAGAAGCACGCCCCCTGGCCCAGCTTCCCCTCCGCCCAGACGCGGCCGCCGTGCCGGTGGATGATCCGCTGGACGATGGCGAGCCCCACGCCGGTTCCCTCGAACTCCTCGTTCGTATGCAGACGCTGGAACACGCCGAACATCTTGTCGTGGTACGCCATGTCGAATCCAACGCCGTTATCCCGAACGCGGTAGATGCACTCGGAATCCTCACGGGAACCCTGCACTTCGATCAGCGCCTCCGGCCGTTGCCGGGTGAACTTGACGGCGTTGGAGAGGAGGTTCAACAGGACTTGCCGGATCAGTGCGCGGTCGCCTGAAGCCTGCGGCAGGGCCCCCAGCTTCAATTTGAGGTGGCGTTCAGGATTGGCGCTCCGGATCTCCTCCCAGACTTCCCGGAACATGACCTCCATGTCGAGGCTGGCTGTTGAGAGATGGGTCTTGCCCAGGCGGGAAAACGCGAGGAGATCTTCGATGAGCCGGCTCATCGTCTTCGCGTTGGCCCGGATGACGTTGAATTTCGCCAGGGCGTCTTCGTCGAAGCGTTCGGCGTGCTTCTTGAGGATCATCCGGCTGTACCCCTCGATGGCGCGCAGGGGCGCTTGAAGATCATGGGAGACGGAATAGCTGAAGCTCTCCAGTTCCCGGTTTGCGGCGGCAAGCTGCTCCGACCGGCCGTTCAGGGCCTCATTGGCCTTGATCAGTTCAGCCGTGCGCTCGGCGACCCGCCGCTCCAGCGTCTCGTTGGCTTCCCTGAGCGCGGCCTCCGCCCGTTTGATTTCGGTACAGTCGATCCCCATCTCCAGGATGAAAGGGGCGCCTTCGCTGTCGGTAAAGGGGAAGTCGTAGACGTCGTAGTCGCGGCTGTCCGGCCCGGTCCATTCCCAGCGGTGGGGCTCCCGGGTCTGGAGGACCGTATAGGTTTCACAGATCTCGCAGGGCTCGGTGCGTCCGAATAGGTGCTCGTAGCAGCGCTTGCCGGGGCCTTCTCCGAACCTTTCCCGGAAGGTCCGGTTCGCGAAGGAGACATGATAATCCGGGGTGAGCAGGACTACATAGACGGGCAGCATCTCCAGGACGTCGTTGAAACGCTGCTTCTCCATCCGCGTCGCTTCGTATGCCCTGCGGATCTCCGTGGTCTGGGCGGTGACGCGGGCCTCCAGTTCGACGTTGAGCTGCCGCAGAGCCTCCTCGGCCCGCTTGCGTGCCGTGATGTCCATGTGATGCCACAGACGGCCGTAGGGTTTTCCGTCGACGTCGATGGGGATGAAGTTGCGGAGGCAGGTCCGCCCGCCCTGCATGGCGATCTCCTCGGCGATGACCGGCACTCCCGCCGCCAGGATCTCCCGGATTCTCGCCAGCTCCTTATCCGGATCAAGATAGGCGTTCTTGATCATTTCGGTGAATTCTCCGGCGCTTCGCCCCGTGAACGAATCGGGGGGAGCGGTCAATCCGAAGTAGTCGCAGAAAGCCGGGTTGGCATACTCGATCAACCCCGTGTTTCCCACCAGCAGGATTCCGCTGATCATGCTGGAGAGCATGGTGTAGAAGCGCTGGAGGGTGGTCTGCAATGCCTCTTCCATCCGCTTGCGTTCGGTGACGTCACGGCTGAAGGCGGCGACCCCCATGATATTTCCCGCAGCGTCCCGCGCGGGGTAGAACGCATGGTCGAAAACGATCCCGGCCCGTTCGTCTTCGAACCGGATGGGTTTGCCCGTCCGGACGACTTCGGTGATCTTCTCCCCGCGTGATTTACGCAGCTCGGCGTTCATCAGATCGCCCCACTTCGTGCCGACAACCTCCCCGACCGTCTTGCCCATGCGCCGCGCCGCCGTGGTGTTCGCCGCGAGAATGTCGCCGTCCAGGCCGAAGAGCCAGATGGATTCGCCTGCGGCATCGAGGAGCGTCGCGGCCTTCAGTTCGCTGTCCCGCAGGGCCGCTTCGGCTAGGGTGCGCTTGGTGATGTCGCGCCCGTAGAGGTTCGCGTAGGATTCTCCGCGAAAGGGGGTGACCGACACGGCGTAGACTCTTTCGCCCATACGGATATCTTGATGGATTTCCCTATTCTCCTCCATCGCCTGAGCGACCAGGGGACGGAGCTCCTCGGGAAGGAGGGTCTCCTTTCGACAGCTCCAGGTCGAACGGTTGGACGCTGCCGGATTGGCGTAAAGGACCGTTCCCTCCACGGAGGCGCGCACGACCGGATTGGGATTCTCCTCCGGGAATCTGGCCAACCAGGCCGCCCGCTGGTGGGCCTCCTGCAAGGCCTCGACCATGCGATACCGTTCCGTGACATTGCGGAACAGAACGGTCAGGCTCTCGGGACCGGGGTACGCGTGAATCTCCATCATCATGTCGTCGACCGTGGACCGGATCTCGAAATGGACCGGCTCTCCGCTTTCCATGGCCAGTCGGTACCGGGTCTCGAACGCAGTGTCCCGTATGCCGGGGAAGACCTCGAAGAGGGTGCGCCCGATCACCTCGCCGGCAGTTTTGCGAAAATGGGCGAGGGCCTCGTCGTTGATGTGGGTGAAGCGCCACTGCCGGTCGAGGGCGAAGAAGCCGTCGGCGATGCTGTCCATGATCTGGGCCAGCCGCCGTCCGGATTCGCGCAATCCTTCTTCGGCCGTTTTGAGGTCGGTGACGTCGACGAAGGTGATGACCACCCCTTCGATGCGGTCGTCATGGGTCCGGTAGGGCATGATGCGGCGGACATGCGAACGGCCGTCGTCCGACCTGACCTCGGCGGCCAGGGGTACCAAATCCGACAGCACCCGCCGCGCATCGTCCATGAGCGACTCATCGGTGAAGCGCATCAGGACATCGCCGATGGGCCGTCCCGTATCGGACGGGATCAGGCTCATCAAGCGGGTGACGGCCGGGGTGTAGCGTTTGATCCGGAAGGCTTTGTCCAGGAACACCGTGGCGATGTTGGTGCTGGTCAGGAAGTTCAGCACGTCGTTGTTGACGATTTCCAGCTCTTCGACCTTTTCCTGAAGGCGGAGATTGGTGGTGTTGAGTTCGTCGTTCAGGGACTGCAGCTCCTCCTTGGAGGTCTCCATCTCCTCGTTAGCGGACTGCAACTCCTCGTTGGCCGCCGTCACCTCCTCATTGGAGGCCTTGAGTTGCTCGTTGGTGCCTTCCAGTTGGCCGATCGTGTTCTGAAGCTCCTCGCGGGTCACCCTGAGTTCGTCCGTCAACTGGCAGATGTCCCCCTGCTCCGGTGTCTGGCCGTCGGATCTTGCCGATGTGGCGCGCTGGTCTTCGAAGGTGATCAGCAACAGGCCGTCGATCCCCCTCGGGTGCTTCAGAGGGCTGACGGTGGTTTTGACCATGACTGATCTCCTGCCGCGCGGGACACTGGCGGTGAAGGAGACGCTCCGGCCCTTCTGGATGCATCGGCCGATCGCCGTGCGCAGCCTGGTCCTCAGTTCCTTCCTGGCCATTTCCACGACGCGGGTGGTCAGTTCCCCGGCCGGAAGGGTGAGGTAATTCTCGACCACGCCGTGACTGTAGAGGGTCTGGAGTCTGCGGTCGATGAGCACGCAGGCAGGGGCGAACCGGCTCAGGAGGGCCTGCTGGGCCGCAGAAGCCAGACTCTGACGGGGCAGCGCCGCAGAAGCGGACTTGGTGGCCGCTGTGCAGGGAATGCCGGCAGGATGGATCGGAATCTCCACGGCCGTGCGGCGGCCCACGCCGATACGCCGATAGATTCGCCATTTTTTCGAGATCGGCTCGAAGAGGTCCTCCATCTCGCCGATCGTCTCGGCGTTGCCGAGGAAGAGAAAACCTCCATCATGCAGAGCGAAATGAAACAGGGAGACGACCCTCTTCTGCATGGACTGGTCCAGATAGATCAGGACGTTTCGGCAGACGACCAGGTCCAGACGGGAAAAGGGCGGATCCGCCGTGAGATTCTGCACCGCGAAGACGATGCGGTTGCGGAGGGCTTTGGCGACCTGATAGCCGTCATCCCGACGGGAAAAGAACCGCTCGAGTCGTTCGGGCGTGACATGGTGCCCGATCTCCGCCGGCGTATAAATGCCGGTACGGGCTGCGGCAAGGGCCGCGGCATCCGCGTCGGTCGCAAAAATCTGAAAATCGATTTCGCCGCCGGTCACCCTCGCCTGCTCTGCGAGGAGCATCGCCAGGCTGTAGACCTCCCTGCCCGACGCGCAACCCGGGGTCCAGACGCGGATCAACGAGTCCGGGGCGGCTTGCCGGATCAGGGGCGCAATGACTTTGCGCTCCAGGATCTCCCAAGCCTGCGGCTGGCGGAAAAACTCCGTGACGCCGATCAGGAGGTCCTGCCGCAGCAGACTGACCTCGTCGGGTTGGTCCGAGAGGTGGCGGGCGTAATCCTCCATCGTGGGGATCCTGGCCAGAGCCATTCGCCGGCGGATCCGACGTTCAAGCGCATTGGTCTTATAGCCGCGAAAGTCCTGTCCGACCCGGGAACGGAGGATCTCCAGAATGGCGCCGAAGCCGGATTCCGGCTTTGGGAAAACCGTCCCCGGGTGCCGGGCCGCAATCCATCTTGCCCACTCGGCTACCTCCCCGGCGATCGATTCGGCCGGCAGGACGGTGTCGACCGTTCCGGCCTCGATTGCGCTCTGCGGCATGTCAGGAAAGGGAGCACCCTCCGGATCTTCGACCACGGTCCGGCCGCCAGCGGCCCTGATCTCCGAGAGCCCCAGCGTCCCGTCGCTGCCTTCGCCGGATAGGAGGACGCCGCAGCACCGGTCTCCACGGTCGGCAGCGAGAGCGCAGAAGAAGTGATCGATGGGCATCAGCAGACCGTTGCAGTGCACGGGTTCCTGGAGGGTGAGCCGGTCCGCCGCCATGTTCAGAAAATAATCCGGCGGCATGACGTGGATGCGGTCGGCCCAGATCGTCATGCCGTCTGTGGCCTCCACAACCGAAAGCGCAATCTGACGATTCAGAAGGGAGAGGATATTTCTCTCGCTGAGCTGCGGGTGATAGGCCAGGACCACGGCCACCCCCTGTCCGGATGGGATCGCGGAGAGGATTTTCCGGAGGGATTTCAGGGCGCCTGCCGCGGCCCCGATGCCGACCACGAGGGCAGGCGGCCTGCCCGTGCCCGTATGGCTGTCGATGGCTGTGCTTTTGTCCGCTTCCGGTCGAACGGCTCTTTCATTCACCATAGGCTCTCCAGGTTCTTCCGCGATGTGAGCATGGAGACGAATCCTTTGGACGCGTCCGCTGCCATGGGGGCGGCGTTTCAGAGAAGCAAACCCGGAGGGGAACTATAACAGGATAAAACTGGCTGTCAATGGCAATGGCACCCGGCCTCCGTGATTCCGCTTTCAGCCTAAGTTGCCGAAATTCATGTTTATTTTACGAAACAGGGCGCCGGAAGAAGCGCCTCGGACGCAAAACAACGGACCTAGCGTTCCGAAGGCGATGGCCTGTGGTGATCGATCCCCTTCCACGTCCTCCGGTTGAGCGTATAGAAGAGCGCGGTCAGCAGAACCATGTAGCCCAGCACGTATCTCCCGAGGCTCCGGCTTTCCCGTCCCGAAGGTTCGGCAGCGTCCGCGAGAAAGATCGAAACATCCCGGGCCTTGCGGCCGGCCTCCGGATCGTTCCTCGAGAAGGCCGGGGGCATGGCGATGTTCGGGAAGACCGAATTCTTCTCGGGGGTATCGTTGAAGCCGAGGAGAAGGGAGGCGATATACTCGGCGCCCGTGCGTCCGCCGCCCCGCGCCGCGGTCATGAGGTTCAGGTCGGGAGGCACTTTGCCGAAGGCTTTGAGCGCCGCAGCGGCGGGCATCTTCGCTTCATATCCTGAATACTTGAGACTGTGACAGGCCTGACACGAGGTGCGGTAAACCGCTTCTCCGCGCTTGATGGAAGCGTCGGTTCCATCCGGAACCGGGGGGCCGGCCGGCGCTCCGGTTTCTGCGGGGAAGAGCGCCAGCGGCCAGAGCAGGATCAGGACTGCGACGAGTGAGGACGCACTGCGAGGCGAGAATCGGAATGCTCTCATATCTCGTCCTCCCGCGGCAAAGGGCTCACCTTCTCGAAAGCGGGGACGAAGGGAAGAAGCAGGAAATAGAGGAAGTAAAAGGCGGTCGCAGACCTGCCGAGGAGCGGTATCGAGCCGGGCGGCTGCAGGCCGATGTATCCCAGGAGAAGAACGTCGAGGAAGAACAGGCCGGTCAGAAGTTTCTTGATGGGTCTGTAGCGTGCGCTTCGCACCGGGGAACGGTCGAGATAGGGCAAAAAAACGAGGATCAGGATGGAGCCGAACATCGCCACGACTCCGCCGAGCTTCCAGGGGATGGACCTGAGGATGGCGTAGAAGGGGAGGAAGTACCATTCGGGAACGATGTCACCCGGCGTAACCAGGGCGTCGGCCGGTTCGGAGTTGATCGGTTCCAGGAAGAGGTCCGGCTGGAAGAAGACGACATAGAGGTAGAGCGTAAAAAAGAGCGTGACAAACCAGAGGTCTTTGGTGATGAAGCATGGGCCGAAGGGGATGACCGCAGTTCCCTTCTTGTCCAGATCGATGCCGGCGGGATTGTTGCTCCCCACCCGGTGCAGCGCGGTCAGGTGCATCGCCACGAGCCCTCCGATGATTCCGATCGGGATGATCGTGGTGTGAAAGGAAAAGAATCGTCCGAGGGTCGGATTGCCGATCGCAAAGTCCCCCCGCAGCCAGACGACGAGGTCGGCACCGATATAGGGGACGGCGCTGAAGAAATTGGTGACCACCGTCGCCCCCCAGTAGGACATCTGGCCCCAGGGGAGAAGATACCCCATGAAGGCCTCCGTCATCAGGCTCAGGTAGATGGCGAGGCCGATCCACCAGACGAGCTCCCGGGGGCTTTTGTACGACCCGTAGTAGATGGACCTTCCCATATGGACGTAAACGGCAAAGAAGAAGCCGGTGGGCGCGATCGCATGCAGGGAACGGATGAGCCATCCGTAATGAACGTTCCGCACGATGTACTGGACGCTGTCGAAAGCGAGATCCGTGTCGGGCTTGTAGTACATGGTCAGCCACACGCCGGTGAGAATCTGAACGAGGAGGAAGGCGCCGGCAAGAGACCCGAAATTCCACCAGTAGTTGAGGTTTCGGGGTGTCGGGTACTTCGTGATGTGTTTTTCGATGAACTCCGTCCAGGGAAAACGGCGGTCGATCCACTCCCTCATCGCGGTCATGAACGGCTCCTCGCTCTATGATGCGGGCAGTTCCCGTATCTTCCGGATGTTGTCTGCATACCCGGAAAAACTGGCCGTGCCGATCTTCAGCCTGCTCTCCCCGGCAAAGGCATAGGGAACAAGATGAAGATTCTCCGGTGGCGGCCCGTCGAGTCTCCTCCCCAGGGTGTCGAACTTCCCCCCGTGACAGGGGCAGTAGAATCCAGGCTGGTCGAACCCCGGAATCTTCTCCGGCTGCCAGCCGGGGATGCATCCCAGATGGGTGCAGATCCCGATGCAGACCAGCAGATCGGGCCTTTTCACCCGCTCCGCGGCGGCGGCCGGATCCCGCAGGCTCCCGGCATCCGTCCGCGCGGTCTTCTCGATCATCTCCGGGGTCCGCTTGAGAATGAATACCGGCTGTTTCCTCCAGAGGAGGACCCGGAATTCACCCTCTTTCATTCCCGAGATGTCCACCTCCATGACGCCTGCGGCGATGATGTCCTTGGCAGGGCTCATGGCCCGGATGAAGGGAATCGCCGATACTCCGAGGCCGACGGCGCCTGCGGCGGCGGCGGTCCAGGTCAGGAAGTCCCTTCGCGTGGCTGGGGGGTGGGTTTGATTTTCCATCGCGCTTTCGTTCGCCTCGAATGGTTGGTCGACTGGGCCGATGGGAACGGCCGACTATCGGAATAAAGTATGCAACGCCGGTCAGGCGCGGATCAATGAGGAACCAATGATGGGCGATTGGTAGGAAAAAGCTAACATCTGGGTTGCCTGTTCGAAATGATGGAGATTGGGACGGCGGTGCCTTGACAAAGGAATTTCCAATTCTTAAGCTTTTCATGCCGACCAAGCAAGTAAAACGGTGCCGGCATTGACGCCCATGACGGAAGAGTCCATGGCCCGCCGTCCTTGAAAAGCGCGGTTGGCGCGCAGGGCGGGCTGGCGGGCGGCCGCCATTCGTCGCCCGTGAGCGATATCGCGATATCCCGAGAGGCAACCCATGAAAGAGATCGAACCGGATGAGTTGAACCGAAATGACGGCCAGAACGGGAATCCCGTCTATATCGCCTGCCAGGGAAATGTCTACGATGTGACGAAGAGCGCCAAGTGGAGCACGGGCATCCACATGATGCGTCACCATGCAGGAAGGGACCTGACCAGCGACATCCTGGCGGCGCCCCACGGTGTCGACGTCCTGGAGCGATACCCCCGAGTGGGCGTGCTGAAGAAGGTCCAGCCGGCGGACCGGCCGATGCCGGCCATCGTTTCGCATCTCCTGACCCGTTACCCGATGCTCCGCCGCCATCCTCACCCCATGACGGTCCACTTCCCGATCGTGTTCATGCTTTCCGCCGCACTCTTCACGGTCCTCTATCTCTGGACAGGAATTGTGAGCTTTGGAGCGACCGCGTTCCACTGCCTGGGTGCGGGTATTCTCTTCATGCCCGTTGCCATGACGACCGGCTATTTTACTTGGTGGTTGAACTACGCGGCTCGGCCGCTCAGACCCGTCACCATCAAACAGGTATTATCGTGGTCCCTCTTCATCATCGCCGTGGTCGCGTTCCTCTGGCGTCTTGCCGTTCCCGACATCCTCGCCCCGTTCGGGGGTGCGAGCGCGGTCTATCTCCTTCTGATCCTCTCCCTGGTGCCGCTGGTGTCGGTCATCGGCTGGCTCGGGGGAGGATTGACCTTTCCCGTCGAGAAGGGGTGAGATCACCCCGGCTTCACGCCGGAGTGGAGGCAGGCGATGCCGTCGGTGAGCCTGCGGTAGGCCACGCGGCGGAAACCGATCTCCTCCAAAACGGCAGCCAATTCAGGTGGTGAGGGAAAAAGCCGGATAGACTCGGGAAGATAGGTGTAGGCCTCGGTCGAGCCTACGACGAGGCGACCGAGAAACGGCATGATGCCGAAAGAGTAGAAATCGTACAGGGAGCGAAACCAGCCGGTCGCGGGCCGCGAGAATTCGAGGCAGACGAAGCGGCCCCCGGGCTTGAGAACCCGAAAAACTTCCCGGAGACCCGCCACCCGGTCGTTGAGGTTCCGGATTCCGAATCCGGCGACCGCCGCATCGAAGGAGCCCGTCTGCAGGGCGCTGCTCTGGGCGTCTCCCTGGACGTAGAGAACCCGGCCTCTCTCTCCGGCATGGGTTGACTTTTGCCGTCCCGCCTCCATCATCGCCCGGTTGATATCATAAAGAACGATCCTGCCCGAAGGACCGATCCGCCGGGCCGCGAGGACGGAGAGGTCGCCCGTTCCGCCGCACAGGTCGAGAAAACGATCGCCTGCCCCCAATCGAAGCAGCCCGACCGCCTGCCTTTTCCAGAGATAGTGGATGCCGAAGCTCAGGAGCGTGTTCATCAGGTCGTATCTTTTCGCGATCGCGTCGAAATGGCGGCGGACCCGTTCGGTGATTTCACCACGGGGAACGGTGATGCGTTCCGGGTCGGTGATCTCCTTTTCAGCTTCGGGATGGGGGAGTGGATCCACCTTCGCCTTGGCGGGGCAGGTCTGATTGCTCTTCGCAGGTCTCACGGCCGGTTTCTCCTTCGATTCGTTCAGGGAACGGGCGGATGATACCAGATGAGCCCACGAAGTGCCAGCCCGGGCCGCCGCCGCTTACTCGCCGTAACCAGCCTCTTCGACCTTTCCTCGGAATATCCAGTGCTTGTAGGCGATGTAGGCCAGGATTACGGGCAGCAGGATGACGATCATGGCGAGCATGAAGATCAGGGTCCCCGGGGAGGAGACGGCGGCGCTGTGGATGGTGACCATGTTGGGGATGATGTAGGGGTAAAAGCCGACGGAAATGCCGGCAAAAGAGCCGAAAACCATGAGGATGTTCCAGACCAGCGGCGAGAGCTCCTCCCCTCTGCGCACGCTCCGGACGTAGAGGATGAAGGCTATGAGGGCGAGGAGAGGAAGGGCGGCCACATGAAGAAACTCGGGCATGGCCATCCATTTCCCAGCGATGTAGGGGTGGCGGACAACGGTCCAGAAATGGATCGCCCCGGAGACGCAGAAGGTCACAGCCGCAGCGGTCAGGGAGGAGCGCCTGCTGCGCTGCTGGAGTTCCCCGGTCGTCTTCCAGATGAGATAGTTTGACCCGAGCATGATGTATCCGGAGAGCACCCCCAGAGCGAACAGGATGGAGTAGGGGTGAAACCAGCTCCAGGGGGTGCCGGTGAAGGTGTGGCCCTCCATCGGGATCCCATAGAAAATCCCCCCCAGGATGAAGCCCTGGGAGAGGGCGGTGACGAGGCTTCCCAGGCCGAAGGAGACGCTCCAGAGAGACCGGTTTTTGGCCAGGCCCCGAAATTCGAAGGCCACGCCGCGGAAGATCAGCCCGAAGAGCATGACGATGAACGGGAGATAAAATGCGGAAAGGGCGAGGCTGTAGAAGAGGGGGAAGGCTCCGAAGAGCATTCCCCCGAGGAGGACGAGCCAGGCCTGGTTATCCTGCCAGATGCTCTGGAGGCTTTTCATCATGAAGCCGCGCTCCTCTTCATCCCGGGTCAGGAGGGAGAGCATTCCCACGCCCAGGTCGAGGCCGTCCGCCACGGCATAGTAGAGGACGAAAAAGCCGATGATCGAAAACCAGATTTCGACCACATGGGCGTCAAGCCACGTCATGGCCCGCCCCCCTTCCGGGCACTTCCGGCCCGTTGTCGCTATCGGTCTGCGGGTCCGGCCCCCGGGCCAGAATGCGCCCGGCGAAGAAGAAAAAGAGAATGAGGAGAAGCGCATAGACCAGCGCGAACGCCATGAGGGAGGAGGCGACCATGGCCGGAGAAACCGGCGAGGCCGCTTGGCTCGTCCGGAGAAGCCCGTGGATGACCCAGGGCTGCCTTCCGACTTCGCGGGTGACCCATCCGGTCTCCATGGCGAGATAACTCAGCGGGAGGGCCGCCATCCAGGCGCGGAGAAGCCACTTCTGCGCAGAGACACGCTCCGCATCCAGCCCGCCCCGTCTCCAGACCCGGAGAGTCCAGAGCATCAGGAGCAAGAGCGCCATGCCGATGGCCACCATGATCCTGAAGGCATAGTAGGGGAGGGCGACGGGCGGCCGCTCATCGCGGGGGAAGTCCCGGAGGCCCCGGATCTGCCCGGTTGTCGTGTGGGTCGTCAGGAGGCTGAGCAGCGCGGGAATCTCGATGGACCAGAGGTTATCCTCCCGCTCCGGATCGGGCCAGGCGAGAACGCTGAAGGAGGCCCCTTCTCCCGGCGGGTTCGTCTGCCAGTGGGCTTCGAAAGCGGCGAGTTTGGTCGGGTCGTACAGGTAGGCCGCCCGCCCGGAACCGTCCCCCAGCCCGATCTGCAGGGGGGTGATCACGACGGCGGCCACCGCGGCCCATTTGAAGGAGGAGAGGAAGAAAGCGGCATGCCGCCCCTTGTAGAGGTACCAGGCGCTCACCCCCCCCACGACGAAGAGGGAGATCTCCAGGGCCGCCACCCACATGTGGGTGACGCTCCACACCATGTCCGGGTTGAAGATCGCCTCCCAGTGGCTGACGATGACGAATTTCCCTTGGTCGAAGAATCCGCCCCGCGGCGTCTGCATCCAGGAGTTGGCCACCATGATCCAGAAGGCCGAAAGGGAGGCGCCGAAGGCCACCATGGCGGTGGCGAAGAGGTGGACGGCCGGTGCGACCTTCTTCCACCCGAAGATCATGATCCCGATGAAGCTCGCCTCCAGCATGAAGGCCATGGCCGCCTCGAACCCCAGCATGTGGCCGAAGAAATCGCCGCCCGCACGGGAAAAGGCGCTCCAGTTGGTCCCGAATTCGAACTCCATGGGAATGCCGGTGACCACCCCGACGGCGACATTGAGGAAAAAGAGGCGGCTCCAGAACCGGGCGTGGCGGTAATAGGCCTCCTGACGGGTCCGGACCCAGCGAAATTCGACGAACACCAGAAAAAGGCTCAGGCCGATGGTCGCGACCGGCCAGATGATGTGGAACGTCGCGGTCAGCGCGAATTGGAGCCTGGAGAGTGTTACGGTATCCCAAAAGGCGTCCATCATCGTTTATCCGGAAATAAGGAAGCGGAAACAGCGAGTGGCGGACCTCCGGCGGCATGGCCCTTCGCTCAGCGGAGGATCTGGTTCAGCCACTTCGCATCCAGGCGGAACTCCCGTGCGAGCTGTTCGGGCGATGCGCCGGTCTGTTCGATGATCTCCTGAAGATATTCCTTAAGGGTCATCTGCTTCTCGCAGGAGTTGAAGTAATCCTTCAGGATCAGCGCCAACTCTTCGGAAGGTATCTTGTACCCTTTCTTGGTCGCTTCCAGTTCGCCCGTGCTTTCAGGGACGCCGAAGATGACCACCTTCCCGTCGATGATGCTGTACCGGATCGAATGGACCATCAGGCAGCTGCTGAAGCGGATCTCCGCACCTGCCTGTGAATACACGACCCCGATCTGGAGCCGGTCCGGAAACTTCGGCAGAAGATACTTGATCCGCACCCCCTTTTGGGTCATCTTCTCGATCGTCGTAACGATGTTGCGGGTCATCCGGATATCATCGGCCCCGGGTGCGCTTCCCGTGATGCACCCGATGATCTCCTGCTCCGCGTCCTGCATGGTCTCGATCAGAACGTAGAAGTACTCCTGCCGGCTGAGCACTTTGGTCGCTCTCCCGACCTCCTTGAGCAGTTGATCCCGCTGTTTACCCTCATGGATGTTGTACGCCAGCAGGACGACGGTCGCCACCAGCAGGAGGGATTCCAGCAGCAAAAGCCACAATTCGATGGTCATGCTTCAATCCTACAGCCCGTCAGGCGTTCTTCTTTCCTCTCGAACGGCATGTGCTAGCTTCACGGGAGCCTGCTTCAGCCAAGACGACTCACCGGGCGAAACCGTCGCGGCAATAGTATCCCGCAGGTGTTCCCGACCCCAGCGTGTATTGGCCGAAAATGGCGCAACCGCCGCAGACGCAGGCCTGTTGGGGATCGAGGTCTTTGCAGGTCGCCATGCCGGTCGAGCAGTAGATCCCGGGGATCTCATCACGAACCAGAGGCGTCTTGGCGAGCGCTGCCTTGATCGTTGCGAGCTTGCCGCTGACACAGGCGCTCTTCGACTGCACGGGGCAGGTCGGACAGAGGCACTTGCTGACATTTTCCACGTTGAGGGGGACTTTGGAGCTGACGATATTCATGATTCTTGACCTCCCAAGAAATTTTTCGGTTGCCGGATAGAATGAGCTTATTCGATCCTCCGCTGAAAACAATCATGATTCATCGGAAGCAGAAAGATAGGGACAACCTACCAATGCGACGACGGAGGCGGGGCGGTGCATCGACGCCGGATCATCCCCTTGACCGGGCTGCTCTCTGAGGGAATACCGATATTCGAGGGACAGGGATCACATCTGCCGCGTCCGGTCTGTTCTGCGAACGGAAACGTAGGCCTTCACCACGGCCATGAACAGGGGAACCACTCCCGCGAGGATGAACACGGCATCGGCAGGCAGGCGCGCCCACTCGATCAGGGTCGTGACCCGACGATTGAGAAATTCCGGGTTTCTGGCGTGCCAGTAGCCGTTTTCCAGAACATCCCACAGCTGCAGCACCCCGCCGGGGAAGAGGTTGAAGATCACCATCAGCGCCAGTCCGACGTTCAACCCCCAGAAGGAGACGCGGACGTACCTTTCAACCCCCGTCCACTCGCGATCCGAGAGCACCTGACGCAGGACAAAGACCATGAACGCCACGGCGAACATCCCGAATACGCCCATGAAGGCTGCATGCCCGTGGTTGGTCGTGAGGAGGGTCCCCACCTCGAAGTAACTCACGATGGGCATGTTAATCAGGAACCCGAAGATGCCCGCGCCCACGAAGTTCCAGAATCCCACCGCCGTGAGAAAATAGAAGGCCCACTTGTGCGGGATCAGGATGGCACGGCCGCAAATGGCGCAGGTCCCGCCCGAGAGCTTGATGAAGTCCCAGGCATCCAGGGTCAGAAGAATGAGGGGGACCACCTCCAGGGCCGAAAACATGGCGGAGAGGGCCAATGTCAGGTCGGCCTGCCCGGTCCAGTACCAGTGGTGGCCGGTGCCGACGATGCCGCCGGCCAGAAAGAGGATCGCGTCGAGGTAAATCACCCGCGCCGCCGTAACCCGGCTGACCATGCCGAGCTTGTAGAAGAGGACGGCGATCATGGCCGTGACGAAGAGCTCGAAGAAACCTTCCACCCAGAGGTGAATGATCCAGAACCTCCACATATCCACGACCGAAAAATGGCTCTTCCCCGTGAAGAAGAGGGCCGGGAGATAGAAGAGGGGAATGGCCACGGCGGTGAAAAGAAAGAGGGTGGCAATCTCTCCCTCTTCCCGATCCTTGCGCCGGGCGCCCACGGCCTGGAAGAGCAGGAAAAGCCAGAAAAGCAGCCCCGCGACGAGCAGAAGCTGCCAGAAGCGTCCGAGGTCGAGATACTCCCATCCCTGGTGGCCGAACCAGAACCATTCCTTCCCCGTCCACTGGAAGACCCCGAACATCTCCCCAAACAGACTGCCGAAGATCACGAGCGCGAGGGCTGCAAAAAGGCAGCTGATCCGACCGGCCTGGCCCTTGGGGTCGGCCTTGCCGATGGCTGTTGCCAGAAACAGTCCTCCTCCCACATAGCTGGTGGCGATCCAGAAAATGGCCGTCTGCAAATGCCAGGTGCGGAAGATGTTGCTGGAAAAAAATCTGGCGAAATCCAGTCCGTAAAATGTCCCGGGATCGGCCCGGTAATGGGCCGTCGCGCCGCCGACCAGAACCTGGGCCAGAAAGAGAAGGGCCGCCACGACGAAGAATTTCACCGTTGCCCGTTGACCTGCCGTCGACTCTCCCGGAAGGAGTTGAGGATGGAGGTGGCTTCCGGTCCCCTTCCATCCGAGGAAATCGAACTTGCCGAAGGCGAAAAGCACCGCCGCCGTGCCCGCGAGCAGCATCACGAGGCTCAGGGCGCTCCAGAGAAAGGTGCTGGCGGTCGGCAGGTTCCCGGCGGCAGGGTCATAGGGGAAATTGGCGGTGTAGGAGTAATCCTTTCCCGGGCGGTTGGCCACCGACGCCCAGGCCGTCCAGGCGAAAAAAGCGGTCAGCTGCCTGATCTCTTCCGGGTCGCGAATAAGCCCGAGCAGGAGTCCCCGGTTGACGGCGGGCGTCTGGAAGTAGTTTGCCCAGGTCTCGATCTGCCGGCCGTAGGACGCCGCCTCCGGGGGTGAAAAGATCAGCTCTTTTGTCGCGTGACGATAGCGGTTGGTCTTGAGCAGGCGGCGGACTTCCGCATCGATGGCTGCGCGCTCCGCCGAAGTCAGGCCTTCGAGGGTACGGCCGTACGTGGACTCGGAGAGCATGGCCGCGGCGTCCAAGGCCAGGGTGTGGAGATACGCGGCCGAAAAATCCGGTCCGAGGTATCCCCCATGGCCCCACACGCTCCCGTTCTCCATGAGACCGTATCTGAGGAAGACCTCCTGCCCCGAGATGATATCCCGGCCGGTAAAGAGGGGCCCGCCAGTGGCATTGAGAACCCTGTCGGGAATCGGCGGGGCGACCCGGGGAGTCCGGACGGCGACGCCGATGAGGATGAGGAATCCGACCGCCATGACCAGGAGAACGGATCTCTTCCACCACGGAGACAGGTCGTCAACCGGGAGGGCCGTCTCTCCCGTCGGTATATTTTCCGCCATTTCGGGATCCTCCCAGAGCCGTCACCGCCGGGTGGACGAAAAGTCCTTCCCTCCCTGGATCATCTCCTGCAGGGCAACGGCATTGTTGTGCTTTTCATCCTTTGCCGAATAGAGGAGGGTGAGGGTCCCGTGCTTCGCCTGCCGAGTCAGGGAGTCGATCAGAGCCGCCTTTTCCCTCAGCTCCCGGCGATAGCGTTCCTTGAACTCTGCCCACTTCGCAGGGTCGTGCGCAAACCATCTCCGCAGCTCATCGCTCGGGGCGATCTCCTTGAGCCACTCGTCGATCCGGAGCTCCTCCTTCTTGATTCCCCGGGGCCACAGCCGATCGATCAGGACCCTCTTCCCGTCCGAGTTCGATTCCGGATCGTACACCCGCTTGATCTTCACCATCACTGCCACCGCGTTTCCCATTCGACACGCCATGAATCGTTCCCATCGTGGCGCCTATGTCGTCATTTTCTGTTTCTCGCGCATCTTTTCCGCATACCACAGATCCGCGTGCTGCTCGGCCCAAACCGCATCGACCGAACCCTTCCAGATGCCTTCGAAGACACCTTCAGCGCCGACAGATCCCATGTACATGTGGGCCAGCGAGGCGGCCACAAAAAACAGCCCCACCGTGGCATGGATCACATGGGATACCTCCATCGTGAAACGTGTCTGCCCCCAGATCGGAAAATCCAGCAGGACACCGGTGATTCCGATGATGGTGCCAAAAGTGACGACCAGCCAGAACCACGCCTTCTGTCCGGGATTGACCTTTTCGATGTGGGGCCGCGGACCTTTCTTCTTGCCGATCAGGCCGCCCATGTTCTTGAACCAGGCCAGGTCGTTTTTCCTGGGGATGTTGTAACGGGTCCAGGCCACGAGCTCCAGGAAAAAGCCCACGAGCAGCAGCGGGCCGCTGTAGTTGTGCAGAACCTTGGACGCCCCCAGGTATCCGGAAACGAACGGGTGGCCGAAGACCGGCATCAGAAACAGCCGTCCCAGGAGGATGTTCAGCCCGGTCAGCCCCATGATGATGAAGAGCACCGCTGTGTACCAGTGCAGGATCCGTTCGGGGAGGCTGTAGCGTTCGATCATGACTCCCGAGCGCGGCTTTTCGAGCTTTTCGCCGCCGATGAAGAGGTAGAACAGCACCAGGGCGGTCAGGGCGATCGCCAGGAGCCACTGGGAGAAGGGCGTGAGGAGGCCGTTGCGGATCTCGCGCCAGTTCTCGCCGCCGTTCTGGATCAGGATGGTGTGCCCCTGGTCCGGCGTGGAGGTGTAGGCGGGGATGCCCTGCCGGACGACGCGCCAGAAGTTCCCCCGCGGATTGCTCAGGTCCGCGCTGTCGGCCTGCCAGTAGAGGAGCCCACTCAATGTCAGAACGAGCAGTACGCCGAGTGCGATGAGACCGGCGGCCCGTATTCTCGTTTGCGTTCTCATAACCCCTCCTTCCCTCAGCGATCGGTTTGCCCGAGCCTGAAGCGATCGATCAAGGTCTGTTGCTGCTGTGATGACTTGGCGATCAGCTCGTCGGGATCTCCCTTGTATACCCCCGGTTCGTGCAGGGTGACGCTCCGGGGCTCCGAAGAGCATGCCGAGAGGCCGAGCCAGACGAGGCATGCCGCGATGATGGGCCACTTTCGTCTCATGGCTTTTTCTCCTTTTCAGCTTTGAAGTTGTATGCGGTGTTCCAGCCCCAGGTGTCCGGCCTGCCGCCGCGTTTGTTGACACGCTGGATGTAGAGGTCGGCGACGACGTTCCCGTCGCCGCCGAGGAGCGCCTTGGTGGCGCACATCTCCGCGCAGAGGGGAAGTTTGCCCTCTGCGATCCGGTTGCGGCCGTATTTCTTGTACTCTTCGACGGAGTTGTCCGGCAGGGGCCCCCCGGCGCAGAAGGTGCATTTGTCCATCTTGCCACGGGCGCCGAATGCCTTCTCCTCGGGATACTGCGGCGCACCGAATGGGCAGGCATAGAAGCAGTAGCCGCAGCCGATGCAGAGATCCTTGTCGTGGAGGACGATCCCGTCCGGCGTCGTGTAGAAGCAGTCGACAGGACAGACGGCGGCGCAGGGCGCGTCGGTGCAGTGCATGCAGGCCACGGACACCGACTTTTCGCCCGCCTCCCCGTCCTTCAGGGTGACGACGTGGCGGCGGTTGATCCCCCAGGGGACGTCATGCGCGTTGTTGCAGGCCGTGACGCAGGCGTTGCACTCGATGCAGCGTTCGGCGTCGCAGAGAAATTTCATCCTGGCCATGATAGAGCCTCCTTTTTCAAGCCGGTGTGATCCGGCAGAGTGTTGCCTTGGTTTCCTGCATCTGGGTCACGGAGTCGTATCCATAGGTGGTGGCGGTGTTGCACGCCTCGCCCCTGACGTACGGCGCCGTTCCTTCCGGATACTTGTCGTACAGGTCCTTGCCTTCGAACCAGCCGCCGAAATGAAACGGTGTCCAGACCGTGCCCGGGCCAACGCGCGGGGTGATCATGGCCCGCACCTTGATCCTTCCTCCTTCGGCCCCCTCCAGCCAGATGTACTGCCAATCGCGGATATTCGCATCGGCCGCATCTTTCGGATTGACCTCGGCGAACATCTCCGGCTGCAGTTTCGCCAGCCAGGCGTTGGAACGCGTCTCCTCGCCGCCTCCTTCGAATTCGACCAGCCGTCCGCTGGTGAAGACGAGCGGATATTTGGTGCTGTGGTTGACCGACTGAATCGACTCGTAGCGCGTCGGGAGCCGGTAGAAGGCCTTGCGGTCCGCGTAGGTCGGATATTTCTTCACCAGGTCGAATCGCGGCGTGTAGAGGGGCTCACGATGGACCGGCATGGGATCCGGCATCTCCCAGGCAAGGCAACGGGCGCGGCCGTTGCCGAAGGGGGCGCAGCCGTGCTTGATGGCCACGCGCTGGATGCCGCCGGAAAGGTCGGTCTTCCAGTTCTTCCCCTCGGCCTCTTTCTTCTCGGCTTCGGTCAGGTCGTTCCACCAACCGAGCTTCTTGAGGATATCCGCGGTGAATTCCGGGTATCCATCCTTGATCTCAGAATCCTTCGAATAGACACCGTCGGCGAGCATGCTCTTCCCTTGGTAGTCGGTGCCCCAGTTGGCCCGGAAGACGAGCCCCCCTTCGGCGACCGGCCTGCTGGTGTCGTAGAGCAGGGGCGTGCCGGGATGCTTCATCTCGGGGGTGCCCCAGCAGGGCCAGGGCAGACCGTAGAACTCGCCCTTGCACGGGCCGCCTTCGGCCCGCATCGTGGTCGTGTCGAAGGTCTTGCGGTACTGGGCGTGGAGCTTCAGCCGCTCCGGGCTCTGGCCGGTGTAACCGATCGTCCAGGCGCCGCGGTTGACCTCCCGGAGGATCTCTTCGACGACCGGCTCGCCGTTTACGACCTTGATGTTCTTGAACATCTCCTTCTCGAAGCCGAGCTTCCTGGCCAGCCTGTAGAGAATGGCATGGTCCGGCAGGGACTCGTAGAGCGGATCGATGATCTTTTCGCGCCACTGGAGGGCGCGGTTCGAGGCGGTGGCCGACCCGGAGGTCTCGTACTGGGTGCACGAGGGCAGCAGGTAGGTGTCGTTCTTCCGGTCGCTCATCACGGCCATGTGGGTCGGATGGGGATCGGAGATCACCACCAGGTCGAGCTTCTCGAGAGCCTTTTTCATGTGCGTGCCGCGGGTCTGGCTGTTGCAGGCGTGGCCCTGGAAGATGACGGCGCGCAGGTTGTCCTTCTGGGAGAGGTTCTGCTTGTCCTCCAGGACCCCGTCGATCCAGCGGGAGACGGGAATGCCGGGGATCTGCATCGTATACTCCATCTTGCCGCCGCCGGCGTCGTACTGCTGGCTCATGTCGAAACGGGACTTGATCCACTCGTAGTCGACCCCCCAGACCCTGCACCAGTGCTTCCAGGCGCCTTCGGCCAGTCCGTAATAGCAGGAGAGGGTGTGGGAGTTGGGGCCGACGTCGGTCGCCCCCTGGACGTTGTCGTGGCCGCGGAAGATGTTCGCGCCGCCGCCGGATTTGCCGACATTCCCCAGGGCGAGCTGCAGGATGCAGAAGAGCCGCGCGTTCTGGGTGCCCATGTGGTGCTGGGTGAGCCCCATGCACCAGACGATGGTGCTTGGCCGGTTTTCCGCCATGGTCTGGGCGATCAGGCGCACCTTGTCCCCGGGGATGCCCGTGACGTTTTCCACCACGTCCGGCGGCCATTTGGCGGCCTCCTTGCGGACATCGTCCATGTCGAAGACCCGCTTTGCGATGTACTCCTTGTCCTCCCAGCCGTTCTTGAAGATGTGCCAGAGGAGGCCGTAGAGAAACGGAATATCCGTGCCGGAGCGGAGCCGCGCGTAGATGTCGGCGTGGGCGGCTGTGCGGGTGAAGCGCGGGTCGACGACGATCATCTTCGAGCCGGACTCCTTTGCCCTGAGCACGTGCTGCATGGCGATCGGGTGGGCCTCGGCGGCGTTGCTGCCGAGGAAAAGCATCGCCTTGGAGTTGTGCATGTCGTTGAAGGAGTTGGTCATGGCGCCATAGCCAAAGGTGGCCGCCGTGCCGGCGACTGTCGTGGAATGGCAGATCCGCGCCTGGTTGTCGACGTTGTTCGTCCCCCAGAAGGCGGCGAATTTCCCCTGGAGGTAGGCCCCTTCGTTGCTCGCCTTGGAAGAGCCACAGAAGAAGAGGGCGTCCGGCCCCGACTCCTGGCGGATCTTCAGGAGCTTGTCGCCGATCTCATTGATGGCCTGGTCCCAGGAAAGGCGTTTCCACGTGCCGTTTTCGAGCTTCATGGGGAATTTCACGCGCCGGTGGCCGAAACCGTGGTCCCGGGCCGAAGCGCCCTTGGCGCAATGGGCTCCAAGATTGATGGGAGACTCGAAGTCGGGTTCCTGGCCGGTCCAGACGCCGTTCTGGATCTCGGCGATGATGCCGCATCCGACGGCACAGTGGGTGCAGATGGTCCTGCGGTATTCGGTCTTTGCATCGGGACGGGGGAAATTCTTCTTCTCCTCCAGCGTCGCCTCCCGCACGCAGGAGAGCGGGAGGAGCCCCAGCAGCGCGCCGGTTCCCAGGGTCACGGCGCTGCTATTCAGGAATGTCCGGCGGGAGATTCCTTTTTGCGGAGCCAGTTCGGAGGAGATCCGCCGCAGCCACTTTTTCTTGAATGGTTTCATTTCTCTTGGCCTCCAATCGCATTAGATCCATCCGGGATTGCATCCCGGGCGGAGCGGCCGCCGGAAGGTGGCGGCAATGACGACATTGATTCACGCCCGGCTCGAAACGGCTTCGTTCCCGTTGCGGAACTTTTCAAATCGGCTGCGCCGACTATCTCGCCGTTTCATAATATTTCTTCACGTGTTCGGTCAGCCGGTACCCCTGACTGGCAGGGGACGGTGCCGGAAGTTCTTTCTTTGGCCCGGCAGCGGCCGGCCGGCCGGAGACGAGCAGGACGCCCAACCAGCCGAAGAGTGCGGCCCGTTTCAGGAACGTCCGCCGGTTGCCCGATAGATCGATGTTCATCATGAGATCCTCCTTTTATGGTTTGGGGTATCGGTACCCCGGTTCAGATATTCGCCCTCCGTCACCAGGAAAGAGCTGCCCAGCAGGCCTACCGGCCTGTAAAACTCAGCGCTTTTCGCCTTCTGCAAATCCTGGAAAAAGGTCGCCATCCAGGGAGCGATATGCCGGCGATAGAACTGCTCCTCTGTTGCCGGGGAGACTTCCGGCTTCCGCGAGAGGATCGCCATGATTTCGCACAGGATGCCCGCATGATCTTCCGGTTCGTGGCAATCGGTCTGCCGCACGATCCCCATTTCGATGAGATCCGACCGCAGGGCGGCCAGGGGTGATGACTGGATCCTCTTTTCCAGGTACCATGAGGCGTACGGCACCATCTCGCCGCTCCCCAGGCCGATGAAGAGGCTGTTGAACTCCTCTTCGAGTTCGGCAGGGGAGGAGTCCTGCGCCGCTTGCCTGAGTGCGGCGATGGCATCTCCCGTCTTACCCGGAAGGGCCTCATCGCCCTGAAGGTTCTGCAGCAGTTGCAGGAGCTCTTCCGTGGGGGGCTGCTCCAGAAGCGTTGCCAGCATGGCGTAGATCTCCGCGCGGCTGGCCGCGTGGGCAGCGAACCATCCCGGCGTGTGCGAGCTCGATTCTTTCAGATCTGGTTCCATGAGTTCATCTCCCGGTCGCGGAGCGCATCCTGTGTTCTGCAGGTTCTGCACATCTGAAGACGGCGCAATTGCCGGTCGGCAAGGTACATCCAGTGGCCTTTGAGCTTGGTCCGGATGCGGTCGACCATGGCCTGCGACGCGAAGGGGACGCCGCATTCGATGCACCGGAGGGGCTCGGCCTGATTGAGGAGGGCAGGGGTGTCAACCGCTTTGGGATCGCAGAGCATGCGGGGAGTCAGGCGCAGCGCCTTTTCAGGGCATGCCGCCTCGCAGAGCCCGCATTGGTGGCAGCGCGATTCGATCAGTTCGATCCGGGGCACGTCACCGCCGGCCGAAAGCGCCCGGGTAGGACAGACGGTCGCACAGGCCATGCAGAGCGTGCAGACAGCCCGATCGATCTGGATCGCACCGAAGGGCGCGCCGGTGGGCAGGGGCAGCTCCGGATCCTTTCTGCCCGATTGATCGTAGAGACGCTGTGCTGCCTCTCTCACCAGCGTTCGCGTATCCGCTTGGGCGGACGACGTCGCGGAGCGTGCCGGGCCGTTCTCCTGCGACCCTTCGAAAGACGGCATTTCGGGGGAAGCCGGTTCAGGCTTCGGGCTCGGCGCAGGTAAAACGGTAAATTGGACCCTCTCCCCGGCCATGCCGAGCCCCTTCAGGATGGCCCGGCCCATTTGCACCTGCTGCGCGGCTGCCTCTTGGATGGCGGCCGGGTTTTCCGGGCCGCAGGCCACGGTGACCCGGCCGGCGCCGTGCGCCAAGGCGGTCAGGAGCATCTCCAGACCCACACGGCCGATCTGATCCACGTTGAAAATGAGGAAGGCGTCCCGATCTTTCGCCTCAACTTCGGGCTGTTCTCGGACCCCGGCCGCTCCTGAGTCGGAGATCACCAGCGTCGGCCCGGAGGAAGCGCCACCGGCTGTCGTTTCGAGTGTGTCCCGCAGGCGGACCAGCAGGTCGATTGGGCAGGGGTGCATCATTTGAATGGCATCCGCGCGACAGACCAGGGCGCAACTGCCGCAACCCTGACAAAGATAGGGATCCACGGAAACGGTCCGCCCGGCTGATCGGATCGCGCCGACGGGGCAGATGTCGAGGCAGCGGCGGCAGTCGCGGGTGCGAGACCGGCCGTGGAGACACCGGTCTTTCCGAAAAACGGTGAATCGCGGCCGGAGAAAGCGGCCTCTCATTTCCGGGAGCTCATCCATCGCTTCGGAGAGGGCCGCGGGATCCGTCCCGGGCGCGTAATATCCCATCGGTGTCGGACCTCCGGTGTAAGCCGGCGTGGTCTGGAGGTCGAGGACCAGGTCGAAAACGGTTGCTTCGTCCACGGCGTTTCTGGGGTCCGGGGCGCGGGGTCCTTCCGTGCGGGCCACGGCGGAAAAGCCACCGAATGCACCGGTAATCGAAAGCGTGCCGGCTTCGATCATCCTGTACGGAGCAAGGCGGGGAAACGTCCTGGGCCGGGATTCCTCTTTCGTCACCCAGAGCGTACAATCGAGGCCCTGGCCCCGGAGGATTTCGGCGCAGGCCATGCCACGGTCGGCCTTGGGATCGACAATCAGGGTTCGGCCTCGGGAGATGACCGTCAGCGGCCCGGCGTCGGTCGGGAAGTCCGCCTCGCTCAGGGCCGGGCTCGATTCCGTCGGAGCCCCGGAAACGGCCCCGGTATCGCTGGCCCTGTTGGCGCTCAGGCGCTCCGCCTGATGCCGCATGTCCGCCGTGACGATGCCGCCGAGCGGTTCGAAGGTTCGATAGTTTCCCGAATAGTCGCTCAGATTGTCCGTCCGGTTGAACTCTCCGGAATGGAAGTCGATGGTTTCGCCGGACGGGCCGTTTATGCGAGATCCATCCGCCGGATCTCTCCCGAATTCATCCTGTTCGTTGGACCCCTTGACCCGATTCATCCATTGGCTCCAGCTTCGATCCGCTTCTTGCCCGTTTTCAACCGACGGAATTGTCGTCCATCGTCCCATCCCATTCACCCGGAACGGCGGTTCGTGGTCTGCATCTTGATCCGTTGGACGGTCCCGAAAGTCATTTTATGGCCTGTCGGACTGAAAACAACGTGGGGTTGTGGTATGGGTAATGATAGGTGAAATCTATGGATGCGGCCTGTTGCGTCTTGCCGTGTCAATCGTGCGTTCCAGGGCCAGGGCGTCCCCGGACGGGACAGGCTTCAATGGTAGTTTATTCATACCAATTGCCCTCCACTTTCTCCTCATTGCGCCAACTGGCGAAAGACATTAAGTCTTAAAAAGAATAAGGCCAGTCGGATGGGGGGCAGCCCTTCATCTCATGGATGGTTGATTTCGGACAGGGAGGTATAGAGAAATGATGAAACGTTACTGGATCGGCGTGGTGATGCTCTCGGCCGGATTGTTCTGCGGTTCCGTGGCTGTAGAAGCTGCGCAGGGCGCTTCGCCGGGGGAAGAGGGTTTCACAAAGAACTGCGTAGTCTGTCATCCCAATGGGGGGAATATCATCAACCCTGACGACACGCTCGACAGGAAGGCTCTGGAAAGGGAAGGCATCCGGACCCCTGCGGATATCATCAAGAAGATGAGAGACCCGGGTCCCGGGATGACGAAATTCGATACGAAAATGATCGCTGACGCGGAAGCCAAAGCTATTGCTGAGTATATCCTCAAAACCTTCAAGTAAAATGTGAAGTTCATAAGGGCTTTGCCCGAGGCGAAAAAGGCGGAGAGGAGCGGTCGAGAAAGTGCAGACGGTCCTGTGGATTTTATCCCTTGCGATTCTCCTGCTGCCGGGCGTGGGGTACGGACACGAAAATCCGCTGCCCGGAGAACCCGCGGGCGGGGAGATCGGGATCGAAGAAAAAGCCGGGGAGGTCATCCCATCGGGGCTTGTCTTTCGCGATGAAAGCGGCGCGGACGTCAGGCTGGAGAGCCTCCTCGGGAAGCCGGCCATTCTGACGCTGGTATACTACACCTGCGAACACATCTGCCCGCTCATCCTGAGCGGCCTCGCCCAGGCGCTTCCCAGACTCGCCCTCTCTGCGGGCACGGACTACAGGATCATCACGGTCAGTTTCGACGAGACCGACACTCCCGGGATCGCACGCGACGCGAAACGCAACTACATCAAGGCTTCCGGTTCGTCCGCCGCGGAGAAGGGGTGGTCTTTTCTGACCGGGGGGCACGAGAGCATCGAGCGCCTGACCCGGTCCGTCGGTTTCCGGTTCCAGCGGGAGATCCACGGCTTTAACCATCCAACGGTTCTGATCTTCCTGAGCCCCACGGGGAAAATCGTGAAGTATCTTCCGGTGACGAACTACCGGTACGGCGCCGAATCGGCGATCA